>JAPOTS010000132.1 GCA_026709065.1 Bacteroidota bacterium
ACGCTATACCTACCAGCCGCAAAATGGAAGTTTCAACAAGATTTGAAACAACCCCGCCGTCCGTCCCCGCCGTCCAACATGAAAGCGTAGATAATGAGGGAAAATCCAAGAGATCAAAACTTCAATGGAGGGTACAACAATTTTGAAAATTTCAGTGTTGCTATTGTTTTCTTCTGTTTTAATCAGGGGGCTCTCTCACGATTTGTGAAAGAACCAGAAATTTATATGTCTAAATGCCTTAGTTATAGAGGAGGTTACATTTGACAATCAATTACCATATTTTAGTATCTCCTTAAACAATTGAATCATTTTTACCTTATATTTCGTATGCTCTGAAAATTTGCGCAATCTATCTATGGATATAATTAATATGATGGTCAATTTTTGATAGTCGCTATTAGACTTATCAATCATATTCAATTATTTAATCTATAATGAGTGTTGCATTAAATCAATAACATTATATATTATGAAAAATTTAGCTACAATTATTTTTATTTCATTAGGCGTTTTCTTCGTTCCTCTTTCTTCTGCCCAAGTAGAGATTAGTGGTACAGTTTTAGATGACCAATCGGACTTAGCGATACCAGGTGTTCAAGTTCTTGTTCAAGGAACAACATTTGGCACTACCACTGATACTGAAGGCATGTATTCGCTTTTAGTACCTGATGTCGGAAGCGTCCTTGTTTTTTCATTTATTGGATACATTTCTGAGGAGATTACTGTCACTGAAGGTATGAGTCAGTTGGATGTTAGAATGTCAATTGATGTCGTACAATTGGAAGATCTCGTTGTGGTTGGATCCCGTCGTTTGCCTCGATTGGTTAAAGATTCTGCTGTACCTGTGGATGTATTTGGACCTACAGATTTGGCATCCCAAACTAGCTCGGACATTGACGAAATTCTGCGTACTCAGATTCCATCATTCAATGTACAACGTCATGGAATTGATGACGAAGCGACCTTAGTTAGGCCAATAACACTTCGCGGTCTTTCTCCTGACAATGTGGTGGTTTTGGTTAATGGTAAACGCCGTCATCGCTCAGCATCACTAGCCTTATTAGGTAGCTCTCTTAATACGGGATCTCAAGGTGCTGATATTAATATGATTCCCAGTATTGCACTTCAGCAAGTTGAGGTTCTAAGAGACGGTGCTGCTGCTCAGTATGGAGCCGATGCGGTTGCTGGAGTATTTAATATGCGGCTGCGTAATAATAACCAGGGTTTGCATGTACGTATGCAGGCTGGACAGTATGCCTCTGGGGGAGTGATTAATCTTGCAGGTGTGAGTGCATCAGAGGGTAAGGGTAATCTATCAGAACATGCCTCTACTGGAATTGGAGCAAATATACTTGCAGCAGCTAATTTAGGACTTCCCCTAACCCAGAATGGATTCTTAAATCTTAGCCTTGAATACCGTGATTCAAATCCCACGATTCGTAGTGGGCTACGACGTGACGAAAGTGCATTAATTGACCGAGGGTATCCAGTAAATAATCCCGCACAGATATGGGGAAGTCCTCATGTGAGTAATTCAATTATCAGCTTTGTGAACGCTGGATTTGATATAAGCGAAAATCTTCATGTTTATGCCTTTGGTGGATATGGTAGTCGAACTTCCGAAGGTGGTTTTTATTTTCGAGCTCCTGGTACATCAAGTGCAAGAAGTGCGGTATATAGAAACGGTACTGTTCGAGCAGTTGCAGATCTCAATGAAAATGATGACATAGTGTGTAGTGAAGTTGTTCCGAGCTTAGATGCAGATTTTGCAACGGTCAATAGTTTTATTTCTCAGTATAAAGATCAATGTTTCCTCTTTAACGAGCTATTCCCTGGCGGATTCACCCCTCGCTTTGGTGCTGACATTTATGACTTAAGCGCTACGGCTGGTGTTCGGGGCGGAGCAGATGATGGCTTTCGGTGGGATTTCAGTTTTGCCTATGGCAATAGCGATATCAACTATTTCATCTACAATACAGTGAATGCTTCTATGGGACCAGACACACCAACGTCATTTAAGCCACGCGGTTATGAGCAACAAGAATTGACACTCTCTGCTTCTGGATCTCTCCCTGTTAGCGTCACTGCTTTTGAGACACCCTTGAACGTTGCATTTGGACTTGAATGGCATACCGAGCAGTTTACTACTGTAGGTGGAGACCCAGATTCATATAGGGTAGGGCAATATGGTCCTCAAGGATTTAGTGTTGGCTCAAATGGCTATCAAGGGCTAAATCCTAGATTTGCAGATACTTGGAATCGTCCGAATTTCTCTGCATATGCTGACCTTGAGACAGATGTGACTGCTGAGTGGACAGTTGGAGTTGCCGCACGATATGAAAACTATTATGAAGACTTTGGATCTACGTTGACGGGTAAACTGGCCACTCTGTTCCGTATAACTGATGGATTTCGTCTAAGAGGCACAGTCTCTACTGGGTTTAGAGCTCCCACACCTGGCCAAGCTAATCTCTGGGCATTGCAGACTGCCCTTTCAGGTGATGGTGATCAACTTGTTGAAACTGGACAACTTCCCCCTACTCACCCAATTTCTGCTGCCCTTGGAGGTCAAGAATTGACCGAAGAAACAGCGACTAGTTTCACTTTTGGAACGATCGTGGATCTTTCCTCTGATCTAACCCTGACAGTTGATTACTTTGATATTTACTTGAAAGATCGGATTTCACTTACTGGTAATATTGCAATTACCAAAGAAATTCAGGACATTATGGATGAGGAAAATCTTCTCGGTGGTGTAGAAAACTTGCAAGAAGTGAAGTTTTTCTCCAATGATTTTGATACACGCACACAGGGAATTGATCTTCTATTGGCGTACGATAAAGAGAGTGCAACGGGCAATAGGACTCAGGCTTCACTTGCATGGAATTGGACTCAGACAACTCTGGAGAAATTTTCAGAACCAAAGGAGATTGATTCTTTCTTAGGTCGTACATTGAGTAGCCCGTTTACACTTAGTCTTCTAACACCTCGCCGGGTACTTGAAACTGAGGAACTCAATCCTAAGCATCGGGGAGTATTAATGTTTCGCCAAACACAGGGATTATTCACCCATATGATAAGAATCAATTACTTTGATGGTTGGTCTGCATGCCGCAACAATAGTAACGCTTGCAGTAATGCGGGTATCAGCTTACTTGATAAGTATGAATCAGCAATTATTGTTGATGCAGAGTTTGGCTATCGTTTTCTTGATAACTATCGGCTCTCACTGGGTATAGATAACGTTTTTGATACTTACCCTGATGCACACCCAGACGAAACAGGTAGCCAAGGAAATATTCGACCAGAAAGTACGCCATGGGACTACAACGGGCGTGCCTATGTTTTACGCTTAGTCTTTGACCTGTTTTAATACTATCATAATTTCAAAAAAGCCTCGGAATTTTTCCGAGGCTTTTTTTGTATAGTAGATAGTCGTGCATCTACTCACAATATCAGCATTTTAAAAGTAGATAGCCTGAGACAATGTCATGAGCTTCATATGATAATTCCCTACGGCTTAAAGATGGTTATTTGAATCCATTGCCCCTCATTTAAGTTAAACGGTTATCTAAGCGTAATCAGGCATTGTTGACGGCATTTTCAGAAATTAGATTAATGCTAACTGTGCACGAAGGTGAACATTGATGTTATTCTATTGGGAAACCTTATAGTTATTGGTCTTCTGGATATTTCTGAACAATAGCCAACCATTGCTGTGGTTTAATTACAGTCAGTGATGCCCCTTCTAACTTGGCGATGCATCGATTACCAATGATCAAAGAATGGCTCTAAATAAATTTGATCCTAAACTTGTTCGGCGTGCGCAACAGGGAGAAAGAAACTCAAGAAATTTACTTCTAGGCCGATTGTCCAAGGTCTTTGAGAGTTTTTTTAAACGAAAACTTGGCAATCAGGCGGTGGTAGATGACTTAGTTCAATGTTCGCTACTTCGGGTTAATTCAGGACTAGAGGCTCTGCAACAGATGGATAAGTTTAAAGCATTCGCTATGAAAGCAGCTATGTTTGAGTTACATGATTATTATAGAGGCAGGCATTCCCCTAAAGAAAGAACCTACGAACCGCAACTTCTGCCAGATAACAAAGATTTTATCAACCCCGCATCAGGTGATGCGATTGATGTAGAAAAAGCCCTCGCTATGCTTACGCCCCATGCAAGAAGAATATTAGAGCTTCGAGAGCATGGATATAAATTTAAAGAAATTGCCGAAATGCTTGACACGACTGAGACAGCTGCTAAAATGCAAGTCAAACGAGCATTTGAGAAAATGAGAACGATATTTGTTGACTGATATGTTACTTCTTGAAACTATAGTGCGTCTTACCCATAGGTTTCTTATATCATGAATCCTCACGACATACTTAAAAAGGTTATTTGCGACGAAGAAATTACTTCTGAGCAAAAGGAGGCACTCGTCACTGCATTAGAGTCAGATGCTGAACTTGCGCGCTCCTATATTGGATGGCTCCAAGTACGATCCAATATTCGACATGATTTGCCACCCACACAAGACTTGGTGCTCTATGCGCTAGCAGCGCAGGGGCACGCAGATGATTTAAGTCATGATGAGGCTTCCACTGTGAGTCATCAATGGAAACATCTTGATACAGTTATCAGCTCCCATCCAGGTTTGACTACGGTTACCGAGCAGGTCAATCTTGATCGCGAGGCTTTTCTTGAATGCTGGGAAGCTGAATCACATCAGAATATCTTTGTTCTTCCTGCAGTGATGTATAGAATTGCTGCAGTCATCGCCATTGTGTCCGTGACTCTCTTTGCCACTCTTTTCTTATTAACACAGAGAGAGTCTGCACTTCATATGGTAGTTGTTGACCCTGGTGATTATCAATCAGTCCAATTACCCGACAGCTCCTTCGCTCATATAAGTGGACCTGCAACTCTCAAATATGATGATGAACAATTTGGGCGTTCCGTAGAATTGACAGGTAGGGCATTCTTTGATATTACCCATAAACCAGATCAATTTATCGTTCGCACTGACGAAGCGATCGTTCAAGTTCTTGGAACAAGGTTTGCAATGCGTTCTATGAATGATATTACGCAAGTAATTCTTGAAAGTGGGCGAGTAAAGGTTGCCTCCAATGATACACCGTCACGAAGTGTGACGCTCTTACCCGGTCAGATGACTGATGTAGTACACGGATCTGCTCCAAGCCCATCTACTGCCGTTAACCTTGAAGACGAATTGAGATGGACTGGATTTATCTTTCTCAGAAATACGTCAATGCGAAAGGCTGCTGTCCTCATCTCAAATAGCCGCAATGTCCATGTTGACGTTGACCCTTCCCTCATAAATGAAACCGTCACTGGTACATTTTCTCCCCAGATTCCGATTCAGGAAATTCTGGATGCCCTCTCTCTGACACTTAATGCCAGCGTTGAAAAGCAGGGAGATATGTATCAAATTGTCCCGTGAAAATAGTGTAACTTTTGGAACACAGTAATGGATGATTTGTAACGCGCATTTATGTACGTTACACACTCTTCACGCCGACACTCAAACAGGCACTATCATTGGTTAATAGTGCTCTGTGTGTTCCTAATAACGCCTATTTCGGTTGTTAAGGCGCAAGATATTTCAATAGATGCTGTCAACGCACCTCTTGCAGAGATCTTGACATCGTTTGTTTCAAACCACCGTATAGATCTAGTCTACTCTCAGCGACAGGTTGTAGACCGCTATTCAACATGCAAGTATATTGGCAATAATGTCGGGGCGGCATTAGCTTGTATCCTGGCACAGCAGGATCTTCAAGCCGTTCAGTTACGCAGGAGGCAATTTGTATTGGTAGATATTGTTGAGCGTAGATCATCTACTGAGCCTGAAAGTGGATCAATCCATGGATTCATCTCGGATGGTATGTCGCAAGAGGTTCTACCAGGAGCCCATATTTTCTTGACTCAACTTTCCATCGGCGCAACGTCAAATGAAGCGGGTTACTTCGCAATCCCCTCAATGCCTACGGGGAAATATCAAGCAAGGATCACATTCATAGGATATGCAGCATTGGATACGCTGTTGGAGATTAATACCGATCCAAGTTCCATCCTTTTGAGGCGCCACCCTATTGAATTTCAGCCCGCGATTATCACAACTGATCGTCGATCACCAGTTTCTGTGGAGCCAGGGGTTCAACAGATTCCGGTTGAGCGGATGAGCCAATTACCCGGATTCCCTGGAGAATCTGATTTACTTCAATCTCTGAGCTGGTTTCCGAGTATTCAAAAAATAAATACCAATCAGGGTGGGCTGGTAATTCGCGGAGGAGAGCCCGATCAGATTCAGTACTTGATTGATGGCGCTCCTGTGTATCATATGTGGCATGTTGGGGGGATGCTGTCAGTGTATCAATCTGAAGCATTCAAGGATGTCCGCCTGTATAGGGGAAGTTTCCCTGCTGAGCATGGAGGTCGTTTATCAGGGGTATTAGATGCTGAATTGAAAGATGGTTCACTGAATCAAATCACTGGAATGGCAGGCATAGGACTCCTTAGTGCACGGCTATTTTTAGAAGGCCCCATTAGCAATAAAATTTCGTTTATGGCCTCGGGTCGCAGGTCATATATAGATTGGATCATTGGGCGAAGACATCCCGTTGATAACGGAATTATGCAAGATACCATGCGTACGGGTGTCTCTCTGTATGATGTGAGTACTAAACTAACATGGCGTTTGTCAAACCATCAGAGGCTTAGTTTGGGGGTCTATGGAAGCTCAGATATCTTGGATCTGCGCCTGCCTGCTGACTTATCTCTTATCCGTATTACAAGCTCTTTTCTACCGCTGAGTAATTGGCTTACTCCATCTGAATTGGTCTTTGAGTTTGACACCCGATGGAGCAATAGACTCTTGAGTCTTCGGTACCAGAATCTCTTATCCAAGCAAGTGTTTTTAACAGTGACTGGCTATGGAACATCGTATCGGGCTAATGAAAGAATATTTTTGCGCCCAACAACTACATCCTCTGTGAATTCAACCTATAAATTAGACATCTTGGATGTGGGACTAAAAATTGATATTGATTATTATCTTTCTCTCACACATCACATCAGAGCAGGAGTTTCAGTGTTACAGAGAAGGTTTTTCAGCCAACTAGACGCACTGGTTCTGAGGACTCAGACTATTTCTGAGGACTCTGAAGGGCAGAGTGAAATCGATAATACAGAGATTGTCATCTATGTTCAAGATACTTGGAAACCCCTGAAAAAGCTTCAGATTCAGCCTGGAATTAGAGTCAGTGAGTTACGGGGGAGTACGGGGGTAAGAGTCAGTCCTAGAATTGGTATTCTATACGATTTGGAGCCCGTTACTTTACGAATGGCGGCTGGAGTCAATGTGCAGTATTTACATCAGGTTCGGGATCGATATTCTGTGCTATATGATCTGATTTCCTATCGCTGGGTTCCTGCTAGCCGTTCTGTTGATCCATCTGCAAGCTATCACGCATCGGTGGGTGGGAGTATTTTACTCGGAAATTATTTGAATGTAGCTCTTGATCTCTATATCCATTCAATTTATGGATTTCTTCTTCCCCGTAATGAAGAACAAACCAAAGATGGGTTACTTGGCCCTGGAATTGGGCTTGCAGCAATCCTTGGACAGTATACTCGAGGACGAGCCATTGGATATGGTTCAGAATTGAATCTTCAATACAACCGAGGGGTATCAAAGGCCTGGATCAGCTATTCTGCGGGACGATCTCATAATCGTGCTCCTGAATTAGGTGAAGATGATTTTCGGCCTGGACGATTTGATATACCCCACCGACTTCAGGTCTCTTATCAGAGGACTTTAAATCACTGGGTATTTGGAGTGAGCGGGCAGTGGAGAAATGGTTACCCAATTACCGTTCCTGAGGCCAGATATTCTCTGCAAGATCCGCTGTCTAATGAACCCGAAGGTTTCTTCTACTACCCCAAAATTAACAATGGGCGTTTACCTCCATATATTAATTTTGGGCTACAATGCGGATATAAGTTCCGCCTTGAGGATGTGAATTTTCAAGTCCATTTAGAGGTCAATAACATACATTTCAGGCGTAATTTAATCGGGAGAGAGTTTGATCCAACCATACCTCAGAGAACATCAAGTACTTCAATCTACGGTCTGCCCCCATATCCACTCCTTGAAATCACAGCCAAATTCTAACAATGAAATACTGTGCAATTATCTTCGTTCTGATAATTATGTGTGGGTGTGATGCATTTCAACCAGAAAGTCCTTCACTTCCTGTTGTTGAAGCATTTGTAATGTCTGGTCAGTCAATGCCAGAAATTACCCTCAAACGAACGGGATCTATCGCAGAGCGATATCAAAGCGATGAATCAACCGCACTCAGGGATGCTCAACTACAACTCACAATGTCGGATAGGGTCATCCCATATTCTGTCAAGTCACCTGGAAAATATGTCCCCGTAGAATCGGTCATTGCGGTACCTGGGGCTGATCTGGAGTTGGAACTCCAATGGAACAATCAAATCATTTTGGCCAACGATCAAATACCAGGTCCTATTTCGTTAGATAGTGTTGAGATCTCAATCTCTGATGAACCATTGGAAAGCTTAGTGCTTGAGTCTGTATTTATTGATCCCACTTTACTTGACTCGTTGGGAATACAGGCCCTTGGCACGGGGGCACGAAAGGAGTTAGTATATATCGTTGAGGCAAAATTATATTGGGCTGAGCAAAGCCAGACAAACAATCCTGATGATTGGTGGATCAGAACTCAATTACGTCCCAATTTAGATCAAAGCCGTCGTCTATTTAATTATTTTTTTAGTCCAGAAACTCTCCAATTAGAGGATAATTTTCCAATCAATGGTAAGGGAAAACGTTATTGGTCTGGTGCCTATGCGGTTTCCATTGAAACAAAAACAGATCCTTTCCCTGGGCATCGACTACGTATCAGTCTTGTGAGGAGTTCTCAAACATATGCGGATTTTGTATCTGGTAGCTCCAACCCGAGAGAAAGAGAGCCCCCAACTAATATCCGAGGAGGTCGTGGAATCTTTGCAGCCCTTGCGGTGGACACCTTATTGATCAATGTCTACCAATGAGATCGTCAGATAAAGGAGCTCTCAAATCTGGGATGATAACTGCTTTAATGTCCCAGAAAAATAAAGATCGAACGTCGGTTTTTGTTGACGGACATTTTGCATTAGGGATTTGTACAGATCTGGTTGAAAGTCATCAATTGCATGTGGGAAAAACGCTCAGCCATGCCGAGTTAGAATGCTTGGTCAATGATGAAAGAAAACGGAACGTTCGATCAACAGCATTACGTTATTTATCTTACTCTTCAAGAACAGAGTTTCAGATTCATGAGCGTTTACGTAAGAAAGGCTTTTCCACATCAGAAATTACTCCAGTGATAGAGGAATTGATTGATTTAGGCTATATTGATGATCGTAGTTATGCTATAGAGTATGTACAGGCACGATTTAAACATAAGGGGTATGGCCCCAATCGGATTCGCAGTGAACTGGTAGCAGATGGGGTGCGGCAAGAATTTATTTTTGAGGCGCTGGGAATATCGGTGACTTCAGAAAATATTCAAGAGGAAGCCATAAAAATTATTAATAAATTTCAGAATCGGGTTCAGGGGACATTTCAGGAGCGAAAAAAGAAATTGATAGGATATCTCGTTCGGCGTGGTTATAGCAGCAGGTTAGCACAACAATTAGTTCAAGAGGTTTTAAGTCAAAGTGAGTCGGGTCAATAGAGCATCAAAATTTGTGACAGAGCGGTTAGATGGAATTCAGCCAACAACTGCGATTGTTTTAGGATCTGGATTGAACATTAAGGCCGATATGGTACACTGTCAGTTCAAGAGTTCTGAGATTCCAGGATTCATCACACCCAAGGTGTTGGGGCATGCAGGAAATGTGACCGCCGGAGTTTTTGCAAACCATCAGATTCTTTTAATACAGGGGAGAGTTCATTATTATGAAGGTATTCCTTCAAGTCATGTATCCTTTCAGGTGCATTTCGCCAATGAGCTTAACATCAAAAATATTATCTTTATGAGCGCGGCTGGTGGAATTTCCAGGTCTTTACGTTCAGGAAGTATGATGTTAGTCCATGATCATATTTGTGCTCAACCACTGAATGCAACATGGAGGCATGGTTCGGTGTATGATAGCAAATGGACGGACCAAGTTGTAGCAGTTTGCAATGATCCACTGGTTTCTAGTGGAGTCTATGTATGGACGCTTGGACCTAGTTATGAAACTCCATCAGAAATTTTAGCATTTGAACGTAGAGGAGGAGACGCAGTTGGAATGAGTTTAGTACCAGAAGCTTTGGAGGCATCTGCTTTGGGAATGAGTGTGCTAGCACTTGCAGTGATTACTAATCCTGCTGCTGGGCTGGGGAATCATCTGCTGAATCACCAAGCCGTACTTCAGGCAGCAGGAAATGCTCAATCTAAACTAGCTCACCTTTTAGCGATCGCCTTAGATCAGCGATCAATTAATGATTCTTTAACTTAACTTATCAACTAATTACAATGAGTATGAACGACGATTATGGACAGCATCATGACCAGTGGGATGAAGCGCCAAGCTCTGGCACCCCTTCACGGTACCGTGATGAAGTATTCTCAAGGAGGGTCCCAGCTGGACGAAGGACTTATTTCTTTGATGTAAAAGCCACGAGATCTGGAGAAGATTTTTTTATTGTCATTACCGAGAGTAAACGCGTTGGTGACCAGCGTCACGAAAAGCATAAAATTTTCGTGTACAAGGAAGATTTTGCCAAATTCATTAAGGGCTTATACGAAGCAATGGAAGATGTGCGGACCGAGCGTTTGCCTGACTATGAGTTCTACGGTTTTCCATCTGTTGAATTCCCAGAAAGGGAGGAAGACTAGGGTCATTTATCAATGATTCGCTTGATTGCCCCAGACCAATGGGAGCGAAAGCCAGTTAGTCTGGATTCTGCATTGGAGCAGAGAGTAGTCAAGGTAATCAAAGATGTGATCGCCAACGGCGATTCTGCATTACGTGATTATACCAGCAGGTTTGATTCAGTTGACCTGAAGTCTATCAAGGTACCAGAGCATGCACTTCAGACCGCTTGGGAGCGTTCCGAGCCTGCGTGGCAACGAGCCTGTGAGAATGCAGCGGAAAATATCCGCAGGTTTCATCAAAGACAACTACCTGAAAGTTGGTATCTTGATGATGGAGATGATGTGCGATTGGGGCAGCGAGTGATTCCATTAGATTCCGCTGGTTTATATGTTCCAGGTGGTACTGCTGCCTATCCATCTAGTGTACTTATGACGGCCATCCCTGCCCAAATTGCAGGAGTCGGTCATCTGTCTATTGCAAGCCCTCCAGATCCATCAACGGCACTACCGCGCCAAGAAATCTTAGCTGCTGCTCATATGCTGAATGTTTCACATGTGTATTCAGTTGGAGGAGCTCAAGCTATTGCAGCATTTGCATTTGGAACTGAATCTATTGCTCGTGTAGACAAAATTGTTGGACCTGGGAGCACGTATGTTACTGCAGCGAAGAAATTAGTTTTTGGACATGTAAATATTGATAGTTTAGCGGGCCCAAGTGAGTTAGTGGTCTTAGCAGATTCAGCTGCCAATCCTAAGTGGATCGCTTATGATCTCATGGCACAGGCAGAGCATGATCCCATGGCTTCGGCTATATTGGTGACAGCTGATCGTAGCATAGCTCATGCTGTGTGTCAGGAATTAGAACAATTACTCCCACAAATTAATCGCCATAAAATTGCTGGTCAGTCGCTCCGTGATTATGGCGCAGCAATTATTACAGCTTCATTGGATCAAGCGATTCAAATGGTCAATACGATTGCTCCTGAACATTTAGAACTGATGGTATCAAATCCATGGGATGTACTAGAAAAAGTCCGCCATGCTGGTGCTGTGTTTATTGGGCGGTGGTCCCCAGAACCAGTCGGTGATTATTACGCGGGCCCCAATCATGTCTTACCCACAGGTGGGGCAGCAAAATTTTCATCAGCTTTGGGCGTTGATGACTTTGTAAGAAAGCAAAGCGTGATTGGATATAGTGAACGTCGGCTTGGGCATGTTGCTGATGAAATTGCCTTAATGGCTCACAGTGAGGGACTTGATGCCCATGCCCGTAGTGTTAAAATTCGGTTTTCTGGTTAATGGCCATGTTGAATCCAGCCCTTTCTGTAGTAAAGCCAGAAGTACAGCGACAGCATCCATATTTGGTGAGCAGGCCTCCTGGGAATATTCGCGTTAAGTTGAATCAGAACGAGCTCCCGTTTGATGTCCCACCTCACCTCCGTAAGAAAATCTTGAATGCATGGCAAGAAATTGCGTTCAATCGTTATCCGTTGGAGCAGCCTGATGAATTAGCGAGACTAATTGCTAAGCATATTAAGTGGAGTCATGAAGGAATTATTGTGGGCAATGGGTCTAATGAACTGACTTATACGATTGGGCTTGCATTTGTTAGCAGTGGTAGCAGAGTTGTGTTACCTCGCCCCATGTTTTCATTCTATCAACGGGTTGCTCAAATTTTTGGAGGAGAAGTTATCTCAATTCCCCCTAATGAAAATTTGGGATTTAATGTTCATGGTATATTGGAGGCCATTAAAACCAGACATCCATCGGTAGTGGTCATTACGACCCCCAATAACCCTACGAGTTTAGTCGTTTCGCTGGCGGATCTTCAAGCCATTGCTAAAGCTTCATCTGGACTCGTCCTAATTGACGAAGCGTATGTTGAGTTTGCGTTAGAACCCAGTATGTTATCGGTGTTAAAAGAGTTTCCTAATGTCATCCTACTGAGAACATTTTCAAAGGCTTACGGTCTTGCTGGGTTACGGATTGGTTATTTGATTGGAGATCCTACATTGATGTCTGAGATCATGAAGGTGCGCCTTCCGTTTATGATTGACCGATTCAGTAGTAGTGCTGCCAAGCTACTGTTATCGCATTCAGATCTAATTGATGATCGAATTCAATTCGTCCAATCCGAGACAAAAAAATTAACTAATTCATTAAAGCAGATTGACGGTGTTGATGTCCTTGAAGGGCAATCTAATTTTGTAACGTTTCGGCCTCCTGGTGACCAGCAGGAAATATTTCAACGACTCGCCAGAATGGGAGTATTGGTCAGGGATATGAGTGGATATTCTGAATTGATTGGGTACTTACGAGTCAGTACAGGGACATCGGATGAGAACACCAAGTTCATTAAAGCGTTGACTATGATACTCAAAAAAGACTAAGGATAAGCAATGTCAATTCAGGAAGATGTGATTTTAGTAGAAGTTGTCGGACTGTCAACGACCTCCACGAGTGGGGGGGCCTTTGTTTTAGTACTTGGTGAGGTTGGAGGGACTCGAAAACTTCCGGTTGTGGTTGGTGAAAGTGAGGCTACCGCGATCGTGATCGGGATTGAAAATAAACATCCACCTAGGCCCATGCCACACGATTTAATGTGTGACCTTATGGGATATGCCAATATGGAAGTTCATGACGTATTGATTGATGAGATAGACGAAGGAACCTTTTTTGCAAAAATCAGATTTGTCCGTAATGGCGAACATGCGATGATTGATTCACGCCCGAGTGATGCCGTTGCAATCGCCGTACGCTTGGATGTGGATATATTTGTGGCAGAATCTGTTCTTGAGCAGGCGGGTATTCCAACAGTAGAAGGTGATCTCACAACATTTGAGGAACCAGAGGAGTCAGAATCTCCCCTTGAGAAATTAGAAAACCAACTCTCGCGTGCAATTGAAGATGAAAATTATGAGGAAGCTGCTCGAATTCGGGATGAGATTGCTGACCTAAAGAATTGAGCATTCAAGATTCCAGATCATTATTTTTGCTTCAGAGTAGCCTCCTTTCATGTTGGAATCTCAAACGTTTCACGGAGTAATCAATCATTCAGCTTCCTCATCCATTCACATATAGTGTCATGTGTTTTGTTCTGTTATTGGTGATAAAGCCAATTCATTGATGACACATAATTCAATTCCCTACATGGGAATGAAGGGTCTCTCTCATCTTTTTTTGACGTATACGTCGAACTATTCACAACTCGCGAATTATTATGCCGGCGATTGGAGAGATGAGCAGAGCTTTCAGGACGTTGCTCAGAGGATCACTCATAACCCGATCAACAGGCCTGCATTGGTTGAGGTGCTACTGCGGCAGAATGCAAGATGGAATAATACAGACCTTGCCAAGGAATTACTTGCCCCAGATTCGCTTGCAGTGGTGACAGGTCAACAAGTCGGAATTTTTGGAGGACCATTATATACCCTCTATAAAGCTATGACGGCTGTCCGACTCTCCAAACATCTTTCACACATACTTTCACGTCCAGTGGTTCCAGTATTCTGGCTTGAAGGGGGAGATCATGATCTTGATGAAGTGCGTCATCTGAATTTATTTGGGAGAAAATATTGGTATGAAGGGCACCAATTTCCCTCAAATGGAAATCTTGGACGTGTCGGATCATTGATCTTTAATGAGCATCTTGACAAAGTTAAATCTGAGATTCGCAAAGACTTGCCGCAGACAGAATTCGTTGAGAAAATTTTTGAAACGTATTACTCGGCGTATCGTCAGGGTGAAACATTTACTGATGCATTTGCTCATACTCTGCGAGTGCTTCTTGGGAGGGATTCTATTGTATTAATCAACCCAGAAGACGACCAATTAAAGGAGCTAGTAGCGCCCCTGTTTCTGCGTGAATTAAGTGACTATGAAACAACGTATTCTATGCTAAAGGCAACCAGTCATGAACTTGAAAAGGAATTTCATGCTCAGGTACATGTGAGTCCAGGGAATTTATTTCTTCTTAGCGAGTCTAGCCGTGAGGCGTTGCATCCAGTAGATCATGGATATCAGACGAGGCATGCAAATGCGAAATTCATTCCATTTGACGACATTCAGTCAATTCGATCTAATAAGTTAAGTCCAAATGTGGTGATGCGACCATTGGTACAAGATTCACTTCTCCCTACGGTTGCTTATGTTGCTGGTCCAAGCGAAGTTGCATATTTTGCTCAGCTCAATCAGCTATATGCATGGGCTAAGCGCCCTATGCCCGTAATATTTCCAAGGGCTAGTTTGACGCTCATTGAACCGAGGGTTCAAAACCTGATGAATCGCAATCACCTTACAGTTACTGAGTTAGCCAGCGATGTTCCAGATTTAATGCGCCAGCGTGTTCTTGAAGGTTCTGGATTGTCAGAGGCGTTTCAGAATGCATCGGAATCGCTTCAAGAATGTGCGAACGAGTTACAGCCGTCAGTGGTCAACATTGATGTGACACTACATCCTACCGTTGAGGCAACGCTCAGGCAATGGATGAAAGAACTGTCTAAATTACAATTGCGTGCTGAGCGTGCTGAGAGAAAGCATCATCAACAGTTACAGTCTCAGATTGAGTTATGCAAACAAGCAATATATCCCAGTGGAAATCTTCAAGAAAGGGAATTGCCCGTCCTCTATTATCTGGCAAAATATGGTGATTCTGTCCTTGAGCAGATTCGATCAAACCTGCAGCTAGACTTTGAGGGACAGCATCAACTCTTAACTTTATCTTAGTGGCTCATCATACTTATTGAGATCTCAGTGAGTCAAGCTTCGCTAAGAGGGTTGCAGCAATATCTGGATGTGTCCGATATAAATTGATACGTTCAGCAGGGTCATCATTGAGGTTATATAACTGGCGTGGAGGGGAATCTGGAGGAATGTCAATTGCTGTGAATCCGCCAGATCCTTGTCCGTCAATCAGTTTCCATTCGTCTTGTGTGATGGCAAGCATTCCATGAAAAGACTGATGAACCGCCTCCTTTCGTGCAGTCTCTCCACCTAAAAAAACAGGGTATAAACTGAAGCTGTCTTCACCGATATGACCTATATTAGTGATATCGGCAAGTGTTGCGAATAAGTCAGTGAGGACAGACAGTTCGTTCGTTGACGAGTTTGCTTCAATGGTTCCAGGCCATCGGGCAATGAAAGGAATGCGGTGACCGCCTTCATGGATATCAGCTTTCTGGCCTCTCCAAGGTGAATTGGGTTGGTGTGCAAAGCGTGAGGATTGTTCAATTGGCCAGTAGGCCCCATTATCACTCGTCACAATCAGGAGCGTATTTTCTATTTGAGTTGATTCTTCCAATGCAGAAGAGATTTCTCCAATTGCATGATCAACCATTGCTACAAAATCTCCATATTCGCCAGCCTCGCTGATTCCAGTGAATTCTTCAGATGGGAACCAAGGCGTATGGGGTGCTGCTAAGGGAACATACAAAAAGAAGGGAGCATTTTGATTGGCAGATGCCCGTATATAATCGGAAGCGCGTTTGGTGATTTCGGGCAGAACATCACTGTGATCAAAATCTGATGCAGCTGGTCCTGATCTCCAAAACGAACTGATACAGCATCCAACAGGATTTTCAGCATAGATGGTTGCAGGTGAAGTCGTTGATTCATTTTCAACCCAGACATAGGGAGCCATGTCAAGTGATGCTGGAATTCCGTAGAAATAATCAAACCCTAAAGAGCGAGGGCCTGGTGTAATGTGCTCATCGTAGTTCGTGGAATCCTCTACTCCTAATCCGAGATGCCATTTACCGATTGCAGCGGTCCTATATCCAGCTTCGGACATAATGTCTGCAATGGTTGTTCTATTTGTATCAATCACCAGAGGGGAGTATCCTTCAGTAACTCCAGATTCCAGAATTGGTAACCTCCAAGCGTAACGACCAGTTAGGAGCCCATACCGTGTGGGAGTACAAACAGCGGAAGGGGAGTGTGCATTGGTGAATCGCATCCCTTCTGATGTAATCGCATCCATATGGGGAGTCGGGACTCCAGCATTTGGATTATAGCTACCAAGGTCTCCAAATCCCATGTCGTCAGCCATAATCAATACGACATTAGGCCTGTTCGGGGGATTACAACCAAGTAGAATCACGGCAAGAAGGATAGAATTAAGAATAAGTTTCATAATTATTGGAAATAAATTGATCAGGTCTAAATATATGATAGATATGAATATCAATTCATAATATTGATACGTTTGGATACTATAAAATTCTCGTTACTACAAGGGGGGTTGTTTCAAAAGCAGATTAAACTCATTTTCTGGCGGGGCATTTAGCTCGTTATATTGATGTATTATTGTATATGTTTCTTGAGGGTTTTTTTCAGCTCAACAA
>JAPOTS010000070.1 GCA_026709065.1 Bacteroidota bacterium
TTATCCTTCATAAAGTTGATTTCAATCTCTTCTCGTTGTTCAGGAGAAAGAAGTGCGGTATGTTCTCGTGGGGCAAATCGATGGACATCTCCAGATCCATACAATTCGCGGTAGTAGTCAATCTCCGATTTCCGATCATGATCTTTTTCTAAGAATCCTATACATTTATCTTGAAGGCAGGGCATTTCTTGCCAAATCTTTTCATCTGATGCAGGAACGGTGACTTCATAGGAACATGTTTTACATTTAAAAAGGGATACATCTGTACTGACCATCATTGCAGATGGTTGAATACCCCAAATCTTGATTCCTTTATTATTCGTTGTATTAATTTGTAGAAGATTGGGTGGAGCATCTTGAATGATTTGTAGAATCGCAGCATCCGCTCCCGCTATCAGTTTATCCTTGAAAATGCAACGGTTTGCGAATTTTTGCACCCATGAGTTTCCTCTAGTTCCAGCAAGCGGTAGGAACTGTTTTGCCGGTCCAGAAGATAAAAATTGATGCCGGGGAGCATTGGACTTCTTGGGAGGCATCCAATCATGATGTTTTTCAGTGATTGTGTATATGCTCCCTCCGAGATGGTCAACATATTCTTTCATTTCTGGGAGCATGATCCCACCACTTGTTCTTAAGCGGTACATCAGGCCAGTCAGAAACTGAATTAAATGGCATTCTGATAGATCTTCCAACCCGCCATACTCTGCACGAAGATCTGAGATAACCTTTCTGATCCATGCAGTGAGTAGATTCTCATCTATGGATACTGCAGCCGACAGTGTTTTTTCAATAGTACGTCCTCTTCTAGCGCGTAAACCCAAATTATCAAAGATTTCCCATCTTAGGCGTTTCTCAACCTTTGTGAGAAGACCCGACTGTTCTGGGAGAGTTCCATTGTAGACTAATTTTTGGTAATCATCCATCCATGTCATGTTGGGAGCAATGAATGTTCCAACAAAATTGGAAGAATCAAGCCGGGTTCGCTGAAAGTTGATCAATCCATCCACTATAACTTGGATATTCTGTGGTTCTTTCAGAGACTTGATATACTGTAAAAGTGCTGTTCGAATACTGAATGAATAGGTTCGGGATTCAAAGTAGCCTGCACGATGCGCTGCATCTTGAACTGAATCTGAGAAAGCAAGGACTTTTTTATCCTGATTATATTTAGAGGCAAACACTTTTCCTAGGCTTGCGGACAAGAGACCTGAAGCCCGTGCTCCGAAGATTGCTGGTTGATTACGTTCACCGCAGTGGGGGCAGATTGGCTTCTTTTCTTGTGTGAATTTTAGAATAGGATTATAGACATTGATGAGAGAGTTTTCCTGCTGACATTCGTTGCATGTTTGAGATTTAAAAGGGTTAATTTGTAGACAGTGAGTGCAAAGTTTCTTTATTTCTGTGGAATCTACAGAATTTGGATCGGGATTTGGGTAGAGGATTTTAAGTTTGAGATCACGCTTCTTACCCAGAAACGTGTCATAGATCTTAGTCAGATTCGTATTGAGTGGATCTTCGTCCACAGTTTGTACTGAAACCCATCCAGCGGATCCACACTTGATACAGGAAGCGATGGGGAGATAATGGGTAGTTTCTTGATGTCCAAGATCTGCACTCCAGACCATGGTTGGGTTTTCGGAGACTGAGACAACCATTCTATATAGTTCACGCATCCATAGTTGGATTCTAATATCTAATAGAGGTCCAGGGTTTTTCTCACCTTCATGATTTGGGGCAAGTGCATAACTGATCAATGACAGAAAACTCTCCAATAACGAGGATGTAATTTGATTATTCTCAGATGCTAATGTACTAAAGAGATCTTGAGTCACATCAGAAGTCAAGGGCACATCATGGAGATGAACAATCTTGATGAGGTTCTGGAATACACTATGTTCTCTTAGCATTGCACCGAGCTTTATCCTCCATGAATTCTTACCAATTTCATCAACAGAGACATCTTGATCAAACCAAGAATTGAACTGCGACTTAATATAGGATTCAATGGAAGTGAAGCGATCAGGCGGAGTCACATCTTCTGGGATATTAAAGTAACTGCTGAGAGTTTCCATGAGGAACATTCCTGGATCACGACGCTCTTCGGTAATGATTGATTCTTCGTCAAATTCTGCATTGAAGATCTTGCCTGCATAATGTCTAAGGTCTTCGGTAGATTCGCTTCCAAGTGTCGCAGAAGTACCAATCGGACACAAATATTTCGGATTCAGGCGGGCTTTTAATCTTCGTAACAGACAGGCCAGATCTGTTCCCTGAGCCCCATCAAAAGTATGGAGCTCGTCTACTACAAGAAAGCGAAGCATGTCCGGTTGATTATTTTCCCATAGGGGTTTGTCCTTGGGTCGGATCATCAAATAATCCAGCATCTTGTAATTGGTCAAGAGCAGATCTGGTGGTGATTCCCGTAATGCATATCGATCGGTGATGATGCTGGATTCAGTCATCCGTTTGGACGAACGGTTTGTCATATCACCGATATACAAGCCAGCGGTTACATTACCACGTAAACTAGGAGTATTATAGATAATATGTGCGATTCGTTTGGACTGATCGGTCGCAAGCGCATTCATAGGATATATCAGAATCGCCTTAATCCCTGGTTGGCGTGAAACCATACGACAGTAATCCAAAATCGGAAGTAAAAAGGCTTCGGTTTTCCCAGAACCCGTACCAGTTGCTACAATGGTGGGTTGTGGTGATTCGCCAGTCAACCGCTCAAATGCCCGCTCTTGATGTAGATATGGCGTATAGTCCAGCGGAATGTGTGGAAATGGTTGATCAGTTCTCCGAGCTTTTTCAAAGGGAAGATAAAGCGAGAGGTATGTCCCTTTGAAAGCTTCGCCTCGCTTAATGAACTCGTCAAGGGCTTTATACAGAGATGGTGTAGAAATCCTATAACTTGTCCGCAAATAGTCTTCAATCGTCTGACGGACTTCTCGTCCAACAATGCTTGGTATCATATTAGCGTTCCATTCGCTTTGGCTTCTTCAAAAAATGCCCAAGCTTGACGATAATCTTCTTCACGGTCGCATTTATCAAAGGGAGCATGAAACTCAATGGTTCGCTCCCTTGGACCACCCGGCATGGTATCATCCATGAATGTGTAGGTCACGACCCCTTCTTTGAGATCCTTTATGTCATTCCAACCGAGGGGGATATTGGTTTGAGATCGAGAAGGTGTATGGATCCCAAAGGTTGACTTCTCATTTTTCTTGGTTTTGGGAATAGGGCTTTGCCCCGTCTTCTTTGAGAATACTATACGCCCTTTGGTATCATACCAAGTATTTTTTTCATTAGATTGTAGAGTAGGAAACTGGATACGATAAATTGTAAGTAGCTCGTTTAGAGTAAGCTTTAGTGACTGAGCATGCAGTACATCAATTTCAAGGAGGGCTTGACGGCGCTCATAGTCAGTGCGAAGAGGACTTCTGCTTGACCAAGATTGATTTAATTGGCCAAACCAGTCTTGATTTAATCTGTGATCATTCTTTGACCAATTGACGGTTCGATTTTTTCCAGAAAAATTAGATGTAAGGGTCAATTCATCCCAGATTTTTTGATAATCTAAGGTTATGCAAGAGAGACCTAGGGATCGAGCTAAAGCTGACTTTGGTAATGGCGAGATTGGTAATGGAGTGAGCAATACTGGATTGAGATACCCTTTACCACTGATTTTTATTATCATATCTATGACAATAGATATCACATTTGTTAATATGTTGAACAGATCTATTGAATTTCTCGCTCCCACCGTCACCAGGGCATGTGAATGCCCTGGTGACGGTGGGAGTAATGCAGGAATCAGGCTTCGCTCTTGGCCAATATTGAGCATGGCTCGGAAAACAACTCGGAATTCGTCAGTTACAAGTGTTCCCCAAGGTGTGCGAGGGGTAAGACTTAAATATTCAAGTTCTGTAGACGCCCTGACATAGTTAGTGCGGGGAAGATAAGATTCAGGTAATCTTGTTAAATCAATACGTGAGTAGTCAAATTTACTCGTGCACCCATCATTGGGAGTCTGTGAGAATGGGTTGGCTACGAAAATATGTGGGCCAGATAGAATCCATTCAGATGGATTTTCAGGAAAGCAAGTTCTTCGTAGAATAGTGCCGTCTTTTTGTGCATTTGTTTCATGCCACATACTTGTGAATTTATAGTCTAGATTATGAATACGTGTGGGGCAATTGGCCAGCTTGTGCAATGTGTTAGAAAGTTGTCGTGCATGTAATAAGGGAAGGTTTGCACTTCTTGGAGGGGCTGCAGAACCACTATAAAGATGTGCAAATATCCTTAAATCAGCTTCGGTGGTTTGGATTAAGCGATCAGAATGTCCAGATAATTCCCATTTGTTATCATAGGATTTAATACCTGGAACTGAACCAAGTCCATCATGCTGTATTGATTTTATAACAGTGATAGGGGAGTATAAGTTAGCCATAGATTTAAAGTCTATAGTTTCTCGGGGATATCCATAAATATTAATGCTAAATCGTTTATCAGACCCTACATCTTCAAAAAGTTCTAATTTATTGATAAATTGAAGTCTCCAGCGGAGACGAGGATACAGTGACTCTCTAAGAATTTGCCCGTATGGTTCATCATATACTGAATCAGGATGTAAGAGACCAATTGCACCATAGTGCCCCAAGTCGTTTTTTCTGCTGATCGCCCAAGATATGCAGATGAATGGTTTATACAAATTTGTCTGCATCCCCTCCAAAAGAGGAAAGTTCTGGGGAACATTGAGGAATGATAATTTGCCTGAAATGGACTCGTATTCTTGGATATAATACTGTTTATATGAAGAATTAACTAACCAATTATTTCGTAATTCCTTCGTTCTCGTAGCACTTAATTTTTGCGTTACAAAGCGAGGTTCAGTATTCGCAATCACATTCTTCTCCACCCAATCAGGCTTCTGCCAAGGTGGATTTCCAAGAACTATATCAAAGCCGCCTCTTGTTTTGAAAATATCCGCATACTCTAGTTGCCAGTGATGGAAATGATACTTCGCACTCAATTTTTTCACGATTTGGAGTCTTGGACGGTTTAGTGTCAGAGAATTCAGATCTATGAATCCTAAAGTATCACGCTCTGGCGTATCGGCAAACATATCATGCGATATGGCATCTTCCTTACCTGATAGAATTGCCATAAGGTCGCTTAGGAACTCAGCTCTATTGGGTAAATGACTTGCCTCATGAATCGGCCAGTACCATAATGCACACCAGTAATCCATGACAAGTTTCAATCTCTGATAAGCACTGGTATTTTGATCATCGGGATTCAAGATCTGATTGAATCTCTCTTCCTTTTCTCTGGTGGTTGCGCGAGATGGTATATCAACAGTATTTTGATTTCTGTCATCATACTTCGGATAAACATCAAATGGATCGGTTGTGAGTTTCTCTAATCTGAGAAGATCACTCACATGCTCTTCCCAGAGTGTGTCAATGATTGATGAGATATGTAACAATTGCTGAATTTCTCCTTCATCATGCGGTTTGATAAATGATTTACGCCATTCGTTAATGTGATTTATTTCATCCTCAGCCAAACTTTTGATAACCTTTCCCTTGTTTCCCCTGTAGTTCGCCATTCCTGCATCTCCCAATAGAAAATGGTAAATGGCATCATCTGGACGACTTCTATAAAGAGGCACATCCACGGGGGCGGTTTCCCACCACTTTTTGTTTGCTACCTGCCGTTTTGTATAGACACGACTCCAAGCACCAACTAAGGAATTACCACATTTGAGTTGATTACCGAACCAAGGAACAAAGCCACCAGAAACAAGAGTGTTAAGCCAGATGGAAATCTCTCCTAATTTCACAGCAGTTGGATTCAGATCAACCCCATAGACATTATTATCGGCCAGATGCATTTTAACCCGTTGCAACTCTTTTTTATAGCGATCAGGATCCAGCATTTCGCCCAACTCTTTAGTCTTTCTCATCATATAGGCTTCGGCCAATTGCGTGATTGCTTCATTCAGAAATGCCGCTGATCCCATAGCAGGTTCACATACTGTGAGTTCTAAAATCTCATCAGCTGACTTCCCCTCAAGGACTTCCTTTAAGGTAAATTCAGTGATTAATTGTGTTAGGCTTTCAGGAGTATAATAGGATGCGGATTCTTCACGAGCTCGGCCAGTTAAGCGGTAAATAAAACTTCCGTTGGGGTATTTTTTGAGCGTTCCATCTTTATTAAAAACCCGCTCATCCATATTGTAATACTCATTGAGAGATTCCTCATTCACAAAGTAGGCTGGATCCAAGATATCAGGTGACTCGCCAGCCTTTTTTACCTCATAAAGATCTTCTTTTGCAATGAAGCCATTATAGCTGAGTAGTGCCTCATAGACCGCGCCCAAATGGTTAACTGTCAAATGACGGTAAGAGATACGCCCCCTTCCGCCGCGTTTTTTCTTGTTCTTTTCCTTGCGAAATTCCTCATGCTCTAAGGACATCATCTGAACGATTTTCTGCCATGTCCGATTCGGGATTTTTACCGTGTTGAGTAGCGGTGTTTTTTCTGGATCAAATAAATCACATTTTAAAGGAGAAATCTCAAAGGTGTGAATTCCTGATTTATAGATATCTGTTTGAGAAAGACCCTCATCATGCCCTTCATAAACCATTTTGAATAGCATCATGATGGAGTCATGGAAAAAAGTCCCATCTGCGCTTCCATTTTCATCCAAAGAGATCATCTCAAGTTCACGGAGTTTCTCCAAACTATATCCATTCCTATAGGCGACCGCATCCATCGGGAGATAGCCCAATTCTGGGCGCGCTTCTACATTGAAGAGAAATAGTAACCTGTACATGTAATACAGGCACTCAAGTGTCAAATCTTCCGCCTTTCGATGAATATTTGCCCATGTATATCCCTTATTTCTTTGGCTTGTGACCCACTCATTACCCAGCAACTCTATGGATTCTCGGAGTGCATATTTGAGAGATCCTGACACGCCAGAGGCATGCTTCAATGCTTCTTCTTGAATCTCTTCATGGAACGGAGGTTTATCCTCGGGGCATAACGAATATTGATGCAGAAGCATAGTGAGTAGCTTCCATGTTTCAATCGTTGGAAACTGCCTATAAAGTTCATCCCAGTTGAAGCGGAGCATGCGTTGATCTCCCCACTTATCTCGCTCAACCAAAATCCAAGTTTCAAGCCCCGTGACAAGGATCCACCGCGGGGGGGCTTCAACATGATCCGCACCTCCAAAAAAGATTTCATGGACAACCTTATGAAATGTCTTTGTTCCCTGAGAGGAAGAAACCAAAGATAAGGGCTCATAACCCGTGTCATAATAATCAACGGCTTCGAGAATCCACAGATACGGTTCATTGAAAGATTTGAACTTTCCTAAAAGGGATACAGAATTATGAGGATCCAACTCAATCTGATGAGGTGCCCTCTCGTACCCGAGAATCTGAAGGAGCCTTGATGTCCACGATCGCTGAATTTCTTGGCGGTCAAGCCAAGAAGCCCCACTAAACTGGTTTTTACTTGATAAATACTGCCAACCTAAGGGCTTATGATTTAAAAAATGGGGGGGGGTACTATTTCCTGAGCCCCAGTTGACATTTTCGGACTTTACCCTTTTCTCAAACTCCTTGAATTTTTCAGGCAATCGGGAATGCCAGTAATAGTCAGGGTAAAATTCATTCTCGTTGACTAAACCCGTAAAATCAAATGCCATGAGATTCCTCCGCTAAGATGACAGCTGCAATCTGAATATACGGATCATTCTCCATTGTCATTGATGTCTCAATCCATTCCTTGAATTCTGAGAAGCGATCCCGAACCTGTTTTAACTTACTCTCTTTATCACGGTCTCGTATTTGCTGAATACCTCTTTCTTCTTCAAAATTCTGCTTGATTTGTGCTTCCTGCTTCGTCTGAAGTACTTTCAGATCTGTTATATGCTGATTTAGATTGATTCGGAGTTCGCGTTCAAAGGAATCTCGTTCATGCGCTGCAGATTGCTTTGCATTTTGAATCGCCTCGGAAATTCGGCATTGAGCAATATTCAATAAATCTGATGACTGGGTTTTGTTAGGATGGCTCCTACTAGAATGTAAGCTTTGGTATAACGGTGATGTTTCAAACGGTGAAACATGTAAACTTCCATTGGCTTTTCCTGTGACCAAATACCACTTCTGAAAAATCGTAACCCCTTTGCGATTTGGCCAGAGAACTGTTATCAAATACGAAAATGTATCTTCATCCATGGAAGGAAGAACGATGGCAGGTGCCTGCATTCGCTGAAATGACATACGAATCTTATCGGTCATCCAGCCCATGATTGGATGAATAGGCCACAGATAATGGGTATCTGGCCATCGGTTTTCCATCGCACGACATTTCCGAATAGATTTAATCATTTCCTTGGAACTTGAGGTCAGCACAAAACGACTGTTTTGGGGGCGTGCAGATTTAGGTAACTGATTGATAACACTTTCAAGAGCAGTCTCTCCCTGTTTATTGGATGGTACTACAATGATTTGATCTTTATCGTCATTACAGCTCACTGTAAGTCGGGGGCCAAGATGTTTTTCATAATGAGATTTGATGTGATTCATTGCATCTTTGGCATACGCAAAATCCGATTCATATAGAGATGGAAGATCGCCTGTATCATTGATTGATTCAACCTCCGAGGGTCTCTGGTTGAGAAGCTCCATGAGCGGATCAGGTGGTTCTTCGTAGCATGCATCATTACTTTGGATGGACAGAAGTCGATTAGCATCTTCTCTTGAGGGCTTTTCTTCAATCACTTTAGACACAACTTTTTCCTCGTCTTCAATGTTGAAAACTCCGAGTAACATTGCAGGATCACCAAGATTAATTCGTGCTTGATCTTCCTTTTCAAGTAATATCTCAAGGATCCTACAATCAGCCTTAAAACCCTGGTTCTCACTTTCGGTAATGAGATAGAAGATCTGCGGGTTTCGCTCTTGACCATAACGGTCAATCCGTCCATTACGCTGTTGTAGTCGGATGGGGGACCATGGAATATCAAAGTGAATTAATCGTCGGCAGTGATAATGTAGATTGATGCCTTCGGATCCAACATCTGTGGAGATTAAGAGGCGAACTGGTGATTGATCTGCCCCAAAATCGTCTACGATTTGTTGTTGGTCAACATCTGAAAGGTTTCCATTCATCACCACAATGGAATCCTCAGAAAGTCGTAAATCTCGCATTAAATGATCCCGCAAGAATTCTTGAGTTGCAATACGTTCAGTGAAGATCAGAAGGCGGTCTTTTGGATCTATACCACTCCAATTGAGATCAACAAGAGTACTTAGAAGCACTTGATATTTTGAGAAGTGCTGAGCATCAACTTGATGAAGCGCATCTCTTAAAGTGCGCCAACATCTTAATTCATCGTCTGGTTGATTAGACTTTTCTAATTTGGTAATGCGCTTGTTTACGGATTCCAGACATGCAGAAGGAGAGGAAAGGATTGCCTTTTCTAAGTTAATTCGCCACAGAGTGCCATCACCAGATCTGTTTAAGAATTGTTCCTGATTTGAATCCAAAATGAGAGAAAACACATTTTCTTCCTCTTGAGATGCTGTGCTCATGCATTTTCTGATTTCTCTCTCCAACATATTTATTTGGGTATCAATATCTTTCTTAAATCTTCTAATTAACAGATTATTTCCACTTAGATCATCGATTGTGTAGCTCTGATCATCGGCAATGACCGTCGGGTCCAACATGTGAATTAAGCTGGCAAAGCTTTCAGCATGTCCATCATGGGGAGTTGCACTGAGCATAATCAATGCATCGCAATTGGAACTAAGAATTTTAGCAAGTTTGTGGCGAAGAGATCCCGAACTTCCCTTTTTCTTTGCAACATTTTGAACTTCATCTATGACTACAATATCCCATTTGGACTTCTCCAAGAATGTTTTATAGGTGGATTCATTCTTTAGAGTATCAATAGAAATAATAGCCCGATCAAAATGATGAAATGGATTATGACCAGCGGGCAATTGATCACGAATCTGTCGGATTCCAATGGAGTCCAATCGCACCAATGGGATGGAAAACCGACACCATAATTCCTTCTGAAATTGGGTTAACATACTCGCCAACGAGACCACCAAGATTCGTTTACCACGCCCTCTACGAATCAATTCAGCAATTAAGATTCCGGCCTCCAATGTCTTGCCAAGGCCTGTTCCATCGGCAATCATAATTCTGGGGCGCGGACGCTCAATGGCCATGACTGCAGGTTTACGCTGATACTCAAGTTCATCCATCGCAGCGTGATGTCCGAGATAGAGCTTATTATCTGACGGAGGACTATCCCTTAATAAGCTCTCAATATGCAATCTGGTGGCAAGATAATTTCGGGAATCGTCTATGACGATGGTGGTTTCGGATGGCTCAAGTTCTTGAATATCTTCCTGGTTTCGCACGAAAAGCCATTCCTTGTCACGAACCAACGCCGACAATCCCGTGACATGGATCAAATAATCATTACCATGAGTTCGGTCAGTTTTTCGTACCACCCATTCTTGGTCTCTGATCAAAAGACGGGCACCTGCAGCAGGAGGATGGATTGTTCTAACCGCAGTTCTTGGCATAATTAAATTTAGGGTTCATAAAAAGAATGAAATTTCCGAAAGTTATGAAGAATATAGAGATAAAACAAAAGCTTTCTGATTATTCAAAGGGTATTGTTTCAAAGTTAGTTGAAACTTTTGGTTCACTGCGTGACTGATAGGGTATAAATAATCCTTCATTTTTCACTCTATAACCAGAAGTATAATGACACATTTTGACGATCCATTTTCATTGAATAATCTTCCAGAACAGATCTCTGTTTCGGATCCTTCTTTGCGTTTAACATTACTCCATCATTGTGTGGATCTTCTCCGTCAATTGACGCATCCTTCCCCTCAGGATCCGCCATCCCAGTCTACCGAATCGCTCCAAGAAGAGTCTGCCTCCTCTTCTGGTATTTCTGACTCAACCCCTGTGACACCTCCTGCCATCGTTTGCGACTATGGAGACGAGGCATCTCTTGATCAGGCACGGATGGAGGCGCTGGAAGTCTTTGACTCTCGTCGCTTAGATGTGAATCGGTATGTTGTTCTGTGGATGGATCGACTCCACGTCTGGGGGCATCCATTGCTTCTGTGCATAGGAGCGACCGAAGATGGGTATCGTCATTTTCTAAATTTTGAAGAGGCGCCCGCATTGGATATCGATGCGATTCAACGCTTTCTTTGTGCTCTTTTGGAGCGCGGATTATGCACCGAATCTGGGCTGCTTTGTATCACCTCTGGTGATCTACACCTAAGCCAACGAATCACCGAGTTACTTCATCCGATGGGGATACAACACTGCCAGCACCATAAACGAGAACAGGTGTTGAGCCATCTTGGAGAGACAGACAGTGCACGGATCAAGGGAGCCATGATGCGTGCCTACTCCCTTCCGATCTATGGAGAAGCCCATACAGCATTAATGCAGGTTCATGCCGATTTACTGGAATGTAATAGTAGTGCTGCCCAGTGTTTTGAGGAAGATCTGGAACACACACTGACGGTGGTTCGGACAGGACATATGGACAAACTGAGCCGTAGTTTACGGAGTACCCGTTGTCTGATCCGTGTTGCAGAGCACCTCAATCATCGATTGAAAGAGATTCGTTGCTGGCTTCCGCCGGTGCGCAGGCGTGCTCAGATTGCATTACTGTGTCTGGAGAACGAGTTGCACATGCGACGACTGGATCATGCATCCGAGTTGCCCGCTCTACGAACGACATTACGGTCAAAGCAATTGGATCCATCTAAATTGGAATCCGATGGATGACTCTCTCACATTTTTCATTTAATCATCATGGAAACGCATACACAGCCCCCTCAGAATACCTCTACCGAGCATAGACCGCCCAAACGCATAGCAGGGCGAAAAACGCCTGCAAATGCCCCTGTGCTGCCTCCTATGGCTATCAAGCCCCTCCCTGAGACGACAGTTACCGCTATTCTTGACCGATGGCCTCCAGAGATGTCTTTGGATGAATATATGATTCATGTGCAGAAAATCATTGCAATGGCCGCCATGGAACAAGAGGTAGAATACCTTTGTGGAGCCCGATATACTCATGGTGGTCCATCCAACAATCGGTATCAGCGTTATGGCTTCAATCCTGGTGCAATTCGGATTCGATCGGAGTGGGTTCGCATGCAAATCCCCCGTGTTCAAGATACCCAGTTACAGCAAGCCAAGCAACTGGAAAGTTATCAAAGACTCCGCCAGCTTTGTAGCCAACAGAAAACGAGGATCGTCAAGATGGTTTTTGGTGGACTCAGTCAGCGCAACTATAAACAGGCAACCCAAGAGTGTGCAGAGAGTTTTGGATTGAGTGCTTCAACGGTAAGTCGCATCTTCAAGGAGCATACTGTGGAGATCTTACATGACTTTGAGCAGAGAGATCTATCTCAACAGCGATATGTCGTGGTCATGATGGATGCGACGAAGATCCGAAATAAACACATCATGATTGGTGTAGGGATCACCGAATCAGGAACCAAGACGGTTTTGGGGTTCACAGAGTTGCACACCGAGAATGCACAGGCAATAGAGCGACTCCTTGAACGCATGATTCGGCGTGGACTCCATTATGACCAGGGCCTTTTATTTGTTGTCGATGGAGCTAAGGGAATCCATTCAGCCATCACCACCGTCTTTGGTGACTATGGCTATATCCAGAGATATACACAACATAAGCGGGAAAATATCAAGGGATACCTGCGCAATGACAAAAAGAGTTCGGTTGTGGAACGTCAGCTCAACAGGGTCTATCTCGGTGAGCATAGCTACGACGAAGCAAAACAGGAACTCAAAGACATTGAGGAGCAACTCAAAAAGGATGGATATACCGAAGCGGCCAACAGTCTACGGGAAGGCATGGAAGAGACCTTAACGCTCCATCTATTGAAGGCGACCACTGAACTGCGTCCACATTTACGAACAACCAATATCATGGAAAGCCTCAATTCCATCGTCAAAGAGCGCTACCGAAAGATTCGGCGTTGGACGAGCTCAGAACATTGCCATAGATGGATCGGTTTGGGGCTCATTGAAGCCGAAGAAAAGATGCAGACTATACCTCTAACAGAGGATCTGAATCAGCTACAAAAAGCTCTCAGGGAACAAGTATCACAACGTATGAATATACACCTTTCCTAACAGTCTACAAATGAAAGTTTCAACTCACTTTGAAACAACCCCATTCAAAGTGAGAAAATACCATCCGAAACCCTAAAATACTTCAAAATGTCCGTTCTTGGAGTATGGAAATATTTTTCAACCCTCAGATTACTCTTTCAATCCAATAAGTCTATTCCAGTAACATTAAATAGCCTCCAAAGAGACCAATTCTAGCCTACTGGATATACGACTAACAGAGTTTATAATATTTTGTCAGGCAGTGATTCTAATTGCACTGCGTTTCCCCGCTTTCTGCACATCTTTAAGAACCGTAGGATCTCTGGATCCGTTACGAGTTGAAAGTATAGTGAAATCATTAGGAGATACTCGATCTCCATAAAATAGATATGCAGTATGAGGATCACATTGATTTGAAGTCCAAGCTAGCCCTTCAATGTCATGAAACTGTTCATGTATAGCCTCCGCCCATTTCACTGAAGTAGAATAAAATTCAGGGGATGTTGTAATGAGATCATTTCGCCTGATTCCCCACTTTCTCAGATCGGATTCACGTAAAGAGGCGAGTTTGATACTTCGGTTTAATTGAAGTATAGAATGAGATCTTTTTTGAATCACATACAATGGTACTGTGCCGATTGCTGGTTGAGAAACACTATCGTGAAATATTGATTCGTAAATAGCAGATTCAAGTGATTCTGTTGCATAGAGTGTAGGCACTGGGAATCCACATCCATCATACAATGGTGCAAACCGGGTTGGACTTCCGCGACCCGGATTGAATGAGTTACCTGAGTAAGTATGAAAATGAATCCGATGTACCAAAAAATTCTTGTCGAGAATGAGCTGATTTGGTTCGTGTAAGTCAGAGGGAGGCGACAGATTGACCATCCAAAAAGAGTCAACCAATAGCAGGCTCAGCGATCTGCTGAGCAGCATACAGAATCTCTTCTTTTTGGTTCAGACAGTTTTTTGGTTTGGCACCTTTGAGCCAACCATTCATGCAATCAAACCAAAATGCAATCTGCCAAGATGACATTTCTTCAGGAAGGATAGATAAAATCTGCTGTATTATTGGCTTTGGTGAACCATCCTCAAACTGAAACGAAGGATATAAATTGATTTTACTTTTTGTGACAGCAAAAATTTTCCTATCTCTTGTCCAGCTCAATGCTGGTTCATTTTCATTACCATTAACAATACCAGACATAGTACAGACCTCTTCTGTGGAAAACAGAAGAGTTTTAGAGAGATACTCAGCACGCATTTCAGCATTTTCAATTTGCATGTCCATATCAATAGTAAGGTGAGGCATGTCATCAACAATGATTTCCAGAATCTTTTCAATCTTCTGTTCTTGCAATGTACTGGATCGAGTAGCAACAAATGAAGCTAATCTTGGGAGTACAAAATCAATGAGCATCATGTCTTGTTCAGATTTGACCCCGATCAATCGCAAAATGCCAGAATCTGGATCCATTGGTCCAAATGCCTCTTCCATTTTTTTACGAATACTCCTGGGGATTTTGGTAATTTCCGCGGGATGTAGATCAATATAAGATAAACTGTCGGGCATAATTGAAAAATTTATCTGAAATGAAACTTCTCATTGTCTCATTGTGGTAAACACAAGTGCCTGAAAAAATTAATAAAATGCGTTGATGGTATTATAGGCAAATCTGTATGAAATTTAAGAAGCTGTGAAACTTGGGCGACCATCGCATAGGCACGAAAATCCTTACAAAGACATCTAATGAATAATTTACGTGAAACAGTGGTTTTACAAAAACGTTTCTATTCCGAGATAATAATAAAACCGATTATTGTATATTAATGTTCATTAGAATTCATGAACAACTGGTTGCGAAAATGGAAAACACTTCTGGAGATCAACGCCGATAATAAGAATTAAAATTGCGTGTGACTCGTCGAATTTTTGGGGATAGTGCTCTCGATTGGAAACCTAGACGCTACCTTAATTGCCCCCTTTTAGGGAAGGCGAAAAAATAACCTTACTTATTTTATATTTAATTTATCTTCAAACTGTTAGTCACTTCTAACGTATAGGCTAGCTTAGATCTTTGAATCATCCACTGATTGAAGTATTTTTCTCATTTCACTGGATATGTACTTCTTGGATTTATCTTGACCTCTATTTTTTTGCTCATGTAGATAGAATCGTTGCAAGAACGTTAAATAATGTATATATTATAATAGAGTACTAACTCTCTATTATAACTTTATCCATTTTCTCATGCGTACAGCTTCTCCTTTCCAACCCATTATTACCCTCATCCAAGAGTACACGGTCGTTACCTTTTCACAAATGAAAGAGGTTCTCGGCCCGGTCTGTGATCTCACCGTCCGTAAAAAAATGGTCTTAGCTGGTTGTATGTCTAGCTATTCCCACCGTGGTCGTTACTATACCATTGAAGAATGTGCTGATTTTGATCGGCATGGCCTCTGGTCTCATCACGATATTCATTTTTCCCGCCATGGATCGCTGAAAGACACTCTGGTTGAACTGGTTGAACAGTCCGAATCAGGACTTCTTTCAAGAGATTTGATGCGCATGGTCAAAGTAAAAGTCCATACACCGTTGGGGCTATTGATCAACGAGAAGCGACTGTATCGATCCAAAATAGCAGAGCGCTATGTCTATTTCTCCAAATCTCTATCTGATCGACGACAGCAATTGCGTAAACGTAAAGGGGGGATTGAATACGATGAGGAGTTTGAGCATGCTCAGAGGCTTTATCTTGAGGCCTTGAATGAACAGCATCGGAGGTTACACGCTGGATTAGAAGTCCTTCGCCCCAACAGTGGAGGTATTACAGAGGTTGCCAAACGATTGAATATGGCTCCTGCAACGGTTCGCCGAGGGCGAACCGAACTTCAAACAGGCGAATTTGAGCGCAAACGCGTTCGTAAACCGGGTGGAGGGCGCAAATCTACTGAAAAAAAAACCCTGAAATTTCCGAACTCATCCATCGAGTGCTGAACTATGAGATTGCAGGAGATCCATGTACGGGGGTAAGATGGAGTCGGGTTACGACGCAATCGGTGTCAAGATCTCTTAAAAAGTGGAACATCTTCGTGAGTGATCGTACGGTGAGTCGACTGATGAAACAGGAGGGCTTTAAGCTCCTGATGAATTCCAAACAGTTGCCTGCGGTCAACCATCCTGATCGAGACCGACAGTTTAAATACATTGAAACATTTAGGGATCGTGCAGAGCATCCAGAACGCCTGCTTCTCAGTATTGATGCTAAAAGCATGATACGATTAGGTCGCTTTCGTAATGACGGTGTGGTTTGGGCACGGTATCCTACCCAAGTCTATGATCATGACTTTCCATCGTTATCGGTAGGCATTGCACGCCCCTATGGAATCTATGACGTTCATGCCAATAAAGGCGCATTTTTCGTCGGATGTTCCCATGATACTCCAGAGTTCGCCGTGGACAATCTTGTAAGGTGGTGGAAACAGATGGGGCAATATGAGTATCCACACATAAAAGAAATCTGCATCTTGGCAGACAGTGGGGGAAGTAATGGATATCGTCCACGCACTTGGAAATTCTTCCTCCAACACCGATTTGTAAATATATTCAATCAAGTGGTCTCGGTGGCCCATTACCCGAGTGGATGTTCAAAGTGGAATCCCATTGAGCATCGACTCCATAGTGAGGTCTCCAAGAATTGCGCCGGTATTCCTCTCGTCAATATGGCATGTCTCGTGAATCTTATCAGAGCAACCACCACGAAAACCGGACTCACGGTCACCGCAGATGCGGTCAATAAATCCTACGAAACAGGCATCAAAATTCTATCACAGCAGATGGACGAACTCAATATCGTACACGGACCTATTTGCCCACAGTGGAACTACTCCATTAAACCACAACCAGTACATACATGTGGAATCGTTGTATGACTAAGTTATTTCTTCGCCTGCCC
>JAPOTS010000024.1 GCA_026709065.1 Bacteroidota bacterium
ATGAGCTATATGCCTGCGCCAGAAAATGAGTTTAACCTAATTTTGAAACAACCCCTTCTGTAAGCGTATCTAAAAAATAATAGATAAATTTCAGATTGATTGTTTCACTGTTAACAGAGTATGACCAAAATTCATTTTTATGTGAAAATGGGCGATCATAATATTCAAAGCCAACATAACCACGAGATTTAACAATTATACCGGGACTACGAGTGATATCTCTTTCTGGTAGAACGCTTTCATCAACATCTGCAGTAGTTTTCCCACCTGCAAAAATCCGAACCGCACCACCTTCAGTATGGAGTTCTTTCATTTTTGTTGCGGTAATTTTTGTTCCTTTGTTGCGTATTGCAATCTCTCCCAATGCCTTAAACTCCACTTTCTCATTCAAAACAATCCCTAATGAATCACGGATTTTTGATGATTCCGATGAGAAATTAAGCAGTTCATTTCTGCAGTATTCATACTGTTTACGGCGTGCTATGATTTGCGCATTCAATTCTATTTCAAGTTTGTAAACCAACTCAGAGTAACGATCCAGAATTTCCACAATGGCGCACTGCACATCCAACGGTGGCACAGGAATGCGAAATTTCTTCATAATTCCGGCATTCAGGTTGTTAATTGTAGTAGATTTTAATGATCTTTTTAAATGATCTTCAAAACTTCTTGATGATAGAAGATGGAAGAGAAACTTTGAAATCATGGAACTTTGTTGATTCTTTTCTACACGAACAACAGCCATAAATGCCCCAAAGGAGTAACCATTTTGTTTGTCAATATATGCTACTTTTCCAACATGAGCCTTAGAACCACTGGCAGCACTGATAAGAATATCAGAGTTTTGCAGCCACTGATCTGATCTAACGTGCACACTGCTGTTCAATTTCTTAACATTATCAAAATTCAATTGGTTTCTTTCAAGAGTAATGTTATTAGAACGTAAAACACTGATTGAACCATCTACTTGCTCATCGTTTTTTTTGTATGAAATTCCTCTAGTATATGTCGCAATCTCCCCCAATGCTTTAAACTCCACTCCCTCAGGACATAACTTCGCTACAAGAGCTTCAACCGTACTCATTGATTGAATCTATGATGTTTGGTAAGCATATGGGCTTCATTGATGTATCCAAGAAATCTGTTTTACCCCCTGTCAAAATAGGTGTCATAAATTCATCGCTATACTTGTTTAATGATATAAGATATCAAAATAATTGCTCGTTACAGGTTATGCTACTCAAAGGATCCATTCAACATCAGCTCCATCCCGATTCTTCTTGAAGTAACTCATTTCGCTCATTGGACAATCTTCGAAACGATGGATTTGATGTCTGCACTTATATGATTCATTCTATCATTTCTAAGTTCTATCTCGGCGGTGAGTTTGGAAAAATCAATTAACTCACGGGTATCCTTAGAATCGACATAACTATTGACCGAAAGAATATATTCGTTAGTGGCTATCACCTCAAAGTCTACGGATTTAGCAAAGTGATCCAAATTTTCCTTGCTGTCAAACACATTCATGATTTGTTTGATGTGTTCATCGGTCATTACATTATTGTTGACCTGTTTATTAAACAATTCGCTGGCATCAATAAATTGAGTAGTGGTGTCGGATTTATGTTTGGAGAGCACCAGAATATTCACTGAAATGGAGGTGCCATAAAACAAGTTGGGTGCCAAAGAAATCACTGTTTCCACATAGTTGTTATCTACCAGATACTTACGGATTTTCTTCTCTGCACCACTGCGGTAGAAAATACCCGGAAAGCAAACAATGGCTGCACGACCTTTACTAGAGAGATAATGTAGTGAATGCAATACAAATGCAAAATCAGCTTTTGATTTGGGTGCTAATACACCCGCCGGTGCAAAGCGATCATCGTTGATCAGAGTCGGGTCACTATCGCCTATCCATTTCACCGAATAAGGCGGATTGGATACGATAGCATCAAATGGTTTGTCCTCGCCAAAATGGGGATCAATGAGGGTATTGCCCAACTGTATATTGAACTTATCGTAGTTGATATTATGCAAGAACATGTTCATCCGCGCCAGATTATAGGTAGTGTGGTTTATTTCTTGACCGAAAAATCCCTCTTCAATGATATGACGGTTGAGGTGTTTTTTGGCCTGTAGTAATAAGGAACCTGAACCAGCTGCTGGATCATAGATTTTGTTGACACTAGTCTGCCCATGTATGGCGAGCTGGGCAATAAGTCTGGATACATTTTGCGGAGTAAAAAATTCCCCCCCAGATTTACCTGCATTGGCGGCATAGCTAGAAATCAGGAATTCGTAGGCATCACCAAATAGGTCAATCGCACTATCACGGAAATCAGTAAACTTCAATTTTTCCACTCCTTTGAGGACAGCGGCTAAGCGTGCATTTTTGTCTTTAACAGTATTTCCCAGACGATTACTGGTGATATCAAAGTCAGCAAACAGCCCCTTGATATCGCTCTCTGACGGGTAGCCGTTCGCTGAATTTTCAATCTGAGAAAATATGTGGTCCAGATCAGTATTTAAATTGTCGCTGGTGTGAGCGATTGCGGCAATGTTGACAAACATCTGGGAGGGATAGATAAAGTAACCCTTTGTCTTGATAGCATCATGTTTAATCTCTTCCGTAATGATCTCGTCGGATAATTCTGCATAGTTGATGTCATCATCTGCTTCCATGTAGGCGGCAAAATTCTCGCTGATGAATCGATAAAATAGTGTACCAAGCACATACTGCTTGAAGTCCCAACCATCAACTGCACCGCGTACATCATTGGCGATTTCCCAGATTTGTTGTTGGAGGACTGCACGTTGCTGATTGCTAGTCATGCCATTATTGTTCATGATGATTAGGGGCTAAAAAAACATTGTTAGAACGGCATCGAAAATTATCAAGTACTTATACGGAAGTAACCAGTCAGATCCTTCAATCGATATGAATCTCCCAATTCATTTAGTGTTCAACTATATTCAATCAACTACTGGAAGAAAGTCTTGATAATCAGAGATTTGTCAATCATTAAAATATAGGAATATTTTTGATTTTAATTCCATTTCACGGCATATTTACCTCTCGACGAGAGCAGGTTAACTACATTCACACAAGATTCCTAACCCTTAGCAAACGATCTAAACAATTCCCTATGTTAACGAAGATACCATAAGAGTGTCAAATATCAGATGATACAAAAGACACCATGGATTCGTCAGATTGATAAGAGGATATTCACACCCCCAACCAGCAGGTACCGCAAGTGGCAATTTATGACACGCCTCAAGCGATTCCATCCAATACCTTGACCAATAATGAGCATACCGTGAAGATCAACCCAGACTGGGGTAAAGACCACATACTCCATAGGGTACCATGATATCCTAATAACAATTGGTGTATTGCAAGAGTCTAATCACTATGTGAATTAATGGAAAGGCTCTCATTTCAATAAAATATGAAATCAAAGAATTTGTTGTTAGGTAGTTCTGAATAATTAGGAGCATTTTGGACTGAATGCTCGCAGGCAGCACCCGCAACATTTAGTCCTCAAAGATATGAGATTGTGGCTATATCGCATTAGGAGCGGGATTATCAGATCAGTTGACTGTGAACCAGTGCGAAACTTTAAGGTGGATGTTGCACTGGTACTATCCCATAATTACAGTTTCATGAGCTCAGACTTCATTTTTGATCGTGGACCCGCAGAATATTTTCATGAGCGAAAAACGATCATTATACATTCAATAGTGCACTTGATCAAGGAATCATTGATGAACATGAAGATGAGGATTATGGCATCCTATTCCTTCCCTCCACACATGGCTGGTGGATGAATATACTAAAGAAAAGGAGAATCTATTGTAATAGACCCACCTTGAGAGGATCATAGAACGAAAGCAAAGTCGGATATAGAACGATAGATAATCTTCGGCACTAACATATATACTTCCCTTCTAATCTTACGAATCAATGTTCATTGAGCCGCTGAATTACTAGGTCAAAAACATCCTGTGCAATATCGCTCATTTCCTTAATATTCCCGTCTGAATTTGTACATTCAATTATATGACACGGATTGATCACTTGCGATTCAATTAGCCAATGATAGGTATTTCGCACCTTTGAAAGAAACTCTGTGTTGCGCTCGTGTATGTCATATACCTCCTCAGTATAAACACGGGTTTCTTTAAGAGCGACCAACTGTTGAGATATCACTGCTGGAACATCTAAAAAAATTGTTAGGTCTGGACGAGGTAAATCGTAAATGTCATATTCAAGCTGTATAAGCCAGCTTAGAAACTGATCTCGTTTTGGATTAGAAATTCTAGAAGTTTGGTAAGCCAAGTTTGATGGCACATACCTGTCAACAATCACTACATCATTTTGACTCAGTAAAGTGTGAAGATGATCTCGACTCTCCATCCGATCCATAGCGAAAAGTATAGAAGCAAATTCAGCAGGAATGTCTGATATTTCACCAAACTTACCCGTTAAGTAATCTGCAATCAATTGTGATGCATTCGTCACGCTGTAACGAGGAAACGAAAGCAATTCTGCAGATTGACCAAATCCGCGCAGTCGATCAACCAATTCTTTGGCTTGCGTTCCTTTTCCAGATCCATCAATACCTTCTATTGCCAAGAGCATATTCAGAATAATCTTTGTGGATTATGTTAGTAATGTAGTGAACCCTATATTAACAATAATCCATGATCATCCGATTAGAAGATCACTGTGCAGTAAAGTGAGACCCATGACTGAAGGGATGCTAATCATTAAATGGAACTGTTCATAGACGCGTAAGTGACGAATTTCGTATACACATTTTCCTACATTGTGATTCCCAATGAACAAGAATTTTTGTTCTTGTTTAACCATTGTATGTAGATCTGAGAATATAACATTCAAAATGGGTTCTCCGTATTGTAGCTAACAAACATGTTGGAATGAGTTATCGCTTAATTGTTTTCGTATGTGGATTAGGATTTTTCGTTCATTCAAGTCGCTCTCAGGACTCAACGATCATTTCTCTTCCCACCATCACAGTTGAGTCTACTCGGCAACTCGAAACCTACTCCACTGCGACACGCAGCATCTTTGTTCGTAATCACAATTTTATTAACGATGAGCCTGGAATGTCCCTACAACATGCCCTTAGAGGCATTCCAGGAATACAGATCAGTGAACGTGGACACTTCGCTTTAGGTGAACGCGTTCTTGTTCGTGGGATGGGCTATCGTGCAGCATTCGGTGTCCGAGGCCTTCAAGCATTTCTCAATGGAGTACCTCTGACAATGCCAGATGGACAAAGTATGCTAGATATTGTTGATCCTCTATTTATCGGACGCTCAGAATTGCTCAGAGGGCCCAGCTCATTATTCTGGGGAAATACCAGCGGAGGAGTATTACATCTGGCAACCATCAATGATACGTCCCCATTTCGAGTCAGATACATGGCAGGGAGTTATGGATTGAGTCATGCCATGGCCAGTAGCTCCTTTCGAATTGGTGCCCAAAAAATTACTACATATATCACCAGAGTAAGCAAAAAAGGGTATCGAGCACACAGTAAAGGAAGCTTTTTACGCGCTGGGCTGAGTACAACAGCAACACTATCTGTAAGCACGGCCATCCAATTTACATTTAATTCAGCATTTCAAGATGTCTTATCCCCGGGTTCACTGACACTTGAACAAGTAAATGAAAATCCTCAACAAGCCGATGCACGAAACGTACGGCTTTCTGCAGGAAAAAAGAGCACTCATTTTCAAACAGGCATCACCTTACTTCATCAAGCGTCCTATGGCACATTATCGGCTACTGCATATGGAGTTCGTAGATCTCTTGAAAACCCTCTCTCTTTTGCATGGATTGAGCTTGAGCGAATCAGTGGAGGGATTTATGCCCAATTAAAGATGGATCTTGGAAGTTCATTAAAATTGACCACTGGCATTGATATCCGTCAATTAAGAGACGATCGCATCCGATTAAATAATGATGCTGGAAACCCAGGCAACCGAACATTACTTGATCAACAGGAAAATGTAGGTAGCCTTGCCTTATTTACTGGACTCACTACTCACTTTTCATCAAAATTTGGACTTTCAGGCGGATTAAGGATTGACCGACTGAATTTCAACATGACCGATCATTTGGTCAGCAATGGCGATCAAAGTGGTAATCGTAGCTTTTTTGCAATCAGCCCATCAATTGGACTGTTTTACAGGTCTAACACTTTAACGTGGTATACTAACCTTGGCACAGCATTCGAGACACCGACTACGACTGAGCTCATAAATACCCCCATGGGGCTAGGAGGATTTAACTCAGATCTTAATCCTCAACAAACCTTTGGAATTGAAGCTGGAGTTCGGGGACTCATTGATCCGATTGATCTTGAATTAGATTTTGCAATCTTCTCATTGCACATTGACGATCGATTGCTTCCAGAACAGAACGAAGACGGTCGCACATGGTATCGTAATGGTGGTAAAAATCGCCATCAAGGTGCAGAAGTTGCGATTGAATGGCCCATAAGATCTCCCCTTAACATTCAAGTTACATATGCGTACGGGAATTTCATTTTTCTAAATGAGCCTAGCAATGGACTGAAAATTCCAGGCGCTCCGACTCATCAATTCCATTTGACTCTCCACGGTGAAACGTCCAATAATTGGACTGCCCAAGTAGTCATTGAGTCTGCATCTAAAATGTGGGGCAATAACGCAAATACTGCTCAATCAAACGGATTCTTTGTTGTGGATCTCTATCTATCACGCCCTCACTTGAAAATTGGTCAATTGACCCTACATCCATTTATTCGTTTACAGAATGCCTTTGACCACCAATATGTGCGCTCACTGGTAGTAAATGCATTTGGCGGGCGATTTTTTGAACCAGCAGAAGGTCGATCAATTCAGAGCGGTCTCGGAATTAGCCTGTAATCATTCCACTTAGTAGGACCAAGTATAAGGATTCAACATCAAAGACAGTGTTTATCATCATACATCTATGAAAACTCGTTATTCTATTTTTCAAATTAGAAATCAGAATGGATGAACACAAACAACTCGGAACGATTCTTGATGCCGTATGTATGAATCTTAATTCACACAATTATCCGCTGATGAAGATACTTCATTTCCCCCTTCTATGCTCATACATCTTTTGTAGTTTTTTTGTCACACAGATGGTTTCGGCTCAAAGCACTGCCGAATATGAGCTTACATTTAATGCTACCTGGTCCGCCCAAACCCATCCTGACCGATTTCCTTCTGGGAGTAATCCTCACTTTACCAGTCTCATCGGAGGAACTCACAATTCATCGGTGACCTTTTGGGAGGTTGGTAGCACTGCGACATCTGGCATTGAAAGTATGGCAGAAACAGGAAGCACTGGTGGTGTCCGGCGTGAGGTGGAAGCCGCAATCGCCTCTAATACTGCGAAATCTGTTCTATCTGGCCCCTCAGTTACCCCCTCTCCCAACAGTGTAACAATGACCTTTGACATTGACTCAAGATGGAGTCTTGTGACTATCACATCAATGTTAGCCCCAAGCCCTGACTGGTTTATTGGTGTTTCAGGACTTGATTTAATGGGTGAAAATGGAGAATGGATGCAAACAAGAGAGGTGGAATTATTTGCCTATGATGCTGGGTCCGAAGATGGGACTGAATATAGTTTAAGCAACCCTGATACGCAGCCAAAAGAAAATATTCGTCGCATTCAGGAAGCCCCCTTTTTAGTCAATGGCACCGTGAAATCGGTAGGAACATTCGTGTTTGAACTTCAAAATACGAAATCCATTGAGGTCTCCCGTTCAACTGTAACTGTCACTGAAGGGGAGAGTGAGACGTTTGATGTCACTCTTTCTTCTGCACCGTCTGGAACAGTCAATGTTCGTCTTTCTTCAAGTTCAGATCAACTCACTGTGGCCCCTACAGAGTTGACATTCACATCTACAACCTACAGTGACAACATGACGGTAACCATCACTGCCCCATTGGACGATGATTCCGACGACCTCACTGGGACATCTATCACTTTAACGGCTAGTGGTGGTGGTTATGATAATCTTACAAATAAAATTACTGTGAATGTTGATGACATCACTTTAACCAATCCTACTATTGAGATAGACCCTAACATGGTTTCTATTCCCGAAGGTGAATCTACAACCCTCTCAGTTAATCTTTCTGAGCGACCGATCTCTGATGTGACCATTACACTTTCAGAATTTGACAATTCAAATTTTTCCCGCTCTCCATCGTCACTCATCTTCAATCGTTCAAATTTTGACCAAGCTCAGTCAGTTGAAATCACTCTTTCTGAGGATGATGATTCAGATGATGAATCAAGTACTCTTACTTTGACTGCCACAGGTGGGGGGTATGATGGTCAGTCCATGGACGTTTCAGTCTCTGGAGATGATGATGATCTTGCGGATGCAATGATCCTCGTAAATCCCTCAACATTAACTGTTGCACCAGATGGTTTTAAGCTTTTTCTTGTCACATTGTCTATAGAACCCAGCGCAGATGTAACAGTGATGCTCTCTAAGTTAACCACAGCAGGCTTAACCTCCAGTGTAGAAAGCTTGGATTTTACAACTTCCAATTTTGGGAATCCTAAGAGTGTGATGATTTCTGCGTCTGGTGATGCTGCAGAAAGCGATCCTGAAACGCTCACCCTTACTGCCGATGGTGGAGGATACGACAATGCTTCTGCGACTGTCAGCGTTTCTATTAAGAACGCACCTCCAATACCAAAATTATCATTAACTGTTGATCCTAATCCAGTGAATGAAGGAGGTGTTGCTACGATCAAATTAACCTTATCCGAAGGATTGTCTAGCAATGCTATTGTTCCTCTTATAATTGAAGCTGTAACAGCTGAAGAGGATGATTATGTGGTATCTGTAACAGAGTTATTGATTTATGCGATTACACAGACTGAAGCAACAGAAATTCTTGAAATTAAGGAGGATGATGACTTAGATGATGAAACGCTTACAGTTAGTTTAGGCGATTTACCCGAGGAACTCTCTGGTGCTGAAAAACCTAATCCTGTCCTTGTTACGATCAAGGACAATGATGCTGATGCACCCATGGCCGTGTTTATTAACAATGCAGAAGGCGATTCAATTGATGTGTATCTGAATGATAAAATACTGATTGATGGGTTTTCATTTCAAGAGTCCCGTATTGAGAATTTACAATCTGGTGAGATTACCTTGGATTTGGTGAAAGCTGATGCTGCCAACAATGACGCTCCGCTCAATTCTTACAGGTTTTTCCCCCAACCTGGAATTAAACATCATTTGATCATTCAAAAATCAAGTGAAGATGTACTCTCAATTATTGATCTTGATAGCGGAGAATTTGGTGATTCTGATAACAAGGTACGTCTTCGTGCCATCCATGGAGCATCAGATCTCGGTACAGTGAACCTTCTGATACATGATGCTGAAAATTCAACACCTGTTGACACTCTGAAAGACCTGAGATTTGGGGCATATAGTCAATATGTCTCACTAGATAGAAAGCTTTTGACCATTGCGATAATCTTGAGCTCTACGGGGCAAGAAATTGGCGTTTACAAATTGGATTTATCCGAGAATCCAGAAGAAATTTTTGGACTCTTTCTCTTGTCAGGCAAAGGTATGAACAGCGCGGAGGGTTTTTCTCCCTTCGGAGTGTGGAGTAGTGGTAAGAAATTCATGCCACTCGTCGTAACCAATGTGGATGATCATCCACTCTTGGATGTAGAAGAGATTTCTGTAGGACATTATCCGAATCCATTTATGAACAATGCGAATCTATGGTTTGATCTTCCCGAAACTTCTGAGATAGAAATTCAGGTGGTGGATCTATTAGGACGTACAGCTTTTTCCACACTTATTTCGAATCGTAGCGGTGCCCATCAAAACCATCAAATAGATACATCTGGATGGCCTGCAGGTGTGTATCTTTACCGTTTAGTTATTACTTCTGAAACTGGGCAAACGATTTCTACTGGAAAAATGACGAAAGTGCAGTAAGTGTGCTCACTTAACCGTCAATTACCGTTCGCAGGTAGATGACTCTTCGATATTCTCATATCGCAGGATACTCATATTGATTCACGCGTACCCTCAGACATTTCAAAGCGTGATCAATCATACACCCACCCCCTCAAGTTTATTGAGTAAGACCATTTCGTGCTCAATCATTAAGCGAATGAATTTTGTCATTTTGAGTCAGACGGAAGCAAGATTCTAAATGTTGACCCTTTGCCAATTGTTGACTGAATAAGTGTCAAGTCCCCGCCATGATAGTCTTCAATGATGCGTTTCGCCAAACTCAGACCTAAGCCCCATCCACGAGTCTTCGTACTAAATCCTGGCTTGAAAATATTTGACCAGTCTCTGCGATCAACCCCTTTCCCATTATCAATCACATCAATATATACCCGATTACGGTCAGTACTTGCTTTGATTTGAATTCTACCCTCTTCACTCTCAATCGCATCCATTGCATTCTTAAGCAGATTCTCAATCACCCACGCAAATAACTCAGAATTGACTGGGGATATTAATTCATGACTCACCTCTACATCCAATGACATACCACGTCGGGGAAAGCGACGACGAACGTAATTAGCTGTTGCATCAATGATTGGCGCAATGGATTGGTTAATTAACTTTGGCTGGGATCCAATATCGTTAAATCGTTGAGTAATTAATTCTAATCGCTTCAAATCTGCATCCATCTCCTTCAATATATCTTGGTCCGTATTAGAACTTCCCCGCATGACTTCAACCCAACCCATCAAACTTGAAATCGGTGTCCCTAACTGATGTGCTGCCTCTCGAGCCATTCCTACCCAGAGATTGCTCTGCTCACTCCTTCGTGCATAGGAGAATCCTAAGTAGCCAAATCCAATAAATAACGCTACAAATGTGAGCTGCAAATAGGGGTAAATCCGCAAATCCCTGATCACTGAACTCTCTCCATAATGGACACGCTGAATCAGTGCAGGAGTCAATGAATCTTGCGCAATCTCAATTCGAATTGGATCGTAATTACGATCCATCTCAGCAATTCGATCTCTAACAGTCAACGAGTCTTCTGAACTTAATTGCCCTTCCTCTGAAACTCCAATATGCTGCCATCTCACTGGATGCCCCTGCTCATCTACGATCGCCGCTGGGACATCAGGAGAGTGTTTTGTCATCACATCAAATATAAAGTCCATCTGATCTCCCATGGGTACATCGGCTGCCCAACCAAGAGCTGCACGATACCTTGGTGTCATTGGATCTGACGAATCAAGTCCATCTGAAATTGCACGTAAATCTGATTGATACGGGTTTGGGCGTGTTGCATGTGCAACCTGCTCTATTGCAGCAGCCCAAATCGTGACAGCTGTACGCTCTCTTTCTTGTAAATGACGTACAAGATTACTAGTGTATAACAAAGAGGCCAGTGCAATGCTAACAGCAAATACACTGAGCAATAGCTTAGGCCTAAGCTTCGCGGTCAGAGTTCGCATATCCTGAATAGTCTGAAAGTGAGGAGATCAATCAACTGCCAGCGTAATCATCTGTGTACGCTCTGGTCCAGTAGAAACAAGCCTTACAGGAACACCTGTAAATTTTTGAATTCTATTGATTAGAGTTTTAGCTTCACGGGGAAGATCATCAATGTGTTTACATCCAAAAATATCTTTGTCCCATCCTTGAAGAACTTCATAGCGCGGTCGAATAGGATCTATCATCGCATTGATATCATAGATGAATGCGCTGAGTGTTCCGGAATCATTTTCATAGGCGTGGCAAATATTGATGGATTCCAACCCAGACAATACATCTAACTTCGTGATCACTAATTCTGTGAAACCGTTGAGCCTACAACTATAACGCAGTGCCACGAGATCCAACCAACCACATCTTCGAGGTCGACCAGTTGTAGCCCCAAATTCTGCCCCCACTCCCCGCAAATGATCCCCGACCCCATCAAATAACTCGGTAGGAAATGGTCCGCGTCCGACACGAGTGCAATACGCTTTTGTGATTCCTATCACACGGTTGATTGCATTGGGTGGGATTCCCAGACCAGTACATACTCCCCCCGCACTAGGAGAACTTGAGGTCACAAAGGGATATGTACCAAAATCTATATCTAAAAGAGAACCCTGCGCGCCCTCTGCAAGAATTTGTTTATCATACTTCAATGCATCATGAAGGTAATGAGTTGTATTGGTTACATACTCTGATATGGTCTTCCCCAACTTGACATGCTCATCTATGATTTCTTCTGCATCTAACTCTGGTCTGCCATAAACGCGGCTGAGGACTGTATTAACTCGCTTGACTTCATCATTCAACCGCTGTGATAAATGTCTCGGGTAAAGTAATTCACCGATCCGTATTCCAGTTCGAGCAATTTTATCAGTATACGCTGGGCCAATTCCTCTCTTGGTTGTTCCAATTGTTTCTGCGGCCTCCACCTTCTCAATGGCTTGATGGTAAGGTAAGATGCAATGAGCGTGTTCGGAGATCCATAATCGACCCGAAAGATCAATCCCTAACTGCTGTACATCCTGAATCTCATCGACTAATGCCCTGACATCTATGACCACCCCATTACCAATGACACAATCAACCCCATCTGTGAAGACACCGCTGGGCAATAGATGCAACACATGAGTAGTATCCCCCCATTTGATGGTATGCCCTGCATTCGCTCCACCCTGATAGCGTGCAACAATATCAAATTCAGGCGATAGGATGTCTACAACTTTGCCCTTGCCTTCATCCCCCCACTGACTACCTACCACTACAGTGACCGCCATTACGTTATCTTTACAGGACAGGTGTTACCGATAGACCTAACTGACAGGGCTACCAATTATAATGTATCTATGATGTCTTAAAACTTTCTGCTGCCTCCTGATCAGAGTCAAAGTGTTCAAAGACTGTAATGAGCTTAGTTATAACTAGAAGCGACCTGATTTTGGATGCGGGGTTAGAAAGGCGTAAATCTCCGCCAGCATTGCGCATGGAAGTCATTGCACTAATCAACATCCCCAAGCCACTTGAATTCATGATCCTGACCTTTGCAAGATTCACAACGACATTCAACTTCCCCTCTTCTTTGAGGGTATTGATGGTTTCTTGGAACTTCGTCGCCGTTGGTCCCCCCATCACATTTCCCTTAAGGGTGATGATTACTGCGTTATATTGCTCGTCAACTGAATAATTCATGATTTCTCGGTTAGCGTCTACCGGGTGTCCCACCCGAAGTAGACCGATGATGCAATTCAACCACTACTGGAGTGGCCACAAATATGGACGAATAAGTCCCGATAATAATTCCAATAATTAGTGCGAAAGAAAATCCTCTCAAAACCTCTCCTCCAAAGGTAAACAATGTAGCAACAACCAGCAATGTTGTTCCAGATGTAACAAATGTACGACTTAACGTTGTATTAACCGAGCGGTTGACTACAATTTGATAGGGTTCAGTCTTAAACAGATTCGTGTATTCTCGAATCCGATCAAATATAACCACTGTATCATTAAGCGAATACCCCACAATTGTCAAAAATGCAGCAATAATTGCCTGATCAATCTGCATTGAAAAAGGCATGAACCCTTGAAGCAACGAAAATATACCCAAGGTAATCAACACATCATGAAATAGAGCAGCCACTGCACCAAGGCCGAATCGCCACTCAAATCGTAGCATCACATACAGAAAAATTACCAGTAAGGATCCAAGCACAGCATACAACGACCCACGCTTCAAATCCTCCGCAAACCGGGGGCCGACAACATCAGTCTTAATGACCCGCGGGTTGGCATCAGGGAATTGTGATGCAATCGCTCCAACAATGGTTGCTTGGACTTCTGATGTTTCACCTTCGGAAGCAGCCCGAATTAGAAGAGCATCCTGCCCCCCTGCCCCAACATCACTGTATGTTTTCACCTCAGGTGCACTTTCTAACACCGTTGTGAGGGTCGTGCGAACTTCGGTAGCTTCAAGTAATTGATCACTCTCTACAACAAACTCCATTCCACCTCTGAAATCAATTCCTAATTCTAACCCGCGAGTAACAATGGCTCCAATACTGAGAAGGAGCAAGATACCACTAATAAGGTATCCCCTACTTCTGCTACCGACTAAATTAAACTCAGTATTCTCAAAAATACGCATATATAATTTTCACATTTGATTGTCTGCGTAGATCAGCCAAAACTCACTGCTCCACGACGTCCAATCACCACAAAATCAAAAATGATACGAGTAAACACAATTGCACTAAAGAGTGACGCAAGAATTCCTGCCATTAACGTCACAGCAAACCCTTGAATTGGGCCAACTCCAAATGAATACAGTATAAGTCCAACGAAAAAGGTCGTGATGTTCGCATCAATGATAGCGCTGAGGGCCTTCCCATATCCTCCATCAATTGATGCCTTGAGTGTCTTTCCAGACGATTGCTCTTCCCTCACACGCTCAAAGATGAGCACGTTTGCATCAACGGCCATACCAATTGTAAGGACGATTCCAGCGATTCCCGGTAAAGTCAGTGTCGCATTAAATGCAGACAAAATCCCTAAAATAAATATAATATTAATGATCAAAGCAAGGTCAGCAACCATACCCCCTGCTCTGTAATAGATGATCATAAACAAAGCCACAATGGTGAGTCCTACCATGAGTGATGTAAATCCAGACTGACGGGCAACAACCCCAAGACTAGGACCCACTGTGCGTTCTTCAACAATTTCTACAGGTGCTGGAAGTGCACCACTTTTTAGAACCGTAACGATATCATCTGCCTCTTCCTGTGATGCCAATCCAGTGATTTGTGAGCGTCCTCCACTGATCTGATTGATGACTGTTGGATAAGAATAGACAACTTGATCAAGCACAATCGCAATATTTTTACCAACATTAGCCCCAGTCAAACGAGACCATATTCGGGCCCCCTCGGAGTTCATTTCCATATCAACCAAAGGCTGGTTAGTGGTCTGATCAAAGTCTGCCCTTGAATCAGTAATGACATCCCCAGTTAATTCAGCGTTTACATTGACGGCTAACACAGGATAATATTCTCCACTCGTACTACTTGGGTTCGCATCATAGAGTAGCTCTATATCCCGTGGGAGCATTGCCATTACTTCTGATTCAGACATCAGAGCATTGAAAGTGGATGTGTCCTGAACCGATACTTCCCCAAACACGACAGATCCCTGACCAGCAGGAATCAGTACGTCTAAAAGTGGATTGCCTACGTCATCTATCTCAGAATCGGCAAGTAATTGACTCACATCAAATGTGGTATCTGAGGGCTCAACATTGGTCGTATCCTCGTCTACATTTTCAACTACTTCTGGCGGAGCAACATCTACTTCAAAGTGACTAATGATACGTTGCAAGGAGGAGTTTAGTTCCCCAGGATCTGCCATCAGCCGAAACTCCAATCGTGCAGTACCTTTTAACAGGCGACGAACTCGCTCTGGATCATCAATGCCGGGCAACTCAACGACAATTCTACGACTACCTTGGGTCTGAATGGATGGTTCAGTGACACCAAATCTATCAACGCGATTACGGATCACTTCCATCGCACGGGCGATTGCATCAGTCGCTTGTGTGCTTAAAAAATCAGTTACATCCGCGTTACTTGATCTACGAGTAATCTCCTCGCTTCGAAAATATCTTGAAAGGCTAGCTTCAGAGTCTCGCGATTCAAATTCCTCCACAAATGCATCAATGAGTGAGACTCCATCCTCTTGGCTACGTAAGTCAGCAGCTGCCAGCACCTGATCAAACGCATCATCTCGTCGCTCACCAGCGAGTTGGACCAGTAACTCGTGAAGGCCCACTTCCATAGTCGTATGCATTCCGCCTTGCAAATCAAGCCCCAGATTGAGAGACCGCTCCTTGATTGACTCAATTCTGGCATAATTTTCGCGCTCGTAGTCGCTTCTCTCCTCTTGATCCATATCTGTCAGTTGATTGTTAAGCGACAATCCCTGCACCGAAGGAAATAAATACCAAAGAGAAAGTGCGAGAAAGAAAACGACCGCACCTATTTTAAATCCGTTACCTTGCATGTATGCTATCTAAATGAATTGTGTGTCTACACACGAATAATTTACTCACAGCCCGTTGTAACGCGTTTCAACAAAAAAAGGTGCCAAAATGATGAAATTCATCAAATTCTTTGAAGTTCTTAATGTGTTGTATGATCCAGAAATACAATAATTGACAAATGTTCTAAACCATCTTGAGGAGTAGATCGCTAAAATTCCTGCCACACTTGTCCAACCATCTATACGTTACAATACTTCCAGATTGGAAATCATGAAGCAATCAATACTCTCTAAATTGAAAGCCATGCCTCAGTTTGACGCGCAAGAACTGATTCAGCAGATATTTCTTCTGAGAGTAGTGCCCGACTAACGCGTTCCATCCGAGCACCCTGAGAACCTTTGACCAAGATGACATCCCCCGGCTGAGGTGAATATACTCTCCCGTGAGATAATTCGCTTGCAAGTTCCATTGATTCAGGAAAACACTGAATCTCATAACCTAATTCGGATCGTAATGTCATTGAGGCCTTTTCCATGCGTGGACCACATCCAATGATATAGTCCGAAACTTTGGCTGCCATCTTTAAGATGTACTGATGATCTTCCTCCTCACGATCACCTAGCTCTAACATATCTCCCAAAAATACCACACGTCTCTGAGCAGAAGATTTTGAAAGGACATCAAGTGCTAACTTAACGGCAGCAGGACTGGCGTTATATGAATCGTCAATTAAACTGGCCCCTGCCCTTGCAGGCAATTGATTAAGTCGGCCCTTTTCGGGCTTGATCCTCGATAGACCTTGATTGATTGTAACAGGATCAATCCCGACGGCTATCCCAGCAGCATAGGCCGCCATCAATATATAGATGACATGATCCCCTAACAATGATACCGTAGCCGTGATGTTGTGCGGTTGAATGTGTGCGTCGGTAGACATTCCATAAAAAATATGTTGCCCCTTACAAACCGACACCATTGCTCGAGTCAATTCATCATCCGCATTTAAACAAGCAATTCCTGTTGGGCTGAGTGCGCGAACCAGTTCGCTTTTTTCGCGCTCCACGCCCTGAATCGATCCTAGCATTTCTAAATGCACACCTCTAACATTGGTGATGATGGAAATATCTGGAGTGTAGTATTGGCATATTTCTGAGAGGTCGCCTTTTTGGCTTGCCCCCATTTCAAGTACAAGCCGACTATTTGAATCGAAATGACGATTGGCCAGAGTGAGTGATAGCCCTAATAATGTATTGAGATTACCGACTGATGACACCACCGGGCCAGCCATTTGCAAAACCTCTGTAACAGCATTACGCGTTGTCGTTTTCCCGACAGATCCAGTAATTGCAATCACCTGTGCCCCAGATTGCCGAACGTTTTTTGAAGCGATCTGAGCAAGATAAAGAATCGCATTGGGTACGATGTCCAATTGATTTGGATTGACTCCTTCAATCCGTGTCTCTACCACGGCTCGTATAGCCCCTTTTCTGAAAGCGTCTTGAACAAAATCATGCCCATCATAACGGTCACCACGAATGGCAACGTAGGTATCTCCTTCACAAATTGACCTTGTATCTGTTGAATAGGCCATCAATGTTGACGGATCAATCGCAATCGCTTCTGGTGAGATGAAATTGCATCAAGAATCAAAGTGTCCATCAACTCAGAAAACGAAACCCCCGAATGCTCCCACAGCAAAGGATACATACTTACTGGTGTAAAGCCAGGAATGGTATTGACTTCGTTAACCAACACCTGATGGTTCTGATCTAGAAAAAAATCTACTCGCGCCATTGCTCTACAACCCAATACATAACACACATCCTGTGCTAATTGTCTGATTTCACGTTCGATTTTATCGGGTAACGACGCAGGAATAATCAAATCTGTGGAAGATTCATCCTGATACTTGGCTTCATAAGAGTAAAACGAATGAGAGGTGGTGATTTCACCGCACACGGATACACGCATGGGATTTCGACCAAGAACAGCGCATTCAATTTCACGCCCTATAATGGCCTGTTCAATGAGTACTTTTTCATCATATAAAAAAGCCATATCTAATGCAGTTTGATAATCCATAAGAGAGCTTACTCTGGAAATTCCTACGGATGAACCAGCATTTGCAGGCTTCACAAATAGTGTTTCCCCAAGTTCATGGGCGACATAGTCATAACTGGGAAAATTACGCCCTCCATTATAGAGGACTTTGAACTTAGGGACTTGAATGCCCGCCTCTTTTAATAAGCGTTTTGAAATGTCCTTGTCCATGCATACGGCTGAACTAAGCATATCAGCTCCTACACAAGGGATTCCATAGAGTTGGAGTAACCCCTGAATCGTCCCATCCTCCCCGTTCACTCCATGCAACACAGGAAAGACAATATCGACTTTGACTGGATTCTGCGATCTATCCTCTCTTGTTAATAATCCATCTGGTGACATCGTAACTGGCTCCCTAGAACTCATTTCATCAATTTTTGCTGACGTGAGGTCTTGACCGGATGCCACTTGATACCATCTACCTGATTGATCAATGTGAATCAACGTCACTTGATAGCGCTTATGATCAAGAGCATTTAAAATATTCTGAGCTGATACAAGCGATACTTGATGCTCAGTTGATTGACCACCGTAAATCAGTGCCACATGTAGCATCAATGATCAGATTGAGTTTTAAGGATGATGTTCAACCAATTGCCCTTTATTATAGATTGCCCATGCACGTCCGATCATTGTCGAGCCAATAAATGGGGTATTTCGACTTTTCGAATGAATATGTCTAGCTTCAAATATCCATTCGGTTGTGGCATCAAAAATGGTCAAATTCGCAGGTGCTCCGACTTCAATTAACGGGATCTCAAGTCCTAAGATTCTTCGTGGGTTAACGCATAGTCGATCCACCGCCTCGGTAACACTTAACCGCTTGGTCGCAATCAAGTGCTTACAGGTAAGACCCCATGCCGTTTCTAAACCAATGATGCCAAATGGCGCGGAGACAAAGTCCGTCTCCTTTTCAAAAGGTGCATGGGGTGCATGGTCGGTGCAGATGGCATCTAGGGTTCCATCACTCAATCCATCACGGATAGCTTCAACATCTTCTGCGGTTCTCAATGGTGGATGCATTTTAGTCTGCGAGTCAAACCCAGATTCCTGAACGATTTCGTCGGTCAAAGAAAAATGATGCGTACACGCTTCGGCAGTGACATGAATACCGTTTGCCTTTGCTTGACGAATCATTGCGGTTGAACGCGCGGTTGAGACATGTGCGACATGCAAGTGTCCGCGGGTTAACTCGGCCAATAATAAATCTCGTCCAAGCATTGATTCTTCAGAAAATGTTGGAGTTGGAGTCAAACCAAGATGGGTAGATATGAGCCCCTCATTCATTTGTCCTTTGGGGCCAAGAGTTAAATCTTCCATATGATTGATGATGGGTTTACTCAGAGCACTTGAATATTCTAATGCCCTGCGCATTAAGCTCCCATTTTGAACGGGCGATCCGTCATCACTAAAGGCGACAGCACCCGTGGCAGCCAGCTCAGCCATCTCAGTTAAACTCTCTCCCTCACGCCGTATTGATACGCAGGCAATGGGATGGACATCAACAGGTAAATTCTGTGACCGTTGTATCAAGGAATGAACCGACTCCCTATGATCTATAGGAGGAGTCGTATTTGGCATGCATGCAACCGCTGTAAAGCCTCCAAATGCCGCTGCTCTACAACCAGTTTCAATAGTCTCTTTATGCTCCTGTCCAGGATCCCTAAAATGAACATGCATGTCCATCCAACCCGGAGAAATCAAACGTCCTTGTGCCTCAAAGATAGATTCATCATTGACATCAATATCTGCGCCTATTTCAGCAATGATTCCGTCACAAATACGAATATTCGCCGATTGGATCTCCCCCTCAATAGGATTCAAGATTGCTCCATTTCTAATAAAGAGATTCGGTGTCATCCAATTGACTCGCTCGCCTCTTGAAATATGAATGCGTAGATGTAATCTGACCAAAACCTTAAACTATGCCCTATTTCCCTCGCTCTACAAGCCAATGCGCTAGTATTTCTGTGAATCGGGGTGCACTGAAATATGCCGACTAACACACAAGAAATCACCCTATGCTTCAATCTCCCTAACAATTTGCGATATGTAACTAATTGATGGGAGGACGTTTTGCAATGTCCCCAGCACATCCGAAGGAAAATCCTAAAAAATTTTATAATGGGGTAGCCTGCTACACGTGGATTATAATGTCTTTTGAGTATAGACTGAAACAAGTCTTTCATATTGATCTACCAGTTTGGGGCGCAATCCAAGCCTATGTATATGAAATATAAACTATTTGATTTAATTCAATTATACTCATAAAGAAACTATTTGCATCAAAATGGGTAATCAGCCTCGGTTGGGAGTTAAAAACTCAATCGGTAGCAACCTGTCCCTGATTTACTCATTGATTGGCACGCTGAAATAGATGGAAAAAAAAGCAAAAGAAATACACGAGATTCAGATCTTGATTGCTGAAGATGAGGAGGATATTGCCGAAATAACACGTCATTTTCTTGAAGATGCAGGATACTCAGTTGATGTTGCATACAACGGGCGGGAGGCTTTAGAAAAAATTGACTCCAGTACAGACCTTGTTCTTCTTGATGTGATGCTTCCAGAGATAGATGGTTATGAAGTCTGTAGGCAACTTAGATCTAAGTCTGAAACAGAAGAAATTCCCGTCATCTTTCTTACTGCTAAATCCGAAGATGACGATCAGATACAAGGACTCAACTTAGGTGGAGATGACTATATCGTTAAGCCATCTACAATGGAGGTCATCCTCGCACGAGTACAATCGGCTCTTCGTCGCGCACATGTGAGTGAAGTCAAAACGATTGAACTCCTCGGATTAACCCTTTACCCCAAGCAATATAAAGCCTTAATTAATGGTGAAAATCTTCACCTCACATTTACCGAGTTTCAACTGATTAACTGTCTCGTTAGACATCCTAGTCAAATCTTTACTCGCGACGAGTTATTAGAAATGGTCTGGCACGACGATGCCTTAACTGTCACTAATCGCACAATTGATGTACACATGAAAAATTTACGAGATAAACTCGGTGACTTTTCTGGCTATATTGAAACAATCTGGGGAATTGGGTATCGATTTAATGGTCAAGAATCTTTAAGTGGATAATTACGGTGGTTGATGAATAAAATGCCTGAATCGGAGAAGCCAAAATTCCCTAAGCGGGCTCCTACCCGATTCTGGATGTCCCTCAACTTTGCAATATTTGTGGGGCTTGGGACTAGTGGAGTTATCCTTTATACCGTCATTGGCTTGTCTAATGATATTTTTGATTCTGCCCGCGAATCTCATATCGTGGATACAGAACATATCGCTTCTCTGATTCATTCTACCGACCTGATTACTACCGATCCGAGTGCATGGGATGAAATTCTTACTCCAGAAATTGGAACGCTTCTTGATTTTCAAGATCTGTTTATCTGCATTGCCCGTGGTGACTCAATCGTTTGGAGAAACGATCCATTGGAGGACATTGCCCATCATCAGATCATGCTTCATTATACCACGGAGGAAAACCCATATTTTGACATTCTTCCTGGCGAAGACGAGAATTTAATTCAGCTCGGTGCAGTCCGTGACGGAGATATCGTGATTGGAATGGTGCGACCAGTCAGTCCCTTGTATCTGCTGATCTCACGCATTCAAAAAAAAGTGATTTTAGGGTTTGGATTTACATTATTTATGGCTATGGTTGGGGCATGGGTTGCATCAGTCAAAGTCACAAGACCGCTTAGGAACATCAAGCGGGCTACAAACCGCATCGTTGCGGGAGAATATGATACTCCGATCACAGTGACTTCTCGAGCAGCGGAGTTTCAGGATCTTGAGTCCAATGTGAGTTACATGTCAAAAAAATACATGGAAAAAATCCAAGAGCTTGAGAATGTTACGAAGATGCAACGAGATTTTATTTCTAACATTTCTCATGAGGTTCGGAATCCAATTTTTGCCATAAGTGGCTTTCTTGAAGCATTGGGTTCATCAAAGCTCTCAATGAAACAGCGTCAACAATATTCAGAAAAAGGGTTACTCAATCTAAGGAGGCTCAATAATCTATTTAGTTCCCTCATTGAAATAGCCCGCATGGAGAATCGTGATCATGCCTTGCGGTTTTCTCCGACTAATCTTGCTGTCATTGCCAATGATACCAAAGAACTGTTCTTTCAACTAGCGCAAGATAAAGGACTCAGATTAGAGTTTGATGTGAATGATGCATGGGTATGTATAAATCATATCCAGATTGAGCGGGTCTTCGTGAATCTAATAGAAAATGCAATCCAATATAGCACCTCTGGAACCATCACTTGCAGGTTTCACAAGTTTTCGAATAAATATCGAGTTGAGATAATAGATCAAGGCAGGGGGATTCCAGCTGACCAACTTTCTCTTATTTTTGAGCGGTTCCACCGAGTTGACAATGCTCGCTCCCGCCATGAAGGGGGTACAGGATTAGGACTTGCGATTGTCAAACAGATTCTTCAAGACCATGGAACATCAGTTCATGTTGAGAGCACTCTCGGTCAAGGATCTTGTTTCTGGTTTGAACTCCCTCAGGCTAAACTGGATTCTAAATCAAGTCCTAAACCTTCAGACATTGATTAAACGCAGGTTGTCTTTGGATATGCTTGAATACTTGACTCAACCTTTGAGAGCACACTGTGATCATTTACTATTGTTGTAAAGATAATATCAATGTGCGTGTAATGGGCAATGACTGTTTTGGCCCTCACTTTTTTGCTGTATTAATGTATCGTTAATCAAAAATTAGTTCGTCTAACAACCGGTATGATCATCATTGATGATTTTTTTCGTAATTTTGAACTTATGGATAATAATCTCTCATCATCATTAATTAATTTTCCACATGAGTCAGTTATCGCTTGCAGTTATTGCCAAAGGACTTGATCTTCTTCTAGACGAACAGATGACCGGCCAAGCCAGAATCGCTTCGCACTTGGTAGCCGCCGCTGAGGAACATGGATTATCTCCATCCGAAATCGTCACTATTTTTGATACAGTGATTGAAAGTACTGTTTTGGATGAACTATGGGTCACCGATTCAGAAGGATCTGTTTATCTGACTAATGTTCGGGGGGACGATGGGAATCCAATCAATTTTAAGTTTACCGAAGATGCAACCGCACAACCCCAGGCCTCAGCTTTCTACCCTCTACTTTCTGCAAGTATTGATAGTGATGAATGCATTACTCAAGCTGCTCAAACCCGCGAAATTGACTGGGATATATACAAATATGTCGGTGTGAGTGGAATTGATAAGCCCAGAATCGTTCAGGTTGGCAATGCCCTTGCCTTTGAGGAGCAAGGGTTGCTTAACAATAGCTATGCCTCCCCCGTCATGACTGCAGCCTTAGCCGCGTTTGGAGAAGCCGAGTTACTCTCATCACAATATACTTCTCGGGTTGCCGAAGTACGTTCAGTTTTTGATGCGGTTTTATCTAAACAAATGGTAGCCCAATCTGGACTTATTGATGCCTTCTTAAGTGTGACTGAAACTGCAGGGTGGTCAGTTGCAAAAACCAATCAGCATCTGCGACGAATCGCACAAAGCACACCCATTGCCGAAATTGAAATTGCCACTACTGGCGGACAGGTCGTTTTATCAAGTTCTACCCCCTATGGCAAACTGCGATATCCAGAATCCTTAGAAGCTATCAATGTTGATGTCATGGATGTGGTAGACCATCCCACAGTTTCACATCCAAATCAACCATCAGAAAAAACTGTCACCGTTTATAGTCCAGGGCTAGCACGAATTGTCCAGATCACGACAAATCTAAACGATAATTCATTGGTTTCGCCTCGATTTAAAATTCCAGAATAATTGACTAAGGATCTGATTTCTGGCGAAGTTAGTAGGTCATTGAAAAGGAAAGATAGGATCCATTCATCACTGGAATAGGCGCGCGTGTGTTAGAGTGTGTGCGGAGCTTTGATTATGATGGAACTTGATGGATTGGATATAGTCTATGGTCGTTTAATTGATAGGTTCTTCCGCTTTTAATGGGACATCTTGTGAATTACGATGTAAATCAAATACTATTTGTTTCAGTTATCACCCATGATTCGGTTTGATCTTGTCTCAATCAAACCTTGTAACTTGATCTTACAAATGAGAATTGTGCATGCAACCCTAATAAGTGAAACCTTGTTGCGTTGTGACAGCGGTGTTCATGTAGAGAATCGTCATGATTCAATTTCCGCTTCTATTAATGCTGCACAGCAGTTCTACAACGACTATCACAAACACAATTCACCCTTAACTGAAGATAGTACAGAAGTACTCGTCTTGGCAGAGATGGTACGCCAGTATCCTCCCGATTGGACTAAACCCGTTGCATAGTCTGATGGACAAGGGGGAATGTATGTTGCAACAATCATTGGTAGTGATAAACCTTCAAATCCTGATTGTCATCTTCAATGAATAAATTAATCACAAAATGAATAATTAGATCATAGTTCTGTGTATCCTCTATTTTTGTTCGGTAGAGATAGTCCATGCCCAGAGGTTGGATCTCGCCACTCCTGATGAAATCATTCAGAAGCTCATCAGCTCAGATTATAGAACTGCACTGGATGGTTTGAGCGACTACATTAGACTCTCTGAGGATCAGCGTACTCCAGCTATTAAATCTGCACTTGTACAGGCTCTCAGAAACGAAAACGAGCGAGTCAGATCCATAATCTCACAAAGAGGGGAAGATTTGCCAGTATATCAAAGTGAGGGGGGTGCCGAAGGCTCTCTTTTGTTAATGGAAGAGGTTTATGAACTACGAGATCCTAGTACAATTCCAGTATTGTTGCCCTGGTGTCAAACCGGAGATAGAATGGTAGATTTTGGGCGGGTGGCATTAGAACCACTTCTTAAATATCTTGAAGAACCACCGATCGGAACAACCCGACATCAGATAGGAAGTTGTATGTATACTCTCCGAATGATGGTGGATTACTGGGGGGTAACCACACTGACATCTTCCCAGCATCAACGGATGCGACTGATAGCTGAAAAATATATCGAAAACTCGGTGTACTACACTATGAGTTTTGCCATCTCTTTAGCTGCTTCTCTTCAAGAAACATCTTTACTTCAAATGGTACAGACCCTTATCAATGATGATGCAGAGATGGCAAAACGGCAGGTATGGAATATTGATAGATTACGCCAAATAACATCCCAAGCTCTGGCAGGAACACTGGTAGAAAGACAGTATATGCCGTATGATGAACGGCAAGAGCGAGGCTACTGATTCTTATGTTAGATTTTGATCTTTGATTCGGTCAAATCGCCCCATTAAGTTGGAGTAACTTCCCATTGATGGCCATGGTTGACATAAAGGGTGGTATCCGTCTCAGATCTTATCAATGAAACTAAGGATTGGGATGTAGGCATTACCACAAGTTTGCAAGGTTAGAAGATTTTTGAAAGAAATTTCAAAATAATTTACGGATTTTCGAGGGGAAAATCAGTGGTTTTAGCCCCAAATCGGGCTATTTTGAGCGTTTTGAAAATCTTTTTATCAAAAAACCCTAATGTAGTGGCCTTTTTGTCAAATTTTTTGGACTCACGCGTATAACTCCTTTCAATTGACCATATTTTTCGTGTTTATTCAAGCCAAATCCCGAACCCTCAAACCAGGCAAACTATTACCTACCCTTGTTGACGGTTATTCAAAAGCAAGGCTAATGAAATTGGGCAAAAATGCAAAAAAAGTGAAAGCTTAACGCCTGCAAGAAGAATCACCAGAAATGGAGAAAAAGTCATATTAAATCGCTCCTTCGTTCAAAATTCCTCACATAAGAAAACAGCAAAACTACGGAAAAAGTCCACTACAATTTGCAAACTTGCGCATAGAAAAAAGTTTAGTTAAAGTTACAGCTATGATAAGCCCGGCTGCTGAACCTTTCATCCTATTATATCTTTTTCTTCCCCATCGTTTATACTCCTTTTCTGGCTTCTCCTACTTAAAAAGTGGAAGCCTCAATTGATAGAGCGTGCATTCAAAAAATGTTTATATTCTATCATGATACACAAATTCATGATCACCTCCATTCCAGAATCCGACCCAATCTGAGCTACCTCCTCACTGAAAATATTTAGTTGTAGCCAGATCGCTTTCGCACCAATTTTAACCGCCTGCTCTGCATGATGAGCGCATTCATGGGATGGACGAAAAATATTGACAATATCCACTGACTCTTGAATGTCTTTAACCTGACTGTACACTTTCTCCCCCAATATTCGATCCGCCTTTGGATGAACTGGAATCACTTTTATACCTTGATTCAAAAGAAACTCAGCAACCCTATGACTATCTTTGATCGGATTCGTTGACAGACCAACTATAGCGATTGTGCTTAAAGAAGTAAATAGTTTATTGATCAAATTACGATCTTGATATTGGGCAACTTGATCATCCGATAACCGAATCATCCCTGACAGATCGCAGGCAGGAGCATTACTATTTTCCATAAATCAATTGAATAAATATGATGATAAACTTGAGCATTTACTGAACATGACTGGCCGTCCAAAATTGTATCCACTCCAATTCTACATCATGTTTTGCGGAGGGTTCAGAAAATGAATTCCATCATACTGGACTCATTTCGTTATTGGTGATATGCTAATGTTATTCAATTAATCAGCTAATGATCACTAAATTTCTTGAAATGTATTAGTTTATTATTACTCAAATGCAATCTCTATTGATGGAAATCATATAATCTACCCTTTTGACGCTATACATGCTATTAACTGATAATTATCTCTAATTGACAATGAACTTGAACTCACCTAATAATTTTAATGAGGACGAAAAGATTGTAAAGATTTTACGTCCAAACGGAAAACTATCACGCAAATACTATGAATCTGAGTTAGTGTTACTTCAGGTTCAGCTCGCTCGACTCCAGCGTTATATCCGAGTGAAAAAGAAACGTATTGTCGTTTTATTTGAAGGGCGGGATGCTGCTGGCAAAGGTGGTGCAATAAAGCGTATTTTGGCCCCTCTCAACCCACGTATCTGCAGGGTTGTTGCTCTTGCAAAACCCACCGAACGTGAATCTAGTCAATGGTACTTCCAGAGATATGTGCAACACTTACCAGCAGGAGGTGAAATGGTTCTCTTTGACAGGAGTTGGTATAATCGTGCAGGTGTGGAACGTGTAATGGGATTTTGCACCGAAAAAGAGTACTGGGAATTTCTACGCCAGTGCCCTATGTTTGAACGCATGTTAATCCAAAGCGGAATTATTCTCATAAAATACTGGTTTTCTGTCAGTGCAGAGGAACAGGAGCGACGATTCCGCCGAAGAATTCAAGATCCTACAAGGAGGTGGAAAATCAGCCCAATGGATCTGAAGTCCAGAGCTAAATGGGTTGAATACTCAAAGGCCAAGGACCAGATGTTTTTGAATACTGATCTTCCTGATTCACCTTGGTGGGTGATTGAGGCTAATGATAAACGCCGTGCAAGACTAAACTGTATTCACCATTTACTCTCCCAAATCCCCTATGATACTATCAAACCTCAAGAAGTATCTCTTCCACCTCTACAGAAGGGGCATGAATATCAACGACCTGCAATGAACTCACAGAGATTTGTTCCTGATCAAATTGCGCAGCCAGATCAATCTTTTGAAAACTAGCACCTGCTATATTGAATTTTTTGTCGTGTCGTTTCCTTATAGGCTCTTGCCATTCTATGTCTTCTTGCATAGGTCCAAAGTCTTGGAAGCAGGCTGTCCACTATGTGTTGGTAGATTGAGAGAAGCTGACACGATTTTTGGGATGACGGAGGTAGACATTAATACCAATCTCTATAAAACAGATTCATCCGATTGCATTAGGACGAAAAAACTATCTGTTTGCTGGCTCCCTTGAAGCGCTCAATGTGCGGCAATTATCTATTCGTTGATCAACACCTGCACCTTGCATGGGGTAAACCAAGAGGAGTGGTTGGTGGATGTGCTAACACGGATTGCCACAATTGCCGAAAATGAATTATACAGGCTGTTACCACAACACTGAAAGGCCACAAAGAGACGACGCTACCGAAAGCAGGTTGATCAGCGTCGGCAGAGATTGGTCAACTATCCCCCTACAAAATACAACGGCCTGTGAAGATGCCATCAGTAAGAAAAACAGACGAACACCCTCAGTGTGATTACAGTCTAAGCTCCGAAGAATATGTAATTATTTTATGGATACAATTGCTCTATCACTGGGAATTACATAACGATTCAAAATATTTAGATGAAAGTCAACAGGTCATTTGATAAGTTGATTGAAGTGGTACTGATATACATTCTTAGTACCCATTATTCCTTAACATTTTGACAATCAACTTAATGTGGAACCATTTTGAGCCCCTGATAATAAGAACCTATCTTATCCTTGAATGCTATAAGGCTATGTACGAAACTAGTTGTCAATCCCTGATCTAACTCCAACATAATTCGTTACATTTTCAAGATTAAAGTTGAATACACACTCAAATAAATCACATTTAATTCAGGCCACTTCCATGTATCATTTTCATGATTGATAAGGACTCTGATACCAGTCTTTTCAAATTTTAAAAATTAATTTCATTTCCGAACTCTCACTCTATTCATGAAACTCTCTGACCAGATACTCATCAAAGACTTACCTGCTGCCAGCCCTGATTCAGATCCAATGAAACAATTTGAAGAATGGTTTAATTTTGCTCATTCTCAAAATATCTATCTTCCAGAGGCCATGACGCTTGCCACATCAACCTTAGATGGATCTCCAAGTGCACGCATTGTTCTACTCAAAGATGTAAGCCCAAAAGGGTTTGTATTTTTTACAAATTATTTGAGCCGAAAAGGGAGTGAGTTAGAGATGAATCCGAAAGCCGCACTCGTCTTGCACTGGGCAATTCTTGAGCGTCAAATCAGAATAGAAGGCCATGTTGAACGAATCAGCGAACATGAAAGTGAACACTACTTTCACTCTCGACCAAGGGGGAGCCAAATAGGAGCGTGGGCATCACGCCAAAGCACCCCATTATCGGATAGGTCAGAACTAGAAGACCGAGTCACGCATTTTGAGCAAAAATATAAAGGGACGAAAATCGATCTTCCTAACCATTGGGGAGGGTATAGAGTCGTACCAAAAAAAATTGAATTCTGGCAAGGACGAGAAAGCCGACTCCACGAACGAGTAGTATTTACCAAGATTTCATCCGGGGGCTGGGAAACCCAAACTCTCTACCCCTGATCTCAAATCCACCCTGAAATATTTACACGATAGATCAAAAGAGCTCCCAAAGATGCTCCTTTTCTTGCTCAACCCAATCTGAACGCACATTCAAAAGCTTATCCTGAACTCCTAAATTCCCCTCAAAAGGTTCAGGCCTGCTGTATGATTCATCGGTCAGGTATCTGGCTTTGATAGAGTCCCGAAGATAGGACTCTAATACATTATCACGTAAATAACGTACATGATGAGAGTCGTGAATTGGAAATAACACCTCAACCCGTCGGTTTAAGTTTCTAGGCATCAGATCTGCACTCCCTAAATAAACTTCTTCATCTCCTCCATTATGGAAATAATAGATCCTACTATGCTCCAGAAAACGACTCACAATACTAATCACACGGATGTTTTCACTTAAACCCTCCACGCCCGGTTTGAGACAACATATGCCCCTCACCAAAAGATCAATCTTTAATCCTGCCTTGGAAGCCTCATAAAGCAAGTTGATGATCTTTTCATCTACCAAAGCATTTGTTTTTAATATCAGATGTGCTTTATGCCCATCTTTTTGATGTTGAATCTCACGGTTCAGCAGTTCAGTGAATCGTTTTCTCAAATTGATGGGAGCGACTAAAAGTTTATGATAATCCCGCTTCTCTGAATATCCTGTGAGAAAATTGAATAAATCAGATACATCAGAGCCAATTTGAGGGTCAACAGTAAAAAGTCCCAAGTCTTCATAGACATGAGCCGTGAGACTGTTATAGTTACCCGTAGACATATGGACATATCGGCGGATATGCCCTCCTTCGTTTCGGATGACTAACGCAATTTTTGAATGCGTCTTCAGTCCAATCAATCCATAGATAACATGAACTCCCTCACGCTCTAGCATCCGTGCCCAACCAATATTACTCTCCTCGTCAAAGCGCGCCTTTAATTCAACTAAAACTGCAACCTGCTTTCCATTCTCTCTTGCCTTCATTAATGCAGCTACTATCGGTGATCTGGGGCCAACGCGATACAATGTCATTTTGATTGCAAGAACGTTTGGATCCGATGCGGCAGCTTCCAAGAATTCAATGACAGGAGAAAATGAATCATATGGATGATGAAGTAGGTGATTCTGAGATCTGACAGCCTTAAAAAAATCTCCGTCCCGCGTCTCAGGTTTCAATCGTATAGATGTAAAAGGAATAAAAGGTGGATACTTAAGGTCAAATCGATCAATCCCTGATGCAACCATCATCAAACTTTCTAAGCCGAGAGGGCCATTGACTTCAACGACATCATCCTCTTCCGCCCCCATATTCTCTATCAACAAATTTCTTACTCGATCCGGCATATCAGGATTTACAGCGACCCTCAGGACAGATCCTAATCGACGTTGACGAACCCCCTGCTCCATCGTCTCCAATAAATCATCTGCCTCTAACTCCTGAATTGTCATGTCCGCATTCCGTGTTACTCTGAAAGGATAAGACGCGATAACCTCCATACCCGGGAATAAAGATTGAAGATTTGCTGCAATCACTTCCTCTACCCAAACAAATGAATAGACCCGCCGAAGATTATCGTCAATTTCCATTGTCCACGGTTCAGATATGATTGGCATTAAACGGTCTATCGGTCGTGGAACTTTGACACGAGCAAAGCGCTCTCCCCCAAGCTCATCTTTAATCGTTACTGCAAGATTTAGACTTAAATTTGAGATATGTGGGAACGGATGCGATGGATCAACTGCAAGCGGAGTAAGGACTGGAAATATCGTCTGTTTATACTTTTTTGCTGCCTCTTCTTTTTGGGCATCTGTCAACTCAGAATAACTTAACAAGTGAACCCCTGATTCTGCTAACTTGGGGATAATGTTTGATAGCAAATACTCATGAGCTTCCTGAATTAATGCGTGAGCCCCATCACGTACTACTTCAAGGATTTCCGTTGGACTACGCCCATCAAGTGAGACATCAGTTGTCCCACTAGCAACCTGCTTTTTTAATCCCCCAATTCGGACCATATAGAATTCGTCAAGATTCGAACCGACAATTGACAGGAATTTGAGTCGTTCCAGAATTGGATTGGCTTCATCTTGGGCTTCTTCAAAAACACGCTTCTGAAAATCAAGTAAGCTCAACTCTCTATTATTATAAAGAGAGTGATCTTTAAGATTCTCCATGTGACCGTGAGTATTGGTTGAGATAAATTCTTGACTCATTTGATTTCCTTAAAAATTATTGTACTCCATAAATAACCATTTGGTTATCCAATTAAAGGTAAGGTTACAAAAACATATATTTCATTTTACATTCCGTTAACATCCATTCGGGATTAAGTTAATTAAAGTGATTTTATGATTCCCCCTAAGTTACATATCATCACTTAATGATCCTACTCAGTACCCTCCGCTTCAGTGGTTTAGTATTATTGCTCTACTTGATTACCCTTTCAGATGTGAACGCTCAGGTGGGGAAAATCTCTGGACTTGTTATTGATGGTGAAAATGGTGAAACGCTTATCGGTGCGACCGCAACCATTGATGGCGCTTCAACAGGTGATGCCACTGACCTCAATGGTAGATACGAGTTCGTCGTTGAATCAGGAACCTATACGATGAAATTCGCCTATCTAGGATTTTCAACCTTGATGGTGGAAAATGTCGTTGTGATGCCAGATGAAACGACTCATATAGAAGTTGAGCTTCTTCCGGAAGCCCTTTCTTATGGAGAAGTTGTCATCACTGCAGATGTTCTTTCTGGATCCGAAGCTGGTCTTTTACGTGAGCGTGCAAGATCTATAGCTGTCAGTGATGCAATTAGTTCAGATATGATCAGTCGCTCTGGATCTAGCAACGCAGCGACTGCTATGAGCAAGGTAACGGGAGCATCAGTATTAGGTGGCCGATATGTATATATTCGCGGTTTAGGAGATCGATATGCCAACACTACACTCAATGGATCTTCGCTCCCAAGCGCTGATCCAGATCGTAAAGCATTCCAATTAGATTTATTCCCCGCTGCTCTGTTGGACAATATCGTCACACTGAAAACATTTACTCCTGATAAACCTGGAGATTTTAGTGGTGGCTTGGTTGATGTTGCAACCACTGCATTCCCAGAATCTTTTACGTTGCAATTATCTGCAACAATGACCTATGACGATCAATCCAGTCACATTGATAATTTTCTATCTTATCAAGGCAGTAGCACCGACTGGCTTGGCTACGATAATGGTTCTCGTGCACTACCAGAAATTTTAGAAAACAAAGATCCAGAAGATCAATTACCAAGAGAATCTGACCTTAGGGACTTACGCTTTGGGGTGACTAACCAAGTGCGATCCAACCGGGCCGATTCCCTCAATGCTTTTTCTCGTGCCTTCAATGAAGTGATGTCCCCCACCCTAGAATCCACCCCTATCAACCATAGTTTCTCTGCAGCTGCTGGTGGGCAAATGAAGCTGTTTGGTCGCCCTCTTGGACTCAGTGGTAGCCTGACCTATGGGCGCAGTTATAACTATTATGATGATGGCGTTTTCAGTCAATGGCACCTCATTGGTGGAGATGTAGCTTCCATAGAAAATCTATCAAGTACCACATATTTTGGATCAAACCCTGATCTCAATATCATTACCAGAGCTGACCCCAAAGAAGTCTCATCATTTGCTAATGTCCAAGGTAGCGACGAAGTTAACTGGGGAGCATCTGGGACAATTGCATTCCAACCCAGTGACAGCCACGAATTAGTTACAACCTTTCTTCAAACTCAAAGTGGTGAGAGCGAATCAACCTTTTTAGGGGGATTTAGAGACCAGACTGGTGGTACAACGTTCATCACCCGTGCACTGAGCTATCAACAGCGGTCTCTTCAAAGTTTTCAACTAAGAGGTGAACATGCGTTAGCTCAGATGAAGATTGAATGGAAGGCTTCCATTGCTCAGAATTCGCAGGATGAACCTGATCTTCGATTCTTTTCTTCCACTCAAAATATTCGTGAAAATATCTCTGGAATTGACACGACATACTCGCTGGGTGGTGGCAATGCCCCTCCACCCCAGCGCTATTTTAGAAACTTAAATGAAAATAGCCGTGGTGGAATACTAGATATTACGATTCCCTTTCGTCAATGGGCTGGTTTAGGAGCACGAATTAAGTTCGGTGGTCAATATGATATGTCTCAACGAGATTTTCGACAACGTAGATTTGAGTATCATGAAGGTAGAGAAATTGATTATAGAGACTTTGGCGGTGACGCTGACAATTACTTCTCGGGTGACAACTTTGGTGTCCTAGATACACTTAATGTAGGCGAAGTAGTCGCCTACAACGCCGGACTCTATCTTCAAGAAAACTCCCCCGCCCGCGCTAATTATGATGCGAGCAGTGATGTAATAGCGACCTATGTGATGCTTGAATTACCTCTAACCCCAAAGCTGAAAATTATTGGAGGAGTTAGATCAGAATCAACAGAAATTATCACACAGAGCTTTGATCTGTCCTTACCCGATTCGTTGCGTACTAGTATGCTTGATACCCCTGACTGGCTTCCCTCTGTGAATTTGGTCTACGCCATCAATGAGGACATGAACATCCGATTAGCAGCCACTCGGACTCTTGCCCGTCCTACCTATCGAGAGCTCGCACCCTTTCAGAGTTTTAATTTTGTTGGAGGCGATATCCAAGAAGGTAATCCATTACTGAACCGAACCCTTATCACCAACTACGACGCGAGATGGGAGATGTTCGCTAAAGCGGGTGAAATTCTTGCAATCAGTGCTTTCTATAAGATTTTTGAAGACCCCATTGAGCGCGTTCTACGTAATGTGGGAGAAGGCCGATTCGTGTCATTCCAGAATGTAGATCATGCACAAGTATTTGGAGCAGAGTTTGAGGCACGTAAACAGCTTTCCAGTTGGACTCAACTCCCAATTCTTAAAGACTTATCGATTGGTGGAAATTTCTCAATCGTTAGATCACAAGTGGATATACCTGAGGAGGAGATGATTATCATTCGTGCCTCAGATCCCAATGCCACTAGCTCCCGCTCACTTGAAGGACAATCTCCATATTTAGTGAATCTGAACGCGAGCTACGAGAATTATCAATTAGGAACGATCGTTTCGGTATTCTACTCAATTTTCGGTGATCGACTACTTTCAGTAACCGAAGGAGCAACACCTGACGTTTTTGAAAAGGCTAGAAGCGATCTTGATCTCACAGTTACCCAAGAGTTACCCGCAAATTTACGTCTGAAAATCTCTGCCAAAAATATACTCGGTTCAGATGTTCGGCAAATTCAAACCTTCAAAGACCGAGTTTACGACTATATTTCTTATTCACGGTCAAGGACTATCGGAATTGGGATCAGCTACATCATAGACTAACTCCAAACTGTGACAAAGCGTTCTCTTTTCAGTATGCGCTCACATGTATGCGAATATTACGGGTATTACATGTGCAATTAATTCGTCCACTCATTCTGACAGATGAAAACTAGCTCAACTATAACTATGATTTTGAATAAAATATTTCTTCTCTCCACTGTATTATTAATGTGTTCTCTGATTACGTTGGATGTCATTGCACAATCCGACGATATTGAAGCACGACCCACAGAGAATGTTACAGACGACACCATTAAATCTGGAGATAAGGTTAATTGGACTTCGGACAAGGTCTATGTTCTGGATGGCATCGTGATTGTTGAAGATGGCGCTGAGTTACGCATTGAGGCTGGAACGGTTATCAAAGCAAAAGATGGAACTGGTACAGATGCTTCTGCTCTTGTGATTGCCCGCGGCGGTAAAATATTTGCTGAGGGTACTAAAAATAAGCCTATCATCTTTACTTCCATTCAGGATAATCTCTCAAGCAACGACTTGCTCACCTATGAGGATCGTGGACTTTGGGGGGGTGTAGTCATTCTCGGACATTCTATGACAAATAATCCTGGTGATCAAGAGGGAGACTATCAAGAGATTGAGGGGGTTAATGAACTGGTTCCCGATGGAGATAAGCGAGCTGAATATGGCGGCAATGATGATGGAGATAACTCTGGTGTCATCCGTTACGCATCCATCCGTCACACTGGAATTAACATCGGAGAATCCGATGGAAATGAAATCCAAGGACTCACTTTGGGTGGAGTTGGCTCTGAAACGGTCTTAGAGTATATTGAAGTCTATGCAAGTGGAGATGACGGCGTGGAATTTTTTGGTGGAACAGTTAATCTGAAGTACTTTGTGAGTGTCTTTAATTCTGATGATGCTGTGGACTGGGACCAGGGTTGGCGAGGAAAAGGACAATTCTGGTTTGTTCTTCAAGCACCCGATAAAGCAGGTGCTGCTGCAGAGCAGGATGGAGCAGGAGATAGTGAATTCTACGAACCCTATGCGATACCAAGAATCTATAATGCAACCTATGTAGGGGCTGGTTCCAACGCGTCCCCTGAATCAGATCGCGGAGAAATGCTCATGTTTCGTGATAATTCCGGTGGTTTTTATCATAACTCCATCTTTACCGAGTTTAATACTGGCAAAGGCGGACATGCCATTCAGATTGAAGATATCGATAATTCTGGAGAAAAAACCCAAGACAGCCGCAAAAGATTTGAGTCTGGCGACCTTGGACTGACCCATAATATCTGGTGGGACTTTGGCGCAGGATTTGCTCCGATGACTTGGATTGCCAGTCAAGACCAATCCTTCGTAGCCGAGATAATAAATTACCTATTGGAGAACGACAACTATACTCAGGATCCAGAACTTAGAAGCATTGAACGCGGAACGGAAGGAACGGGAAATCTAGACCCTAGACCACGCCAAGGTGGCATTGCATTTACGAATAAACGCGCAATGCTACCTGAAGGTGATTCCTTTTTCACAACCGCTGACTTTATTGGGGCCTTCGGTACTGAGAACTGGCTTGTTGACTGGACTGCATTAGATCAACTGGGATATGTCGGTGATATTCCCACCTCAATTGAACAGGTGTCCTCTGAAATTCCCTCTGAAATCACACTTGGTCAGAATTATCCGAATCCATTCAATCCTAGTACGATGATTGAATTTAATTTGGATCGTACTCAGCATGTGACTCTTGCAGTCTATGACCTTTCTGGAAAGGAGGTTGCCATACTGATCAATAATGCTCCAAAAACTGCAGGAACATATCAAGTCGCATTTGATGGAAGTCATTTCACAAGTGGATTATATATCTACCAATTGTTAAGCGAAAATCATGTGCTCACTCGAAAAATGATGCTTGTGAAGTAAATTATCTTTATAACTTATTGATGCTGAGTACTCCAGACTTGGAGGCTTGGTATCATTTTAATCCCCATGGTTGAGGCTACCCAAGAACGTATTAGTGGTATTCGGCGTTATGTTGCGTTGCTTCCTTTTCTTGGGTTATTAGGTGTTCTCTTTTGTTTCTTTGTGAGCCTTGAGTTGATGGGCACTTCAATGAAACTGCTGGGAAAGGGGTTTGCCACTCAATTAATTGAAACCACGAGTAACCCTTTCGTGGCGTTGTTTATTGGCATCTTAGCCACATCCTTAGTCCAAAGCTCTTCAACGGTGACTTCGCTTGCTGTCTCTGCTGTTGCCGGCGGTGGACTTACAATTGCTGGGGCAATTCCTATTGTCCTGGGGGCTAATGTCGGAACTAGTGTCACAAATACGATTGTCTCATTAGGGCATGTTGCCCGTAAAGAAGAGTTCGGGCGGGCAATGGGGGCAGCGACTGTTCACGATTTTTTTAATCTATTAGCCGTTGCAATTTTCTTTCCTCTTGAACTTACATTTGGCTTTTTATCACGATCTTCAGAAGCCCTTACTCGAGGTGTCACGGGCGTTGGTGGCACTGAACTGTTTGATTTTGTTGGACAGATGACGGCACCCGTTGTTAATGCGTTAGTCGTATTGATGCAGAATTCTGGAATCCTCGTTTTGATTCTTGGAGTTCTGCTATTATTTCTGTCGCTCCGTTATTTAGTAGTACTCCTCCGATCTCTTTTTCTTGGGCGATCTGAACGGTTGATCAATAAGTATTTATTCGGCCCTGCCCCTATTGCCTTAGCTTTCGGCACTTTAGTTACCATCATGGTTCAAAGCTCTTCCATTACGACATCAATCACAGTTCCACTGGTTGGAGCTGGAATTGTAACGGTATCGCAAATTTTTCCATTTGTTTTAGGTGCTAACATTGGAACAACGATTACAGCGCTTCTCGCAGCACTCGTATTGTCAAGTGGAGGTGATCAACTTGGCATTGCTGCTCTCCAAGTAGCCCTTGCTCATCTGATTTTTAACTGTTGTGGAGTGATGGCATTTTTACCGGTCCAACGCCTTCGTCGCATTCCAATTATGATGGCCGAGTATCTTGGAAGACTCGTTGTTAAAAACCGAGCATGGGCAGGAGTTTACTTGGGTTGTATTTTCTTTGGGATACCACTTATGATCATCTTGGTCACGCGAGCTCTGAACTTTTGAAAATTTTCATAGTCAGGAGCACTCATCTCCATATACCCAAGCAGTACTTTAGACTAATACTTTTACCGCTCACGAATATTCTTGGTATCATTCTTATGGGGATAGATGGAATTCCCCCTACCCCAGAGATCTCAACAGAGATTCAATTCACTCATAATAGAGTTCTCCAGAGTGCATCAACCGCCTTTAATGAGATTGCAAATAATCATTCACAGACTTATTTGGTCGGTGGAAACATTGGGGGCTGGTACCAACCTCTTCCATCAATGCATCGGGGAATATACAGGTACCCTTCCAGTCCAGAGACGGGTGAGAGATTATGTAGATTTTCCCCGATGAAGTGGGAGATCGCCTGCGGGATTATTTTAACTTGCCCCACCAAAAACAATAGCGGCGGAGATGACAAGCCCAGCGAATCCAATCGCCCAGGTCAAGACGGTGTATTTCGTGTTTAGAGAATCGATTCTCGTAACTGAGTATAAGATCGTATCTCGGCAATGATATTGGAAGAAGGCATGTTACCAATCCGTTCAGTTAGTTCATTCGCTTCGTCTGAATCAAGCCCAGATTTTCGAAGCAGTTTAGATATTCGTAAAAACTCTAAGTTTGAGTTTTTCTTCATAATAGATCTAAACATTGGGTTAATGGGGGTTGTTTCAAGTTTCAGACACCGCCAGTGAGCAATTCTACTGGGGTAGTATCAGAAAAAAGACGGGATAGACAAGCCTATTAAACCTGTCTAATGCTCATATGGTAGCAAGCATACCGCTATAACGTCTGTTAAGTCACACTTCCGCTTGGGACTAATTGCCCCGCAAGGAGTCTATCGGTGACTAGCCAAAAACTTCGGTTCTATCACGAATCGTGTGGGTACAGGTCTAAACCTCCGCAGAAGAAGATAATAGCAATGCGGAAGTTTTCAAACCTTCTGTATCCTCTCCCAATAGTTTTGATCTCTTTGATTTTTCCGTCATTTCTCCGCTTTTTCCATTGGACTGTGGATAAATAATGCATTGTAGACTCGATACATAAACATCTACTGGATGTAGTCTCATATCTATTTGCACATTATAATAGACCAGCGAGATCCTAATTTAGTTAGTGAAGCAACAAGGATTCTATTAATGTATCTTGTATGAAAAAATAACTGTGGTAGAACCAAAATCAATGGTTTCCACACAAAACGTGGTAGAACCATCTTGCTGTGTCCTGAGGAAGAACCACTTTGCAGGCGATTAAACAGTACATTGAGACATAGTAGTTACTCAAACGCTTTACATCCTCCGACGAAAGTACGGGGTTTTACGGCGCATGAGATAAACGCGAACACGTCTCCACTGCTTCCAATTCCGAAGTACACCACTGGCTTATTGACATATACATTAGAAGCAATCGCCAAGATAACTAGGCATATGCTCAAACATTATTAGGCAGTACTTTTAATTGTTGCCTCTATCAATGGCTATAATTCCAGATTAGGATCAAGATTTTCGATGACTTCGGTATACCTGCGAAGAAATGCAATCCCCATCGCACCGTCAATGATTCTATGATCATATGAGAGAGAAAGAATCATCATATGCCGAATTCCTATACTATCTCCATGAATAGGATGCTCAATGACAACTGGGCGCTTAATAATCGTTCCAGTCGCTAAAATAGCGACTTGAGGTTGCAAGATGATGGGAGTTCCCATCATTGATCCAAGTGATCCTACGTTCGTCAATGTGAAGGTCCCTCCTTGAAGATCATCAGGTAATAACTCCGATGCCCGAGCACGATGGGCTAAATCATGAGATGCATGTGCTAATCCTGTTATACTCAGCCTTCCTGCATGTCGTATGACAGGTACAATTAATCCTGACTTGATCGCCACTGCCATTCCAATATGATAGTCCTTGCGAATTAGAATTTTATCTCCATCCACTGAACTATTAAGCGTGGGGAAGTCACGAAGAGCTTCCACGGCAGCATATACAAAAAACGGTGCATATGTGAGGTTAATCCCATCACGCTCTAAAAAAGCGGCTTTGTTTGCTTCACGAATTTGAACTAACTGTGAGACATCAACCTCGGCAAATGACGTCACATGAGCCGCTGTGCGGCGCGACAAAGTCATATGCTCTGCAATCAATTGCCGCATCCGATCCATCTTAACAACTTCAATACGTCCCTGCCCGTTAACCGAAGGACTCGTATCAGCTTCAGTAGATATCTCTCTAAGCTTAGAAGGAGCATCTTTACGAGATGATTGGGATGCAACCGTTTGACGCATATGGATATGGTTTAGCAGATCTTTTTTTGTGATCCGTCCATCTCTTCCAGAACCATTAATCCCAGTCAACTCCTCAGGAGAGATATTTTCTGCCTTGACCATACTACGCACCAACGGACTGAGAAAACGTCCATCCTCCGAATGCTTCTCAGTCTGTGTGGGCTGCTGAGGTGTATAATCTGTAACCATCTCTGATACGGCCGGTTCTGCCTGTTGAGACTCAGAATCAATCTTGGACTCGGTCACATCTGATACAACTTCAGAACCAATCACAGCGATTGTCGTGCCCACATTAACGGTTTCGCCCTCTGGCACGAGGATTTCTTTCAAGATTCCAGTAATAGGGGCTGGCACATCGGTATCTACTTTATCCGTTCCAATTTCTAAGAGTGTTTCGTCTAACTCAACAACATCTCCTATCTGTTTGTGCCAAGTAATGACGGTCCCCTCGGTAATGCTTTCTCCCATTTTTGGCATCACAACCGAAGTGTCAACAACTGAAAATTCAGATGAAGAAGAAACTTGTGGCTCTGGCGTTGGCTGCTCTTCAGGAGAATCCTTCCCTGTTTGAATGAGTGCAATGACATGACCGACAGGAACTGTTTCTCCTTCAGGAGTGAGTATTTTAGATAATACACCAGTAACAGGAGCTGGGACATCGGTATCTACTTTATCCGTTCCAATTTCAAGAAGCGTCTCATCTAATTCAACAGGGTCTCCTTCTTTTTTATGCCAAGTAATGACAGAACCCTCTGTGATACTCTCGCCCATCTTGGGCATTGGAACCTCAACCTTAGCCATGGAACTGATGATTTTTAGTAGAATAGATTTTGTTAACGAATCAACCTAACCAATTAGGTAGATTAATTATTCCAAGAAATGTATTGTATATACTAAACGTTGAGTTTGTTTCTAATTTTTGCAAAAGATGTCTCAACACTAGTCAGATAACCCAGAGATAGATTTAATGGAGACACTGACAATATTTATTTAGCGAAGATCCTGATTACTGATCATTTAGCAGCCCAGCCATCTTGATTTTATTATGATTAGACCCATATTTTAATGGATTTAAATCAACAGAATAATGGAAGTACTTCGGCGTTGAAAAGATCTTTCAGATCATCATAGTCCTATATATCTTTACACCTTATGGATTTAAACGAATGATACAATGGATTCTCCCTCTTCACACGATAAGATCAATCATCAACACAACCCCTAACTATCAGCTTCAAAAGATTCCCTATTGATCATCCATTACGCGGGTTCATGGGCGATCATGGCTTACCTGTAGCATAGAGATGATAGCAAATTTTTAGAGATCTGGATTGCTTAACCACACCTGCACTGAGGTGATCAAGAAATTCATGCATCAGTGACTCTACCGAGTCGCTGAATAAGTATGAACTCATCGCTCCTTTCCTGATCCACCAGCTACTTCCCACTCGCATAGTTCTCCACTAGCCAGGAGTACAGGGAGGGGATGGGAATGCCATAGAGTCCGTCCTCCCGCTCGTTAAGGATACCTTGGTGGAGGGCTAACCTAAACTTCTCCTCTGCGACCTCTTTAGAATACCCTTTATAGAGAGCATTAACCACTTCGCGCTTCCGCACAGTGCCATTGATGGGTATTTTGGCGAAAACACTCGCAATTGCCTCGCGCTGTCCATAGGTTATATCATGAGCGCGGGCATTGTAGTAGTCCTCTTGGGCACTACGTCCCTCAGATAGGGCATCCTCTAAGTCGGAGGTAGATGATGGACGCTCTAAAGATGCGAGAACAAGCCCAGCTGCATGAGCGTAGCAGACAAGATGTTGGGGCCACCCTTGGGATCGCGATGCAAGGAGGTCTAACCAGTTCTCTGGCACCTCACAGCCGAATTCGCCGCAAACGTAATCGCGAATGACCTCCTTAGCGGGCCCCTGATCAATGGGTCCAAGCCTCACTCTATTCGCGCTCGTAATCCGTGATACTCCAAGAGAGCCAAAAGCCTGTATAGATGTATCCAGCCCGCCCGCCAGAAAAACCACAGGGTGCCCTATTTTTCCGTTATGTAGAGTCTCCAGTACAGCCTGAGCAACTTTTTTGTCTTGAGGGATCTCAGCGAGGATTTGGAGATGCTGTGCCTCGTCCAAGACCAGTAGGAGGGGCTGGGCACGGGCCGCGGAGCGAATGATGTCAGATACGCTGGGACTCTTTTCCTTTTCGCTCTGCCAGAAATGCTTATACACTGGGAGGTTTAAGGTGGCACTACCTGTTTTTCTGGACTTGTATTTTACCCCAAGGGTATCCGCCATCTCCACGGGATTTGCGAATTTCTCGGGGGTCATCTGAGTGTTGACACACCACCCCATCTTGGATGCGTCATCGGAGAGCACAGAAAGGAGTGCGGATTTACCTGCACCTGGTGCACCCGTAATAAGGATGATGGAACCGCCGCGAAGTTGCTCGTAATGATTGAGTCGCCCCGAGAAGAATGTGCGTATATCATCTCGACCATGAAAATACTTTGAGGGACCCCGATCATCGGGAGAAGTGGGAAGATGCATCTAGATAAGTCTCTTTTCTGATACTTTCAAGACCGCGAAATTAAAGGGTATGTGAATATAAAATATACTGAAAAGATGGGAATCCGTTTGATTTATCCGCAACGATTAAATATAATTGGAGACTCTCCTACCCGCACTAAAATTAGTTGGCACACGGATATAATCCAGTTTTAATCTGCTATTGCGTCAACGCCTAACTCCAACCAATATTGTTCTCGTGTCAAATGAATACAATGGTCCAAGTGCTAGACCATCATTGATTACAATAATGGAGCAATGACCAGAGCAACAACGGCGATCAATTTGATCAAAATATTTAAACTTGGCCCCGATGTATCTTTGAAAGGATCTCCTACCGTGTCTCCAACAATCGCTGCCTTATGCGCTTCACTCCCCTTGCCTATGGTTTCACCATTAATCGTTATCCCACCTTCAATACGCTTCTTAGCATTATCCCATGCACCCCCCGCATTAGATTGAAATATGGCAAATAATACCCCCGAGACAGTCACTCCTACCAACAACCCACCTAACATATCAATACTGATCATCCCAACAATCACTGGTAAAAGAATAGCTAATAATCCGGGGGCAACCATTTCGCGAATCGCAGCTGCTGTTGAGATATCAACACACTTGGCATATTCCGCTGGGGCGGTTCCATCACGCAACCCTGGAATTTCATTGAACTGGCGCCCGACTTCAACAATCATATCAGCGGAGGCCCGTCCTACCGCACTCATTGCCATGGCGCTAAATACATAGGGAAGCGTCGCACCTATCAACAGACCTGCTAAAATATTCGGCTGAGCGACATTAATGGTTTCAATTCCCGTCTGTTGCATGAATGCTGCAAATAATGCTAATGCTGTCAAGGCTGCTGATCCAATGGCAAATCCTTTTCCAATCGCAGCAGTCGTATTACCAACCGCATCCAGTTTATCGGTTCTTTCTCTCACCTCAGCAGGCAAATGCGTCATCTCTGCAATTCCTCCTGCATTATCACTGATTGGCCCATAAGCATCTACAGCTAATTGAATTCCAGTTACAGATAACATTCCAACGGCAGCGATCGCGATTCCATAAAGTCCAGCCGTAGAAAATGCACCAACAATGGCTAATGCAAGCACTAACGCAGGTACACCAGTGGAATACATCCCCGTCCCTAATCCAGAAATGATATTTGTAGCAGCGCCAGTAATACTTTGTTTAGCAATTCGATACGTCGGCTGAGTGGTAGTTGCCGTGAAGTATTCAGTGGCTAATCCAATTAAAACACCCGCTGTAAGGCCTATGAGCATCGCGAAAAAAACACCAACAGCAGTGTAAGAACGCTCACCAACAATACTTGTCGTTGCGACCCATTCGCTGGGCAACATCCAAGAAATAACGAAAAATGCAAGTACTGCCATGACTGCACTTGCCCCAAATTCCCCGAGGTTCAGTCCTCTCTGGGGGTTACCACCTTCTTTGACACGGACAAAAAACGACCCAAGAATTGACACAATAATTCCTACAGCACCTAACACCAATGGCAACAATACTGCACTGAGACTTCCAAATGCTGCACTTGAGCCGTTGAAGACGGTTAGAAATCCTGTTCCTAATACCATTGCCCCAATGATTGATCCTACATAACTCTCAAATAGGTCTGCACCCATTCCTGCGACATCTCCTACATTATCTCCTACATTATCAGCAATAGTGGCTGGATTGCGGGGATCATCCTCAGGAATCCCCTCATAAACCTTACCCGCAAGATCAGCTCCAACGTCGGCAGCCTTCGTATAGATCCCACCCCCAACACGTGCAAATAGCGCAATTGAGGATGCGCCTAGTGAGAATCCAGAAATGACTTCAATCACACGGATTGGGGTCCAATTAGTCAACTCAGTATACACTAAAAACAGTCCTCCTAGCCCTAAAATTCCAAGCCCTACCACACACAATCCCATAACCAATCCACCAGAGAATGCAATATTTAGCGCAGGTGCTAAGCCGGTTCTCGCAGCGTTCGTCGTCCTCACATTCGCTTTGGTAGCGACACGCATTCCGATAAACCCCGCTGCTCCACTACAAAGGGCCCCCACAAAAAACGAAACTGCAGTCATCGGTGACTGTCCAGTCTCGGAATCGCTCATCAGCCCCGTAAAGACTAAAATTGTCGCAACCGATGCCACAAAAATTGCAATGACACGATATTCTCGTTTCAGAAACGCCTGTGCTCCGCGAGCAATATATCCTGAAATCTCAACCATCTCCTGCGTGCCTGGATCCTGTCTGGAAACCCATCGTGCTCGAATCCAAGCGAATAGCAGTGCAATGACACCACAAGAGCACACGACAAGTATTAAATCAATTGATTGCATAATCTGTTAAGAATTTCAAATTAGCTTTGACAGAAGTGAATGCCACCATGATTAATCATAACGAGTGGCATAATCGCTAGTTGCTCTCAGATTCAATGGCTTCTGAGAGTGTCTTTGGCATATGAGCTCGCCTGTTGAAATGATTCATTGCCATGTCAATTCCTTCAGTAACAAACATGAGCGCGGCATCGCGAGCACGATTGAGTACATCATCCATGAGTTCACTTTCATGTTGTTCAAAGCCTGAAAGAACATAATCACGCAGATTTCCCCACTCAAATTCATTTCCAATTCCTATTCGTATTCTAGGAATATTTTTATTTTGCAAAGCATCAATGACATTCTGCATGCCATTATGACCTCCAGCGCCACCTCGGTGGCGTAATCGCAATGTGTGGACTGGTAGGCTAATATCATCAAAGATGACGAGTAATTGATGCCCCTCAATGCGCATTTTCCTTAAGAAGCTGACAGCGGATTCTCCACTCCGATTCATCCATGTCTGGGGTTTAGCGATCGTGAAAGGATACCCCCTCCAACTTACCTTGGCCGAAAGCGAGTTTGTTCTTGGGTCTGAGATTAATTCTGCTCCACAGCGATGTGCAATCCGATCAATAACTTCAAATCCAACGTTATGGCGCGTCCCTTCATACGCTTCACCAGGATTGCCTAATCCAATGATTAGGCGTTGTTTATGTGCCATCTGTCGGCGAACCACCAGTTGTTTGAGTTTATTCTTCAGTCTCTTCATCAGACTCTACCTCCTCATCATCACCAATCGTTTCTTCCTCTTCAACGCGAGGACGAACAACCGACATTAAGATTTGATCTTTAGGGGCTAAAAATTCTAACGCTTCCTCCTCAAGATCACGAAGATAGATGGAGTCCCCGATTTCAATGTCCCGAATATCTACATCTATTTGGGTAGGAATATCTTTAGGATAGCATACAACGGTGAGCTCTGTCATTAGATACCTTGGGATCCCTCCTTTTGACTGCCCTTGGGATGTTCCTACAAAGTTCAATGGAATAGAGAGTGTAATTTTCTCTCCAGCCTGGAGTGCCTGAAAATCTACGTGCAGAGGACGATCGGTCACTGGATGAAAGGCTATGTCTTTCACGATACATTCCCAGCTATCATCTCCAAGGCTCAGATTCACAATATGAGTGCGATTCGTGAAGATGAGTGGATGTAGACTCTGCTCACTGGTGACAAATGGATGAGACTCTACATGTCTACCATACAAGACACAAGGAACATTGCCTTCGCGACGGGCAGCCCTTGACGAGGCTTTACCCGCTGTTCGCGGTTGAGCATTTATTGTAATTAAGTTCATGTTATTGACTTATGGATTAAACAAGGTTGAGACGGAATCGTCAGTTGAAATCCTACGAATCGCATCAGCAAACATTTCCGCGACACTGACGACCTCAATACGACTAGATTGACGCTTGAGTGGAATACTATCGGTCACCAGTAGTTTACTCAACACGGAAGATTCAATCCGTTCGTAAGCTTTTCCAGATAATAGTGGGTGGGTACATGCCGCCATGATTTCATGAGCACCAGCATCTCTAAGTGAATTGGCAGCATTTGTAAGCGTCCCTGCGGTATCAATGATATCATCAATCAATAGCACATTTTTTCCCTTAACTTCACCGATAATATTCATAATCTCTGCCTCATTGGGGTGTGGTCTACGTTTATCAATGACCGCAAGCTCAGCATCTAACTGGTTGGCATATGCTCGGGCCATTTTGATGGCCCCAACATCTGGTGCGACAACAACAAGATTATCCAACTGGATTTTTTGAAAATAACCCGCGAATACTGCGGAGGCATACAAATGATCAACTGGGACATCAAAAAATCCCTGAATCTGCGACGCATGTAGATCCATTGTTAATAATCGATTGATGCCTGCTGTCTGCAATAGATCTGCCATCAACTTCGCAGCAATCGGAACCCGAGGCTGATCCTTTCTTTCTTGACGGGCATATCCGAAGTAAGGAATGACGGCATTGATTCTGTATGCAGACGCACGCTTGGCCGCATCAATCAATAATAAAAGCTCCATCCAATTATCGGCATTTGGATAGGTGCTTTGAACGATAAACAGATCCCTACCACGAATTGATTCTTGGTATTTGGCATACAGTTCACCGTCTGAAAAGACAACACGGCTTAACTGTCCCAGTGATTGACCGTATACTTCTGCAATCTTTTCAGCTAAGGCAGGGTTGCTACTTCCAGTAAAAATTCCAATGGGTAATTCCTGATTTGACATGGATAGATGAAACATAAACCAGCATGTTGCCCGGGGAGGACTCGAACCTCCACCGACGGCTCCAAAGGCCGCTGTCCTGCCATTAGACGACCGGGCAATTCTGATCACTAAGAAAATCTATAATTAGTTATACTTATTGTTAGGATAATTTCTTTTTTATGAAATTCATCACATTAATCCATTCAAATACGATTCGTTGATGCGATCATCAAGACAAAGTATCAGATCTTTTGTGGGATGAACCCCATATCATCGGAAAATTCAGCAAATTTTTATGAATCCTATGTTAAACTCTACAAATCAGATAATTGCTCAAAATTCTGATGAACACTTTCATTGTTGGAATTCGCATACAATTGAATACTGAGCCTCTTAATCAACCAAGAGTCATTATTACAAAGCATCAAGGATAAGGATTTTCTATAACTGATTCCATGAAACGAACTTAATTGCTTCTTCACCGAGTTTGTTCGCAATCAAATGCGTTCTTTTTGGGCCAGACATCGGTTATAGTTTAGCGTTTTTGTCGTTGATTTTAGCCTGATCGCGCCAGATCATCACCAAAGTAATGACCTTCTCCGAATCAAATATCACTTAGATTCGTGATTAACGTATCTCATCAGACAGACATCCTATGATCAAATCAGTTGTGGTGACATGCCCAGTCTAAGTTTATCTATTGTAGTCAACTTTATCACGACCGCAAAACTAATTTAAAAAGAGGGGTTTATACAAATACGTAATTTATTGTTCCACTCATCTTGCACAACTATTAAGAATCACTCAGATGATTATTTCGGAGCTGACAGACAAATGTGGAAAACTTTCGTGTGGTCTTCGTCTAGGTTTGAGATCCATTTTTTCATGTTGATCATGTCCCTACAACTCAAAATTGCTTTGCATCGGTAGATGTGATTTTTACACTAACCCTTGAAGGGAGAATATATGAGTCGTCCAGCTTTAATGATGTGCTCAAAACAGAGCGATAGCTTTTATTTACACACTGACACCAGAACTGCAAATCACTACAAACTGTGAGGAATATTGTTATAGTAACCGGTTATTGAGGAGAAGATCTTCTTAGATATTGACACGGATACATTATCTGAAATGAACCGTTCTTGTTAGATGACAGTGCATAGTCAGTAGGCTCTTGTCTCCCATAATATTCACGACGATTGAATTTTATGAGTAACCTGTAGAAATTAACCCTGAAAAATCAACATTACATAATTCTTGAAACTTTATAGATCATTTGATTCTGTATAGATTTGATCAAAGATTGTTTTAGAAAATTGTTTTGCAGAGTGTTTGGAAGCAAATTCATTGGATTTACTCGCAGCAAAGGGGAAGGTATCTGGGCTATTTAACCACATCAAAATACCTGTAGCAATCTCAGATGGATCAGTAGATATAACATCAAGTCCTAATTTGTAATCACGAATATAACGTCCAATAAGCCCATCGTTACTTCCCAATACTGGTTTACCTGCGATAGCGGCTCTAACAAGTATTCCGCTTGAGTGAGTATGTCCGATATAGGGTAATAATACTAAATCTGATGCAGTCATATAGTTTGCCATTTCAACATCGGTGATAAAGTGCAGTTCTTTAATCAATTGAACTCTTGAACTTCTTTCCAAAGATTCTAACTGGTATAGAAGTGTGTTTTGATCCTCACTTGCTACTTTTCCCACTATCACTAAACATAGTTTTTCTTGGTCACTTGGCGAAAGAATCGTGATAGCCTCTAACAGTTCAAAGATTCCTTTTCGTTTCACAATACTTCCAAAAAATAAAGCTACTTTTCTATGATCTTCAACGCCTATCTGCTGTTTCATCTGCGTTGCATTCATAGATGGATTCTGGGACTCTATTCCATCACAAAGAGATAGAATGTGTGCTCTGGAAGAATGATAAGCGTCAACAAAATATCGGTCAAGGCTAAACAGACTGGATAAATGAGGATTATTTAATGCCGAAGAAAAAATGGCTCGTTTCCGCATATAACGAACATAGCGACGAAATCCATCACGCAGTTGAACTGATTTACCGAGTTCTAGAAAAGGGCGAAAATAGATTCCACAGATGACGAGGGGAAACTGAAATCTAAGTCCCAATGCTAATGGTATCTGGAATAAGTCAAAATCCATCAACAGACAGTGACTCGGTTTGATTTCAGTCAAGGTGTCATTGAGAATCCTCCCCTGCTCTTTTGAGATTTCAATGAGAGTGCCTGCCTTCTCAAAATCAGGTAGGATACGAATTTCTATATGATCATACTGCTCAGTAATTTCAAGAATTTCTTGGTGTCTCTTGACGAGTTGAGAGGTAACCACAATAGATAGGAGTCCCGGATAGGAGTTTGTGCTCCAATACTCGGTGAGTTGTTTGATATATTGTCCATGGTGCCCTCCAGCATTGAGGTCAAACAGAAGTAAGTGAGTAGCAGGTTTGATTTTAATTGAGGATAAAAATCGGAAAATGCAGTGAGACATTGATTGCATTATATGGTTCCCAATGTGTATCTTGCAAGATTAAGCTGTCATCAAATTACCCTACCCCATCACTGAAGCTCCTAGAATCTCTACTTCCATTACTTGGTCAATGACGATGAAAATATCTATATCATCAAAGCAACTCACATAACTGAGTTGTAACCGTTTAAGTAGTAGATCACCCCGAAACCTAATCGGATCATCAAAGTTGACGAAGCTAAGCATAATTTTAAATCCACTCATGTTTCTTACCCCAAGATGTGAATCAAATTCATGAGTCTTGCCCCCATTGGCATCATTGGAGGGATGGGACCCCAAGCAGGACTGGACTTAGCCCAAAAAGTGATTGCAGAAACAAAAGCGAATAACGATCAAGAACATCTTCCAATGGTGCTTCTCTCCTATGGGCATCTAATCGGCGATCGGAGTGCATTCATATTTGGCGATCCAATCCCTAATCCTGGGATTGCCATAGCATCGGTAGCACATCAACTTGAACAGTTTGGAGTTCAGGTTGCTGGGATTCCATGCAATTCCGCTCATGCTCCGCAAATTAGGACAATCATGCAAGATCATCTCAAACATGTGAATATCAAAATCTTACATCTGATTCAAGAAACAATTGACTATCTCAGACAATTTACACCGAATATCACACATGTCGGATGCTTATCCACTTTAAGTGTTCACCGCTTGGAACTCTATAAATCTGCCCTTGAAGAAGCCAATTATACAGTTGTCATGCCATCCGAAGATGTCGCTGAAAACTTAGTTCATCGGGCGATTTTTGATCATGATTTTGGGATCAAAGCCCATTCATCTCCAGTGACCCCTAAGGCTAAAAAGATGGTTCTTGATGCGATTGATCACTGTCATCAAAAAGGGGCACAAGCAATAATTTTAGGATGTACAGAATTGCCCCTTGCTGTTTCGAATACAAAAGATGTCTATTTGATTGACCCTGCTCGCGCATTGGCAAGGGCCTTAATTCGGGAAACCTATCCAGAAAAACTTAATCCTCTGAGATAAAATTGTCCCTCATTGCGTACTTTGCTGTAAACAGTGAGTATAAAGGACCTTGGTAACATGCTCGGATTGAACTTCCATCATTTATGCTACGAACCTTGATCACAGGTGGTGCTGGATTCCTGGGATCTCATCTCTGCGACCGACTACTTGGTGATGGACATCAAGTCGTATGTATTGACAATTTTCTCACTGGATCGCGTGACAACATTTCCCATTTGAAGGATCATCCGCGCTTTAGTTTCTTGGAGCATGATGTTACAAAATATATCACTGTTGATGGCCCTCTTGATTATGTACTTCACTTTGCAAGCCCCGCCTCGCCAATTGATTACCTCCGCCTTCCAATTCAAACACTTAAAGTTGGTGCACTTGGAACTCACAATGCTCTCGGATTGACGAAGGCCAAAAATGCTTGCTTTCTCTTAGCCTCTACTAGCGAAGTATATGGAGACCCTCAGGAGCACCCTCAAAAAGAATCTTATTGGGGAAATGTGAATCCTGTCGGACTGCGGGGAGTCTATGACGAAGCTAAACGATTTGCAGAAACACTTACTATGGCTTACCATCGTTTTCACGGGGTGGAAACACGAATTGTGCGTATATTCAATACCTATGGCCCCAGAATGCGACTTCATGACGGAAGAGCACTTCCAACATTCATGCGCCAAGCGTTATGTAGCGAAGATATTACCGTTCATGGTAGCGGCAATCAAACTCGCTCCTTTACGTATGTTGATGACACAGTTGAGGGAATTGTGAGGCTATTATATAGTAAGATCACAACTCCCATCAATATTGGATGCTGTGAAGAGATCTCTATCATTGAATTTGCAAAAAAAATTGTGACAATGACCAACAGTTCAAGTATGATCACGCATCACCCTCTTCCTGAAAATGACCCAAAAAATCGTCAGCCAGATATTTCATTAGCCCAAGAACTCTTGGATTGGAACCCACAAGTTGACCGCGAGGACGGGCTCCAAAGGACACTTGCTTACGTTTTAGATAAGATCAATCATTCTGCAAAAACAACTTATGCATCTTAATAATTCGGAATCTTCTATCTATGTTGCTGGACATACAGGACTACTCGGAAGAGCTGTCGTCAAGAAGCTACACAATGACGGATACCAGAACTTGATCCTTCAACCTAGCTCTGCTCTTGATCTTAGATGTCAGCGATCTGTGGACGACTTCTTTCAGGATAATCAACCAGAATTTGTGATTCTTGCAGCAGCACGCGTAGGCGGCATCTTAGCTAATGATCAATTCCCTACAGATTTCCTCGTAGATAATCTTTCTATTCAATTGAATGTCCTTAATGCAGCTCACAAATCTGGTGTTAAGCGACTAATCTTTTTGGGAAGCACCTGTATCTATCCCCGTGAAGCCCCCCAACCCATCAAAGAAACTGCTCTTCTTAGTGGGCCACTTGAGATTACAAACCAATGGTATGCGGTCGCAAAGATTGCTGGAGTTCTACAATGCCAAGCGCTAAGACGACAACACAACCGAGATTTTATTGCTCTCATGTCAACAAACCTCTACGGGCCCGGTGATAACTTTGATCTAGAGTCAAGCCATGTCCTACCAGCGCTTATGCGACGACTTCATGAAGCATATGAGTCTGGATCCAAGGAAGTTACTGTGTGGGGTTCTGGCAAACCACGACGCGAGTTTCTATATAGCGAGGATATTGCTGATGCATGCGTGTTTGTTCTAAAAACACCAGAAGAGGATCTCTTGCATGTTGCGCCAGATTCAATGTTTAATGTAGGATATGGTGAAGATCTCAGCATCCGAGATCTGTGTGATATCCTTCAGGAAGTCATGCAAACCGACTGCAAACTGAACTTTGATCTTTCAAAGCCTGATGGCACCCCACGGAAATTAGTTGATAATTCACGCCTCGCTCAGCTCGGTTGGAATGCTCCGACCCCTCTAAGAAAAGGGATTCTACACACTTATCAATGGTATAAGGCTAATGTGGCCAAACCATCATAGGCTTTGCTTAAATTTCTCTTGAATAAAATCTTCACTTCATTGTTTAACCCTTATAATTTAATTCATTCTGCTAAGTCTATTTCTAATCATATCTTAATCACCGTCACATGAGGAGTGTATTTACATTCACTGGATTTGTCACTCATCTTTACGATCATCATCTACCTAACAATTTATTAATGCGCTCACTATGAAGAATAAAACTGCTCTTATTACTGGCGTTACTGGCCAAGACGGGGCTTACCTGTCTGAACTTCTTTTAGGTGAGGGTTATATAGTGCATGGCATTAAACGCCGAGCTAGCCTCATCAATACGATGAGAGTGGATCACTTATTTAGTAACCCAACTCCACATAATGAGCGATTTCATCTCCATTTTGGAGATCTCACTGACTCCACAAATCTTATCCGTATCGTAGAAGAAGTTCAACCAGATGAAATCTACAATTTAGGTGCTCAAAGCCATGTGAAAGTCAGCTTTGATACTCCCGAGTATACAGCAAATGTAGATGCCGTTGGAGTCTTAAGGTTATTAGAATCTGTTCGAATTTTAGGACTTACTGATAAAATTCGCTTTTATCAAGCTTCTACGAGCGAATTATTTGGAAACGCTCCTGAATCCCCACAATCCGAGAAAACGCCTTTTCATCCTCGGAGCCCTTACGGTGCTGCCAAACTATATGCCTATTGGATCACGGTAAACTACCGGGAGTCTTATGGGATGTTTGCCTGCAATGGTGTTCTATTCAATCATGAAAGTCCTTTGCGTGATGAAGCCTTTGTGACACGTAAGATCACCAAAGCAGCTGCGCGAATTAAGCTCGGGCTTGATGACAAATTATACCTCGGCAATCTTGATGCAAAACGTGATTGGGGACATGCCCGTGATTATGTGAAAGGTATTTGGATGATTCTGCAACAAGAAATACCACGCGACTACGTCCTTGCAACTGGTCAAGCTACTTCTGTGCGTACCCTCTGCTCATTAGCATTCAATGAAGTTGGACTCCCCTTAGAGTGGACTGGAACTGGAATTGATGAACAGGGACGATGCAAAAAAACTGGAAAAACTCTCGTTGAAGTCAGCTCTCACTTCTATCGGCCTGCGGAGGTTCACCACCTGCTCGGTGATGCTTCACTAGCTCAAAAAGAGCTAGGATGGAAACCTACGACCACCTTTAAAGAAATGGTCCAAGAAATGGTTCAACAAGACTTAAAACAAGAGCAGCAGATTCTTAATCTTGGTGGACAAGTCTAACTTTTCTGAACATGAAGCAACCATTGAGCGGAATTGTTCTAGCTGGTGGCACTGGAAGTCGACTTTACCCGCTAACCAAAGTCACCAACAAACACCTTTTGCCCGTAGGACGATATCCTATGATCTATCATCCTCTATTACGACTTCGTGAAGCTGGAATCACCCGTATTGCTGTTGTCACAAGTCCAGAACATATGGGAGATGTGGTAAATCTTCTTGGAAGTGGAAGTGATCTTGGATTGGATTTAACATATCGAGTGCAAGATGAACCTGGTGGAATCGCTCAAGCTCTCGGACTGTGTGAGAATTTTGCCAGAGAGAAGCCTTTTCTAGTTGCTCTCGGTGATAATATTCTCCAAGATAATTTAACATCAGAAGTAACGATCTTTCAACGTCAAGGTAGAGGTGCTCGAATTTTATTGAAATCAGTCCCTGATCCACAATGCTACGGTGTGCCTCAGTTTAACGGAGATAAAATTACTCGAATTATTGAAAAACCTGAGAGTCCACCAAGTGAATATGCAGTCACTGGACTCTACTTCTATGATGCAAAAGTTTTTGAGTACATCAGGAACCTCTCCCCAAGTAGACGTGGTGAATATGAAGTGAGTGATCTCAATACCGCTTACGTAAAGGATGATAATCTGACTTATGGGATTTTAAATGGCTGGTGGGGCGATGCGGGTACCATTGAAGGATGGCATCAGGCTAATGAGCTTGCCCAATCCCTCCAGTATCCGTTTTTTAAGCAAAAGTTTCCCAACCAATGAAGTGGCACAGCGGGATCGTCCATGACTGTAACCTCATACCTTTAAATCGTTATGAGGATAGCCGCGGATGGTTATCGGAATTATTCCGTCATGATGAACTACCAGTTGACATCCATCCTGCCATGGCCTATGTCTCGTTAACACATCAGGGGATCACTCGGGGGCCTCATGAACATGTCCACCAAACCGATCTCTTTATTTTCTTTCATGGATCATTTCGAGTTTATCTCTGGGATCATCGTAAAGACTCATTGAGCTATGGGATCCGCCAAACGATTGATGCTGGTAAAAATCGTCCACTCAAACTAGTGGTTCCACCTGGTGTCATCCATGCCTATCGAAATATGGGCACATCAGATGCTTTGGTGATCAATTGCCCGAACCAGCTTTATGCTGGGAAACAAAAATTGGATCCTATAGATGAAATTCGCTGGGAAGAACGAACTGATCACAACCTAATTATTGATTGAACTGTGAAACTCATAATCCCTATGGCTGGGTATGGTAAGCGATTGCGTCCCCAGTCTTCAATTACTCCTAAACCACTGATGACCGTCCGAGGTCAATGTATGGTGGAACGAATTATTGCAAAATTCACTCAAACCCTCCCCAAAAAGATTACCGATGGTATATTTATTTTAGGGCCTGGCTTTGATCGTATTGCGTATGATATTCTTGATGCTGTTTGTGCAAAATATGACATTCATCCCCATTACGTGATTCAAGCAGAACCCAAGGGAACAGCGCATGCTGTGAGTTGTGCTCAGGATTTTCTTGATGGCGAAGGAGTAGTCGTATACGCCGATACTGTTTTTGATATGGATCCGATCACCACATTTGGAGATAGTGATGTCGTAGCTTGGGTCAAAGAGGTAGATGATCCAAGTAGATTTGGAGTTGCTGTGAGAGAGAATGATAGGATTACTGCATTTGTTGAAAAACCTCAAGAATTTATTTCTAACGAAGCCCTTATTGGAATTTATTATATCCAAAATCTCAATCAACTCAAGTCTGCCATCAATTTCTTATATGATCATAAAATTTGTGGGAAAGACGGAGAATATTACCTCACAGATGCGTTTGATCGTATGCTAAAGGAAGGATTAATTTTTTCAAGCACAACCGTGAATGCTTGGCTTGACTGCGGCACGCTCAATGCCTTCATGGATACCACGCGCTATTTGTTAAATCACGAACCCCAAAATGTGGATGGGCCAAGATGCAATAACTCAATCATCATTGAGCCCGTTTATATTGGTGAGGATTCACATGTTACTGATTCGATCATTGGCCCCTATGTCTCTATTGAAGCTGGTGCTCAGATAACTCATTCAATCATCAAAAACAGTATTATCTTTGAGTCTGCAAACGTTCAAGATTCAGTCCTAAACGATTCAATGATTGGTGCACACAGTACGGTAATAGGTAAACTGAACTCATTAAATGTTGGGGACTATTCTGACCTATCGTAATGTCTACATGTGTCCTTCAGATCCATTCCAACGATAATGTTTCTGTTGCCTTAAAATCACTCAAACCGGGGACTGAAATTTCACCCGGCATTCAGTGTCGCTCTGCGATTGCACAACGACACAAAGTCGTCACAAAATTTATTCCCAAAAATGGCCCCGTTGTCATGTACGGTGTGACTGTTGGCCGTAGCCTTAAAGATCTAAGAATCGGAGACCGACTTAATAGCGACGATCTAGTTCACGATTCATCTCCATATAGCCTTAATGATACACCTGCGCTCACACCGTGGACCGCGCCAGATGTATCTCAGTGGGCAGATACTACCTTTTCAGGGTACCATCGAAGTGATGGGCAGGTAGGGACAGCAAACCATTGGATTGTGCTTCCGATGGTTTTTTGCGAAAATCGAAATATAGATGTGCTGCGCCGCGCTTTTGAAGATGAATTAGGATATAGCCAACATTCAGCATATCGTCATCAGGTCGCTTCTCTGGTCAAATCTCATCTTAAAGGTAACTTAAATTCAGTGCATGAAATATCAACCATGAAGTCTGAGCGTGTATTCAAAAATATAGATGGTATTCATTTTCTGACACATCAATTAGGATGTGGTGGGACTCGTGAGGACGCTAAATCACTCTGTGGCTTGTTGGCTGGATACCTCAATCATCCAAATGTATTTGGGGGAACAATCCTAAGCCTTGGCTGCGAAAACGCCGAAATTACTCTATTGATGGAGGAGCTTCATCAGCGAAACCCTAACTTTGACAAACCGCTCTATGTATTTAGGCAGCAATCATTTCCCAGTGCTGATCGTCTCATTACACAAGCCATTAATGACACCTTTGCAGGTTTAAAGGAAGCAAATAAATGCCATCGTTTACCATCACCACTTAGCCAGTTAACGATTGGACTAGAATGTGGTGGTTCAGACGGCTTCAGCGGAATTTCAGCAAACCCCGCCATAGGTCATACGACTGATCTCATTGTCGCACTTGGTGGGCGGGCAATTTTGGGGGAATTTCCTGAACTATGCGGCCAAGAACAGTCACTGATTGACCGATGTCTTGACCAAACCACGGCCCATCGTTTTGTTGAACTCATGGAACGTTATGCATCGGTTGCCCATGCTGTAGGCTCCGGATTTGAGATGAACCCATCTCCAGGCAACATCATTGACGGACTCCTGACAGGCGCGATGAAAAGTGCAGGAGCTGCACGTAAAGGTGGCACCTCACCCATTACTAATGTAATTGACTATCCAGAATATGCAACTTCATCAGGTCTGAACCTTTTATGTACGCCCGGCGGTGATGTCGAATCTACTACTGCAATCGCTGGAGCGGGGGCACAAATTATTCTATTCTCTACGGGAATGGGAACCCCAACTGGAAATCCAATTGCGCAAGTCATAAAAATTAGCAGTAATTCGTCATTGGCTCAGCGCCTTACAGATTTGATTGATTATAATGCTGGCGCTATCATTGATGGCCAGAAAACCGTTGAATCAGCAGGTGAACAACTATTTGATTTGATGATTGATGTTGCAAATGGCAATTACATCCCTGTATCTACCCGTCTAGGACAAAACGATTTTATACCATGGAAGCGTGGGCCATCGTTATAGACAATTCATTTGAGCTTGAATTAATAGAGTCATAACAACGTTTGATGCCAAATCTCTCTGCTCCGAATCAAATTGTAGAGTTGCTAACCTGATGAGATTTTGATTTGATGCAATCAGTCTTGATGATCATTTATTCATTTTGTTGGTATCCTTAGTATAATTTAATATTTCTGATAAATTACTGAGATCAGTTGATGGTCTAACCCAGATCATTTCTACACAATACTCATTTTATTTCCCAGAGCTGTCCTGATTCATTCATACAACATTACACTTTGAAATGTCATATTTTTTAAGACCTGTAATTTTAATTGGGATATTATTTATTTTCTCGGCTAATGTCTCTGTATATGCACAATCAAATCGTGAGAAACTCATTCAAGCCATGGCGCAATTGGACGATGCCTCCAACAAACGAATTTATGATCAAGTACTATCCGCTCGAGATATTTTTCAGGAGATCATTTCTGAGGATGATAGTCTCGCTGTCTGGGCTCACTACTATGCAGGTGCAGCATCAAGTTCAATGGCGAATTTAATTTATGAAAAGACTGTTGACCTTGGCCGCCGCGAATTGGCTTCTCAAATCAATATGGGCATTAAGCACCTTGAGGCAGCTGTGGAAATCAATCCGACTTTTGCAGATGCTTGGGTCTTGCTTGCCACTTCTTATGCACATAAAATGATTGTGCGCCCCTTAAAATTCATTGGCTTAAGACGAAATTATTATCATGCTCTGGAAAAGGCACTTGACTTAGAGCCAAACAATCCCAGGGTTGTGATATTGAAGGCAATCATGGACTACACCCTTCCAGCAATTGCGGGAGGAGACAAGAATCGGGCAGAAGAAGAATTTAAGCGTGCATTAACTATTCTCTCCGAAGAAACAATTTCTCATCCATACCTACCCAAATGGGGACTTGATATAGCTCACGCAAGACTTGGATTAATTTATATGGAACGCGGTGATCTGTTAAGTGCACGTGAATCTTTTGAACAAGCGATTTTAGCAAATCCAGATTATGCTTGGGTTCGTGAAGATTTGATTCCATCACTAGAAAAACTTGAATCTGAATCATGATCTAATCATCATAGTATGTCTCAAAATATGATTAGATTTTCATATCAATATACTCAATTGTGATTCGTATATTAATATGATTATTTTTGTCTTCAGTTGACATCTCGAAAGTCAAAATGTTGACCAAGAGACTGAGTTTTGTATTTGTAGGTCTGTGGAATTTATTCCGCGAGGTTTTGTTCCTGTGTGCGGAGCAATCGTCCAACAGCTTTAATAGCCATACTTGGCGAATACTCATTGGGCTTAATCTTCTCTGCCCTATGGCGTTGTTGTATGTCGCTGACAGTAACGCTTATCAATTTCATGAGTGGGATGCATCCGGTGATGTGAGTTCTGAATCTGTATACTATTCAGGGACCGAGGAATCTGGATTAAATCGGACAGGAAATTTCCAATCACGCAGTTTGATCTGCACGGATGTGGATCGTTTAGAAGGCACGAACATAAGTCCAGTCCAGCTTCTCACTCCTTTGATTAGAGGAGGTCAAAATGAGGGGTGGACTCCCAGGTATTCGGGCACTTCATTCGAGGAGGGGGAAACGAAGACTCACTCATTTAGACTCTCATCTGCTCCTACTGGGGAAGTTACCGTAACCTTCACAGACGGATCAGATCCACCAGCTGAATTGGAATTTGGGGGTAGCTCTTTGTCATCTTCCAATACCCTTACCTTCAGCACAAGCGACTGGTGTCAGATGCAGTCAGTATCGTTTACATTTGTAGATAATTCTACAGTAGATGATTATCTTTTTTATGAGCGTGCCAGAGCTAACATATCACTTTCTGGTGGAGGAGCTTTCCAATATCAATACTATATTAGGTGGTCTGGTTTAAAAGATAATGACCAAGATAAGGCAGGATTAGAAGTGACTCCAAATCCGCTTCTCTTGAAGAATGTCACTGAATCAAAATTCTCCGTAAGGCTCAAAGCACCGCCCTCGAAAACAGTAACCGTTGAGACCTCTAAAGACATAGTTGTTGACATATTCAACTTTATCTTTGATCATAAACAATTATTATTTACAAAAGGTAATTGGGATGAATTTCAATCAGTAAATGTGACTGTAGGGAAGAAGGACGATAGACCCCAGAGAGGTGGTTTTACTGTATCTGCCACGGGGAGCGGCTATGATAAATCTGTACAGGTTGAATACTCTATTTTAGACGCAGATACGACTCCTCCTACCTTGAAGATTACGGGTCTACCCTCAAAGATCAAAACGACCAATCAGCTCACTGCTACATTCACATTCTCCGAGGTTGTGACAGGATTTGAAAAAAGTGATATTACGGTTAATGGAGGTACAAAAGGGAACTTCTCAGGAAGTGGTAGCAGTTACAAAATTTCAATTACGCCTGCTGGAGCAAGGGATGTTAGTGTTATAGTTCCAGTAGATGTTGCTACCGACAGTGGCAACAATACTGGGCCGAAAAGTATAGAAGAGGAAGTGGTTAAATGGGATAATACTCCTCCTGATGTGACAATTGATGGTCCAGAATCAATCAATACCACGGACCCCTTTGACGTCACATTTACATTTACTGAACATGTCACGGATTTTGTACAAGCAGATGATATTTTCGTTTGGGGAGGTGATACTGGTGATCTCAGTGGGGAGGGCGGTACATACATTTCTTACACACTTCCCATCACACCTCTTGGAACTGGGAATGTTATAGTAACCGTCTTTTCTAATGTGGTTACGGATGGCTTAAATATTGGTCCACCGGTCACAAGAGTTAAAACAGTCAAGTGGAAGCTAGGTCTTCCACCTACGGTTGAAATTGATATGCCCAAGAAGATTAATACGAAAGATCCATTCACAGCCTCCTTTACTTTTAGTGAGCCGGTTACGGATTTTATCAATACGGATGTGATGGTCTCTGGGGCAACCAAGGGTAATTTTTCGGAAAGTGGTCAAAGTTATACTCTTGAGGTGACACCTTTGGGAGATCAAGATGTGGTGGTTACTGTCCCTGCAAATGCAGCTATGGGTAGCTCACATCAAGGACCGATCGCCGATAAATCTGCCACTGCTGAATGGGATTCATCCTCTCCGTCACTTGAGATAAGTGGTCTGCCACCAAAAATCAATTCTACCAACCCACTCACGGCTACATTCACCTTTTCCGAAGATGTTACAGAATTTGAGGTTAGCGATATCTCAATTTCTGGGGGCACCAAAGGAATGTTATCAGGCAGTGGAAACGAGTATATACTTGAAATGACTCCATCTGGAGATGCCGATGTTGTGTTGACTGTTTCTTCAGATGCAGCCACAGACGGTATCAATAGAGGCCCTGAAAATTCAGTAAGTCAAACCGTTGTTTGGGATAGTGGTGTGCCAACTCTCTCCGTCAGTGGTTTGCCATCAAAAATCAACACCACTGACCAACTCAACGCTACCTTTGCATTTTCCGAAGATGTGACAGAATTTCAGGTTAGCGATATCTCAATTTCTGGGGCTACAAAAGGAACCTTATCTGGTAGTGGAAGCGATTATATGCTTGAAATTACTCCATCAGGAGATGCCGATGTTGTGGTGACTGTTTCTGCGAATGCCGTTACAGATGGTATCAATAGAGGCCCTGAAGATTCAGTGAGTGAAACCGTTGTTTGGGATAGTGGTGCGCCAACTCTCTCCGTCAGTGGTTTGCCATCAAAAATCAACACCACTGACCAACTCAACGCTACCTTTGCATTTTCCGAAGATGTGACAGAATTTCAGGTTAGCGATATCTCAATTTCTGGGGCTACAAAAGGAACCTTATCTGGTAGTGGAAGCGATTATATGCTTGAAATTACTCCATCAGGAGATGCCGATGTTGTGGTGACTGTTTCTGCGAATGCCGCTACAGATGGTATCAATAGAGGTCCACCAAGCGAAGTGAGTCAAACCGTTTCGTGGGACAGCAACCCACCTGGTGTTAAGATTACCGGCCTTCCGTCAAAGATCAGTTCAACCACTCCACTCACGGCTACTTTTACATTCACCGAAGATATCATTGGATTTACAACGGAGGATGTTAAAGTTACAGTGGCTACCAAAGGTATATTCACGGCTAAGAGTACGACGGAGTATACTTTGCAGGTCATTCCTTCGGGCTCTGGAAATGTGGTGGTGACCGTTGTAGCGAATGCAGCTTCGGACGGTATCAACACGGGACCGGCTGAGCCCGTGAGTGTTACTTCTGTTTGGGATGGTGCCAATCCTGGCGTTACGATCTCTGGAGTACCTGAAAAAATCAACTCCAGAACTCCGTTTACGACTACATTTACCTTTTCAGAAAACGTGACGGAGTTCATCGCTGATGATGTGGTCATAACGGGTGCGGCAAAGGGCACATGGTCTGTCAACAGTGCGACGACCTATACGCTGGTAATCACACCATCGGGTGCTCAAGATGTGGTGGTCACCATACCTGCGAACGTTGCAACCGATGGTACCAATCAAGGCCCCTCCAAAGCAGTTACAAAGACCGCCATTTGGGATGCTGACCCACCTACGGTCACCATAAGTGGGCTACCAGAAAACATCTCTACCACCGATCCACTCACCGCTACGTTTACCTTTTCCGAAAACGTGACAGAGTTTTTCAAAGCAGATGTGACTGTAACGGGTGCTACCAAGGGAACCTTTACCGCCAAGAGTTCTTCTTCTTATACGTTAGCTATCACTCCTACTGGTCAACAGAATGTTGTCGTGCAGGTGCCTGTGAATGTTGCGTCTGATGGAATCAATACGGGGCCTCCTCGGCCTGTAACTGCGACATCCACTTGGAATAGTGAGCGAGTGGCTATCCCTTTGGTGACCACACTCCATGTGGATCAAAACATCGTTGGAGAGGGAGGTCAAGTGAAAGTTACAGCTCGGATCACGGGGGCATTGAATTACCCCGTTGATATTCCACTCGTGTATCGTGCTGGGAACCCTGAACCTGCATTGCCATCGGATTATAGCCCCGTGAACACACTTACGATTGAAGCAGGCAAGAAGACTGCCGAAGGGATCATCACCATCGAGGAAGATGACCTGGTTGAAAAAGATGAGGTGTTCATCGTTTCACTTGGAACGCTTGATAGCTCCAACCTGCGATCTGGGAATCCATCTTTTCAGCCTATTACCATTCAAGACAGAACCATTTTGCCGACCGTGATACTTTCCCCAACAACGGTATCGGTTAATGAGGGTGAAACGATCACTGTGACCGTGTCCTTGTCACGAATCTTACCGAATACAGTGACGATTCCTTTGACCTTGCATGATGGTACTGCCATTGCTTCAGAGGATTATACAATACCTCAGCGTCCTGAAGTGACTATTTCCGCTGGGTATAGGGAATCAACATTGGATATTTTCACGAAAGAGGACGATCTTCTGGAAGAGGATGAAACCTTTACGGTGTCATTTGGAGAGCTCCCACCTGTCGTAGAAGGAAGCAGCCAAATTGAAGTAACCATTGTTGATGATGATGCTGCTGAAATCATCGTATCTCCCGATCCAGTTACCGTCGTTGAGGAGGGACGAGCAATCGTTCAAGTCTCGTTGTCTTCCGAGCCGTCTGCATCCGTTATCCTTACTATCAATGGGTATAGAGAACCACAGTTGACCCTCGCACCAGCTCGTTTGATCTTTACGCAGCAGAACTGGAATCAGTCTGAACATGTAACGCTGACCGCAGGGGCGGATAATAACTCTGCCAATGAAACCGTAACCCTTACCTTGACAGCCAATGGGGGCGGCTATGTCGCTGTGACCGAAGAACTTCAGGTGACCATCAGGGACAACGATACTCCTCAACTGGTGGTTCAGAGTTCGCTGATGGTTGATGAGGGAGGATCTGCTCCCCTGAACATTTCTTTGACATCAGCACCACTATCAACGACTACGGTTACGCTTTCAGCATCTGAGAATCCTGATCTGAGTTATGATCAAAAACCCCTCACCTTTTCAACTAACGACTGGGAGGAGCCAAAGACGGTGATGTTCTCAGCTGAGAGTGATGATGACTTTCAAGACGATGGGCCTCACGAGTTCATTCTGACGGCCGTTGGATACACCGATGGGGTTGTGACGGGCAGGGTGTTGGTAACCATTGATGACAAGGATGAGCCAGAATTAATGGTGAATCCTCCTTCGTTAACCATTGAAGAAGATGGACCATCAGGTTCGTTCCAGGTCGCCCTCAACGGTAGAGCGTCCAGTACGGTGAATATTTCGTTCTCTGGGTACGCAGGGATGCCCATCAGCCCACCCCAACCGCTAAGATTCACTCCGACCGGCTGGAATCAACCGAAAACCGTAACACTCACGGCTTTGCAGGATGATGAAGATTTTGACAGCGAAACCTTTGATCTGCGAGTCACCGCCAATGGGGGTGACTATGTGAATGTTACGGAAACAGTTTCCATTACGATTCAGGATAATGACAAGCCCCTTGAGCCGTTAACCGTTTCCATCAATGACAAGAGCGTCTATGAAGATGAGGAATTGATCCAGTTAGAAGTGGAATTGAGTCGTGCTACGGACCAGGTGGTTCTAGTGCAATATCGTAGTTTGGATGGAACGGCTGAAGCGGGAGAGGACTATACGGCATCCCGAGGGATTGTGATCTTTGATCCCAATGCGACTCAAGGCTTGATTGATTTTGAAATCGAAAACGATGGCCTTGCCGAACAGGACGGACAGGAAACCTTTGAAGTCATACTCTCCAATCCAGTCAATGCAGGCCTTGGGAGGGCACAGGCAACCGCCACGATCCTAGATCCTCTACCAGTGACGACCCTGCGCATTGAGGATGTGCTGGTATCTGAGGATGCCCATTCGGCGAAGTTTCAGGTCGATCTCCATCCTCCAAGCTCTGAGTCTGTGGTGGTTCGCTATCAGACCGAGGATGGTTCGGCTACCGCCGGAGAAGACTATCAGCCGAGTTCAGGCACCTTAGAGTTCACAGCAGGCGTGGAAACCATGACCATTGAAGTGCCCCTGCTTGATGATGAGACGCAATGGCAGGCCAAAACCTTTACCATACGTTTGGAAACATCGGAGCCCATTCAGATTGAAAAAGCCGTTGCCACTGCAACGATCACCGATGATGGGCCACCGCTGGATACCCCCGAAAATGCACTGATTGCCTATACAATCCGATTTATGCGTACATCGGCCTCCGAAATCATTGAAGGATTAGGATATCGATTGCGGAACCAACCGTCGGCCTGCTCTGTGGCATCGCGGAGAGAAACTGCACAGCTATGGCATTCGGCATCTTCGTGGAATCCATCTCTTGCCGAGTTGCTTGGTGGATGTCATATTACCTCTTCACATGGAGCCATGCAGGTATGGGGGCGTGGGGGGTATCGGAGGTTTCAGGGTTTTCAACGAGAAGAAGATCAACTGAGGGTGGAGGCAGATGTGTCCACCGCCATGGCGGGTGTTGATTATCGCTGGGACTCTGGTTGGTTGACTGGTGTGCTGGTTGCTCATAGCCGGGGAGAGGGATCGTCTCAACCCTATAATCAAAAAGTTGGAACAAATGCTTCCGTGACGGGGGTGTATCCATATCTGGCTTATCAGACAGAGACATGGGGGATTTGGGGAACTGCTGGACTTGGAAATGGACAGACAGAGAATGATGTTGGATTTAAGCCAACTTGGCGTTCAGGATTTGGGGCACTGGGCGTTCAGGGAAGGATGGCATACGTCCATACATTCAATCTAAGATACTACGGAGATGTGTTGATGACCTCTACAGAGTTATATGACCGTAAGATAGGGGTGACTCGGATTCGTGCAGGGATGGAAGCAAGTGCACAATTGACCGTTGGACTGCAGCCGTATATGGACGCAGGTGTTCGTCAGGATGCTGGGAGTGCAGAGAACGGGGTTGGACTTGAATTGGGTGGGGGAATGCGGGTGATGATACCTGCATTGCGACTCAAGGGAGATGTACGGATGCAGAGATTGGTGATGCATACCGCAGATGGGTTTACCGAATGGGGTGTTTCTGGGTCGTTGGAATTTGGTAGCCGTGACAAGGGTGTAGGACTGCGAGTGACACCCTCTTGGGGGCCCAGCCAACGCCGTGGAATCACTACGCAGCAGACGATCCTTGATGTCGTTCCATCGCACGATGGTATCTATCGCACCGAAATGGAACTCGGATATGGAATTCCATTGGACGAAACAATAGTTCGTTCCATCGTGGGCATCACAACATTTGATCAAGGAACCATGTACCGCTTTGGTGGAGAAGTGCGGTCATTTGGACAGTTGTCCGTGTCTGCTTATGGAATCGTCCATTCACATGACACAATACCCAGAAATATTGGCATGAATCTACAGGGCGTTCTCCAGTATTGATGGGCTTCATGCAGAGCCCCATTCTATATTCATTATCTGATTTATAGTGTGGAATATAGTTACGTTTTAATGCAAGTGAGGAGTTAGTTCTTCATGTTTGGACTGCATGATTAGATACAGGAGTCTTTTACAAAATGTAGTATTCAACTCTAAAAAGATGCCAAAACTGATCCAGAGCATAGTTCTAAAAAACGAGACGTTCCCGAAAGTAGGACTACTTTGTAATGATGATGGTGTACTGTTCGGATTGAAGAAATACATCATGGCCAATCATTGATGAGCAGTTCATACTTTAGATTGGTGGGGTTGTAGAGTCAATAGGTCGGCACGTTTCTTATGTCCTACGGGTCATTCGCTTTCGTTGTTCGCGCACCCTTTGGTAGGCTCTCATAAGTCGTACCGACCTCCTGTTCGTCAAACCGGACGTGCGTTTTCCCGAATCCAGCTTTCAGTTGATCTCATGACTTCGCCCAGGAAGGTCTTTGGTCGTTGTTGCAAGGCAGTGCAATCCGTAGGTCACCCATAGATGTGCATCTGAGAAGTGCACATACTTCCCAGTTTAAACCTTCTGCTTCCGAAAAATCCCCCCTTTACATATGCTATCCATAAGTATTTAAAGATAATGACTTGCAGTAGGGTCACAATGTGTAAATACTACCCGCATCTTTCAGTAATCTCCAAGAATACTCAAGTCTCTCTGCCATATAAGTCAAAGAAGACAGCATTCCGCTTTGACCTAAGATTCTATACAATCCACAAATCAAATCATGTGACTTTAATACAGACGCATTTAGATATTTATTCAATCTTTCTACAGCTGCGTTTTCCGATGTCCATGTATCATTAAACGACGATATTGAGCATCGCCGCCTCCATCCGTATGAACAGCTAATTATAGTTTGCTTTGGAATTAAACGGAGGATCCAAATAAATCAGATCAACACTTTGATCATTCCACTGCTCCATCCAATCCAAGCAATCTCCATAATAGAGAGCGTTGGTTTGCATAGAACTCATCTTGCAGTTACCTGATCTGGATTGCTGATTTAAGTTTATGGTAGGTCAAACGCTTACCTACCACTCCAATCGCCATTCTCTCCATTTGCCTTTCTGTGTCCATGCAACGAGCATTATGTCTACCAGAAAACTCATCACATATCGCTGTAACTGCCATGGTGACATATGATGATACGTATCGTAGTAACCACGCTTCAATAGTGCCCAAAACGATTCTATACCTTTGGTATGTGCCATACCGTCTATGAACTGCTTGACTGAATGCTTTACGGTTTGATGGTTATATCCTTTAAGTGAATCATAAGCCATAGCATCATCTGTGTACACATACAATCCAACCTAAGAAGAACTGTATACAAACCCAGTAAGCGTTTTAGCCGTTGTATTCTGAACGACCAACGCTTGTATCTCATTCGTTGATCTATCCTTTGCTCCTACAACTGCCGTTTTGCCAACCGTTCCTGTGCTAGCGTTGAGCTTCTTGTATTCATGCTTGTTCTTCTCTTTGCCTCCGATATAGGTTTCATCCACTTCCGTATGACCTTCAAAGAGATTGAATGATCAATTATTCCATATTTCACGGATTCGATAGCCAGATGCCAAGCAGTCTTCTGGGTAACTCCTAGATCACGATGCAATTTCATGCTGGATACACTTTTGATGCTTGCAGTAATGATGTAGAGAGCAATCTCCCAAACTTGATAACTAAGCTCGGAGTCCTGCATAATGGTACCAATACGTACGTTGAATTGCTTATTGCAAGTTCTACAACGAATAGGGCATAAACCCATGCGCCGCACCTACCAGAATGTTATCTAATCCACGTTTAGGGATTTAGGTTTACGGACCCAACGTAAATGTGTGAACTACTTTTCAGCGGTGTCGTTGTCAGGAAACATTTTCAAAAGATCTACCCAAGACATGCCTTACAGAATGATTTACCAGGTCTTTTCTGAGCATTTATGTGTATACACACAGATACGAAAAAGATGGGAATTAATTGTAATTCACTGCAACTGTTTAATTAATTTTTTTGAACCTTTGGGCTGGTATCTCAACAATCCGGGCACTCACGTATATAATCCCCATTCTAATCATCATTTTGTAAAGGGTTTTTACCAACGAGCATCGTTATTTTCATAGATAATCACGAACATAATGGTATAGACTGCCCGAAAACTAAATACATCTAAGGTAATGCCATCACAATTAATTTGTACCTAATTGTGTCTCGCTCCTCTGCTCAAATAAATTATCACAGAAATTGACAGTTAATACTCATTCTAATCTTCTTAGCGATGATCTTGCTTTCCAAAAGGAAATCCTTCAGGATGTCTCCCGAACGTTTGCATTGACAATTCCTCAGCTACCCCCTGAACTTCAAATTGCCGTTGGTAACGGTTATCTACTTTGCCGTATTACCGACACGATTGAAGATGAAGAGGCTCTTTCAGCCATACAAAAACGTGAGTTTTGTGATCGATGGCTATATGTATTGAAAGGTAAATGTGATGCGAAGTCTTTTTCCGAAGACCTATCAAACCTATTGACACTCTCTGCCACAGAGCGCGAGAATGATCTGATTCTCAATACCTATCGGGTGATACGTATCACAAATAGCTTTTCTGATGCTCAACAAAAAGCGCTTCACCGTTGTGTGAGTATTATGGCTGATGGTATGGCTGAGTTCCAGCAGGCTGCAAGCTTAGAAGGACTCTCCGATGTTGATCATTTCAACCGATATTGCTATCATGTTGCAGGAGTTGTTGGTGAAATGCTCACTGAGTTGTTTTGTCACTACTCTCCGCAAATCGGCGAACGCAGAAAAGATCTCTTCTCGTTGGCAGCGTCTTTTGGTCAAGGACTCCAGACCACAAATATTCTGAAAGATATTTGGGAAGACCAGCGCAGAGGAGCATGCTGGTTACCACAAAGCGTTTTTGATGAATCAGGATTTAAGCTTCAGATGCTTTCACCCGACACCATGGATCCCCGATTCGTTGAGGGCTTGAATTCTTTGATTGCCATTGGGCACCACCATCTGAAAAACGCGTTACGTTACACTCTTATGATTCCTTCTCATGAAACTGGCATTCGGCGGTTCTGCCTATGGGCCCTCATTATGGCAGTTCTTACTTTACAACGGATCTATGAGACTCCTACATTCAAGAGCGGCCAAGAAGTCAAAATTTCGCGTCGTGCAGTCAAAGGTGTCATCATTTCTACTACTGCATTATCGCGTTCTAACACTGGTTTGAAATTGCTGTTTTCAAATCTTAGTCGTCGATTACCCAAAATTTAATCTCCGCCTATTGACTCTGTCCAATTAAATGTGATTGATGGTATGGATGACTTGCATCCTATTATCATTACGTTAAGAGATCAGCCCTCAGATCAGTAACGTCAAAATAATTTTCACCTTGAATTCTTGGCCCAAATATTCAGTCATTGAGATGGGGAAAATCCTAGTTAAGTAAAATTGAATCATCTCAACAATTGTTGCAATACTCTACGGATTTATTTTTTCCAAAGAGACTCATGAATAAGCCCAGGTTCATTCAAGCCTGATAGTGACGGTTTCTCCGTATAAGAAATCATCCAAAAAAATCTCTGAGCTGTGGATGCTCACTTGAACGCAACTCAGTGAGTTGGCCTTGTTGAAGAATTTTCCCTTCAAAAATAAATGCTACATTATCAGCAATGATCTCAGCACATAACAAGTCATGCGTGATAGCCACACTGGTGATTCCACGTTCTGCTTTCAATCGCATAATCAGATGTGATACAGTTCGGACGCTGATCGGATCAAGCCCAGTTGTTGGTTCATCACACAATAAAATATCTGGATTGAGGATGATTGCTCTCGCGAGAGCAATTCGTTTCTTTTGTCCACCAGATAGTTCGGCTGGATACTGATTTGCTACATCTGGTAAATTAACCCAAGCAATCACATTTTGAATATACTCCCTGCGCTCAACTGGATTCATGGTTGTATGACGACGGAGCACAAAATCCAAATTTTCAGCAACTGTCAATGAATCAAATAATGCACCCCCCTGAAATAAATAGCCTATCCTTAATCGACTTGCATTCAAATCTTTTCCAGATAATTCGTCAATGCGCTGACCTTGAACCCAGACTTCTCCAGAATCGGGAAGCATCAATCCGACCAAATGCTTTAATAAGACACTCTTTCCCGATCCAGATCCTCCCATTACTGCTAGAGTACTCCCCCGCTCCACATTGACTGAAATCCCTTTCAAAACCTCCCTATCCCCAAACGCCTTGTATATATCACTGATGACTATTTCTGGTTGAGGCATGTTCAACTCCCAAATAAGATTAACGAAAGTCTGACCATCAACACGTCTGCCAAGAGAACAAGTAATGATCCGATGACAACCGCCCGCATGGCAGCTTGCCCAACCTCTCTAGTTCCACCTTTTACATGGTAACCAGAATAACATCCAACTATGGAAACTAAAAACCCGAACACACATGTCTTTCCAGTGGAGAAAAGAACATCTGAGAGTCGTAGGCTTGAAAATGCCTTATCAATGAAAAGTCGATAGTCCAGATTACTTGAAAGCAGGGCCTCAATATATCCTCCCAAGAGCGCAATGATATCACAAACAATCGTAAGAAGTGGAAACATCACTACGCATGCCAAAACACGCGTAATCACTATGTACTTAAACGGCTGTAGTGCAGAAACCTCCAACGCGTCTATCTGCTCAGTCACACGCATTGAGCCAAGCTCAGCTGCAATTCCCGCACCTAAACGCCCTGCCAGAACCAGAGATGTAATCACTGGGCCAATTTCTTTGACAATGGATAATGCCAACATGCTCGGAAGTACGGCTTCTGCACCAAAACGTGCCAATGTCCCCCGACTCTGCATTGACAATACAATCCCAATTGAACATCCAGTGACTAACACTAAAATGAGGCTCTTTGATCCAGTTTCATCCATCTGACGCAATAATTCTCTAAATTCAAACGGACGTTGAAATAGCTGAGTAAAGACCTTGATGGAAAACGTAGCAATCCCTCCAACCTCCTCAATAATTTTCGTAAAACCGTTCATAGAACTAAATCTGCCTGCAAAGATCAATTACAAATTTTCTTGTCTAAATACTAGTCAAATCTACCAAAATTCGGAAGGTCAACTTCAAAATTATTTAAGCATATGTTGTACAAAGAATTAAGCTTGATCATCAACCACTAATTCCCTTCTAAATTCATTGGTTTATTTATTCAACCATCAAGGCTTGTTAGAGTCTCTACATTTGAATATCTTCAATCAACTCAATCGGAAACGCTGTCTTCAAGAATCAATTTTCTTATATCCTGTATAAGCGACTGCAACTTCACACTTTGTATTTTATGAGATCGTCAAATTCCAGACAAAGCAATCCTTATTGCATCAAGTCCAATTCCGCTGGCACCTGTACGAAGGCGTAAACTGCTCCAAAAATCAATCGCAAGCATCTGTACTGCATGGATTGGAATTGCTATCCAAAACGAACGACAGCGCCATACCAATGCACCCAATATAATCCCCCCAACTAACGAAAGAAATAATTCACTAGTCGGTTTGTCTAAATGTAATAATGCGTAGGGAAGTGCAGAGACAAAAATTGCATGAATTCCAAAAGTGTGATGCGTACCAAATAACACAAATCCCCGCCATAAATACTCCCAGCCGAGCCAATACATTAAAAAATATCCATGATAGATCATGAATATCGGCCATGAGTCAATCGCTCCGCGAAAATGAGGATACTGCAACTGAAAAGCTCTGGCGTCCGAAAATATCCAAGTACCAATGATGACCACTGGAACATACATTGAAAGGATAATCAGTCCTAATTTCCAGTCTCCAAGCCCCAATCCAACCTTCCTAAAACTGTTACGAAATCCAATCACTAAAACGAGTACAGGAATGACGAAGCCCGTAATTCCCTGAATAAAAAACCACCATCCCCACGCCTGCAATGGACCTCCAGATGGAGCGATATGCTCAAGAAAAAAAGTTCTACTTCCAAACTTAAACGTCACAATCATCAGTAACGCACACAGCACCAGCACTACCGTGGTTTGAATATCTAATGACCGTAGTGCATTTCGCAAACGATGCATCTCTGATGCAATCATACTATTTAAGTTCCATCTCCTATATAACGCTCCATAAATTCCCAGATTCTAAGCATTCGATCAATTCGCTGTTTAGGATTTCCCGTACGAGAAAGATCATGCCCCGCTTTAGGATATCGAATATATTCTACTTGACGTTCAAGTACTTTAAGACTTTTATACAATACTTCGCTCTGAATAACACCAGTTCGTAAATCGTTATCGGCATGCATGATCAAAAGTGGCGTGCGAATTTGATCTACAAATGTAATCGGAGAATTTGCTCTTAATAGGACTCCTAACTCCCATGGATAGCCCCCAAAATGAGTGGGAACTAAACGCCAAGCATTACCCTCGCCAAAAAATGTTGACAAATCATAAACCCCCCGCTGTGCAACCGCTGCTTTGAAACGATCATCCTGAGAAATAATCCATGCGGTAAGATATCCTGCATAAGAGCCACCAGTGACAACCTGACGATCGGAATCCACCCAACGCGTCCGCCTCACTGCCTCTGATGCAACTGCCAACACATCGTCGGCAGGCCCTACCCCCCAATCCTGAAAGTTGCCCTTTCGAAATCCATGACCATATCCACCAGATCCACGGGGATTGGAATAGACCAAGCCATAACCCTTGGCGGCAAAAAATTGAAATTCATGCCACATAGTCGCCTCACCTGGCCCCCACATGGATGCAGGCCCACCATGGATTGCAACCAAGAGTGGATAGGTCTGCCGCTCAACTTGAAAAGTGGGAGGCATCACCCAATACTGAACATCAATCGTATCCCGACGTAACCTAAATGATTCTGGGATACTGAGTGCCTTATTCTTCAGCCATGTTGAATTATGACTTGTAACCGCTAACGGAGAGTCAAAATTCATTGGAGAAGTATACATCTCAGATGGGTTAGCAATCTGAGTCATGGTCATATATGCCATCGCTTTTGTAATATCATAACTCCCAACACCAGACTCATTAGTTGTGAGTTGTTCAACAGGAAGCCCACGATGTAATAACTCACCTCGGAAATAAAAGGACCTTGCAGTCCGAGCCAAACTATCCGCAGTAAGCGAATCTGCAACTGAGGTCGGAAGTGCAGGACGTCCCTCATTGATTGATACTCGATACAGAGGCACACCCCCTTCGGAGGGAGCCGTGAAATAAACAAACCAATCATCATGAGACCACCTGACATTACGAATACTTCGGTCAAAATCAAGCGTGAGCATTTCTGGCGGACTTAACCCATCAATTGGAAAATAACCTAGTTCAGTTTGAGCATATCCAGGGTCACCAAGACTAGTGGCTTGGAATGTAATGAACCGTCCTGTAGGAGAAACTATAGGAGAGGTTAATCTATATCCTCCTATGTCTAATAACAATCGTTTTCGTGAGTTTTCTACATCCACAATGAAGAGATCACGGTCAAGTTCTCGATCTGGATGTCCCGCAGTTTCTGGAAATCCACTGACAATGATCTGGCGATTATCCATCAGCCATGTGGCTCCACTAAAACTATAATGTCCAGAAGTAACCAAACTGATTGATGGCTCCTCTTTTGAAAAATCTGCCACAAAATAATGCCTCGTTCGATAATCGGGAGAGAGATCTAATTCGCCCTGAAAGTTGAGTCTTGTCAGAAGCCGTGGATTTGACTCAGATTCATTTTCATTGAGCCATGCTCTTACATTTGACAGGTTCCCATCAGGATTAGGATCATCAGCATGGTGCTCCCATGAAGCTCTTGCAGGCCTTTCTTGTGTCCATTCTCTTTTTGAACCAGTCATCTCTTCTACTTGATCTCGATCAAGCACTGAAGCAAACAATAGATAGCGTCCATCTGATGACCACTGCGGCTCACTGATCCCATGTTCAAAGGTCAAGATTTGGTTTGCCTCTCCCCCGTATACTGAAATCTGAAAAAGTTGTGATTTCCCATCAACTGATCTCAAAAATGTGATTCGCTCACTATCTGGGTGCCAAACGGGTGAACTTGCACCTTGATACGTCATTTGATGAGCAGGAGCAGACCGGTCTGCTCCTAATATCCAGAGCTCCGAACGATAGACATAGTCATCGTCGTCATCGGAAATAATCGACCGAAGCGTATAGGCAATATACCGACCATTAGGCGATGCGGTGATATTCCCTAATTGCCGAATCTTTAACAAATCTGAAACTTCAATTGGCTCTTTCTGATCTTGAGCTCTTACATCAGTCGCCAACAAACACACTCCCACAATACAGATAAACAGATGGGTTACTATAGATCTTTTAATCATTACAGAATTAAATACGTTTTGGATACTCCTGCTGGGAAAGTGAGATTTTGTTGAACATTGTCACCGCTTAATGAGGAGTAATAATTTGAGGGTGTAATGAATTCTCAATTATATGATTTGGATTCATTTTGGATCATATTAGGCATCGTGCAATCATAAAACGATGCCTTGATCGGTAAAATGCACATAGTTTTCATCATAGGTTTATTCCTCTATCCTTCGCTACCCCTGAAATCCTTGAGCTCATCTTATCCCACAATTTCTATTCATCTTCTGAATAATCATTCTTCTGAATCAAAGCAATAGAGTACCAAATGGAATTCCCGCAGATATCCATGAATAGCCTATCGCCATTAAGATTTTCAGACAATGAATGAGTATCTCGTGAGACATGTCACGACTGCATGGGTCAAGCTCTAAGACCTGAGTCGCTCCACTGTCAAGACTGATTGTAGATTGCTTCGATCCTAGCGGAATTCAATATTGCCAGTTTTGCAAACGTGAGAGCGTGTGAAGTTTTCTTGGAGAATCGGAATCAGGTCAAATCAAAGGGGCCATGAAACAGGCCTACGAGATTCCAGACCATGGGAAAACCCTTGATGCGTTAATGGACATTCATGTGGATTACTGCATCGCAATTGGAGTGCAGCTCATATACTTGAACAAGATCTAGACAAAACGTTGACGTTGCACCGAACAGGACATATGAGTCGGCTTAGTCGTTATTTAAGGACGACCCGTTGTATAGCTAGTATTGGGCAAAAGCTAAATAAGCGGTTGAAAGAGATCCAAGGCTGGCTTCCCCCAACCGACCGACGCGCCCAAATCGCATTAGGCTTTTGGAAATAGAATTAGACATGCGTACATTAGATCATGCTTCGCAGTTACCTGCGTTACTCAAACCTGTCAC
>JAPOTS010000047.1 GCA_026709065.1 Bacteroidota bacterium
ATTGATATTTACATTGTTCATTCGGGGAAGAATTTGGTATGTCCAGAGACGGGGGTGGCAGGAATGCTGTATGATCATCGAGAAGAGCGCACCTGGCGCCATCGCAATATTAGATCTTATAGTAGGACGGTTCTGCCTGATTTGCGTTACTTTAGCGCTCATTTATCAATCAACCATACAAGAACAGTCCTATCGCAAGTTTGCAAGGCTCGTAGATTTTTGAGAAAAATTTCCAATTAATTTACTGATTTTCGAGGTAAAATCAGTGATTTTAGCCCCAAATCGGGCTTTTTTTGGTGTTTTGAAATTTTTTCTCAAAAACCCCTAATGTAGTGGACTTTTTTTCAACTTTTTTGGGCTCACGCGTATAACTCCTTTCATTTACCCACTTTTTTCATGTTTATTCGCGCTAAATCCCGAACCCTCAAATCAGGCAAAAAAGCCACCTGTTTCTCCTTAGCGATTACCTACCGAGTTGACGGTCTTTCAAAGCAACGAACTCTCCTAAATCTTGGGAAGCATTTCAGTATTCCCCAACAGCAATGGAGACCGCTCATGCAAATGATTCAAAATGACTTACGGGGGGATCCATGTCTTCCGATGGAAGATCCAGTGTTAGAGCGTACAGGTAAGGAATTGATTGAAAAACTCAAGGCACAGAGGTTTGATATTCATGATCCGCGAGATGATCGAGATGTAATCATTACCCATGAAATTGAGCACACCGACTCGCGAACTGTCGGAGGAGAACGTGTGGCCTTGAAAGCGCTTAGCTTACTGGGGTTTGAAAAGATCCTCAAACCCTTGGGGTTCAGCCAAGACCAGATTCACTGGGCAATGGGTTTAGTCGTGGGTCGCATGCTCAGTCCTGGCAGTGAATTGCAAACCCATCAATGGATGATGGAACGCTCAAGTATTTTAGACTTACTCAATGCCACGGACCCGAGTCTACGATCGCTTTACAATGTTGGAGACCATCTCTTTGATCATCATGAGACCATTATGAATGAACTTTTTGGCAAGACCAAGGAGTTGTTAGGCTTTGGAGACACCGTGATTTTTTATGACCTGACCAATACATTCTATATGGGGAGTGAGCATGGACCATTGCTCAAACATGGACGCAGTAAAGAAAAGCGACATGATTGCTTATTGGTGACGTTAGCGTTGGTTTTAGACGGATCTGGGTTTCCTCTCAAGGCGAAGATATATCCGGGTAATGCCAGTGAGCCTCACACACTCAAACAAGCGATTGATCAACTGGATCAAAAGGATCTAACGGTGATTATGGATGCTGGGATTGCGACAGAGGAAAACCTGAATTACCTAAGAAATAAGGGGCTTCACTGGCTTTGTGTTGAGCGGAGTAAAACGCCGACAGTGCCAAAGCAAACGCCTCACAAAACGTTTCAAACGACAACGAAAACAAAGATACGGGCATGGACGCTTGGGGTGAAAGATCAAGAGCAGCGCGTGTATTTGCATAGTGAAACCAAACCGTATAAGAATGATCAGATCCTTGATAAAAAGCGCACGGATTTTGAGAAAGCGATCACGTATCTCAATGAGGGACTTTCAGTGAAAGGTCGACCGAAGAAGCTTCAGGTCATAGAAAATAAAGTGGGGAGGCTGACCGAGAAATACAGTAAGGTTGCCTTCCAGTATGAGGTCAAGGTGATTGAGAAAAAAGAGAGTCCGAATGCGAAACGGATCCAGATACGTAAGCTGTCGGCTTACGATGAATGTACTGACACTTCGGGGGGCTATGTATTACGCACGAGTCATACCGACTGGGATTGTGAGACCATTGCACGCACCTATTGGCGATTAGGAGAGATTGAACAAACCTTTCGCTCAATGAAATCGGAGTTGGGGTTACGTCCGATCTATCACCGGGATCCGTCACGGGTTGAGGCGCATCTGTTTTTGTCAATCCTTGCGTTTCATATGGCGCATCTGATTCGCAGTAAACTGCGCATTCATGGAATCCATGAGAGCTGGGGTACGCTCAAAGTCAGTCTCAATCATCAGATACGGATTACGACCGTGCTCCCACAAAACAAGACCCACTGCATTCTTCTCAAACAAGATGCAAATCTGAAACCATTCCAGCGAAAAGTGTTCAAAGCAATGGGAATAAAATTGGGCAAAAATGCAAAAAAAGTGAAAGCAGAACGCCCCCAAGAAGAACTACCAGAAATGGAGTAAAAAGTCATATAAAATAGCCCCTTCGTTCAATATTTCTCAACTTAGGAAACAGCAAAACTGCGGAAAAAGTCCACTACAATTTGCAAACTTGCGTTATCATTTATGAACATCATAGTTTATTCTATCGTCTACTAGTCTCATGCTCACTTACTCATTATAGATCATTTCAGAATGGTTTTATCACTATTTGTGTGGAATTGATTAGTTTTGATTTTACCAACACATTTCCTTGTATGATAGATTCCTAGAATCTTTATTGCTGAAACTGCTATAAATAAGGACCTTGAAGATCTATTACAATAAGGAAATAGATGTGAGGTAATATCCAGTGAATAATTATACACGTAGTGTGCAAGCATTATGTGATCCACAGTCCAACGCGAAAGCGGAGAAAATGACGGAAAGATCTTAGAAATCAAAACTATCGGGGGAACATACAATAAATTTTAAAATTTCAGAGTTGCTATTCTCTTCTTTGGAGGCAGTCTGTGAATCTACCCAAATGATTCGTGTTAGAACCAAAATTTGGAACATAAGTTGGTGAAAAATGTTCAGTAAGTTATTTACTGTTGGATTCTCACTGATTAATCTGTTTTTGATGGATGGATGTGTTTGAGTTGAACCGAGGAGTTGAAGTATTTCCTATAAGTCAATGGGATCATTAGGTATGGCAGTACAGACGATACTCATTAAATATTAGTGTAATTATGATTAGTGTAATAGATTACGATAAGCCATTGTTTGAGTGGAATGATTTAGACGATCCATCCTTTCATTGTGTCCATCGCTCTTCGGACACCAATGGTAACAGCAGTTATATGAGGAAAAATTTAGATCAGTATAACCCTGATACAGAGTCTGTCAATGGAGCTTCACACACCATTATACTCCCAGTAAGAGTTTCTGATAATATACTTTCAAGCCAAAATAGTTTTTTCATGCAACTTCAAAATGCCATTGATGAGCAGGAGATAGTTGAAATTATTGATAAGATGGAATTTACAAAAATTGCTGACCGCTTAAGGTATCTTCAAGAAGTTACAATTGATGATCACCCAGATGACCCTGCTATGCACTTTGACTCACTGAAGGAAATGGCTTTGTTTTTCTCACTCTACGGAAAGGTTTTACCTTACCCCCAGATAGGAATATGTTCTGACGGAACATTACAAATTGAATGGCATGCCACACCTGCCTCAGCTGTAATTAATTTCATGCTTGATGGAAGTGTAGAATTCGCAGGAATTTTGGAAAATCGAGATCCTCCACTTAGAGTTCAGGGTTCAGGCAGTAAAGAGATCGCCATGCAAGTGATTCGGCCAATACTCAGAGCAATTCCTTGAATGTCTAACTTGAAAATTGAAGACGAGCATCATGTTTGTCGCTACTGTAAGCCATCATCTATGGGGGAAGATGGGCTACCTTTAACAAGTGCATTTACATTAAGGACTAATGAGGAATACCTTTCTGTAAACTGGCTTGAATACTATAAAAATTTAGGTATATCTCAAGCAATTGATCGTGTACGTAAAGTGGTTCAAAGAAAAATGAACATAAAATTCCAGGGTAGATTTGTGACAATGCAAGTTGGAATGTTGAAACAGATTGTTTCAACTAAGAATAAAGTTCCTTGCGATGTAATTCATTTACCTACAATGAACGATGAGTCTCATTCAGGTGTAATTGGATACAATAATCACAATAGACTTGGTCAATCGGATATTGTTAGACTAATCCAAAGGAAAGATGTGTATCTTGGTAAAATTTCTGAGGATCTTTGAGATGTATGTTCTACACCATCTATCAAAAACTATTCTCTCAAGTGATCATTTGAGTTTACCTAGCCAAACCTTCTGCGATTTGATTTAGCATTTCGTCAGAGTATTTGAACGCAATGATTTTAGTTGCTCATAAGCTTCCAAAAAAATTTCATTGAAAAGTGCTAAAAGCTTACTGATATGAGTGATAACCAAGTTAGGCAGAAATTACTCAGTGTTGCAGAGATTATTGCAAATGCACAGACCCACCCTGCCACATTGCAGCCCCCTCTTCATAAGGATATTGAACCACTGGTTCAGAGGGGGCTAGTTAAGATAGAATTTGATAAAATATCGTTTTCCTCAGATGAGCTACTTGCCACTTGGATACCTCAATATTGCGCAATCCAGATATCTAATGAGTGGAGCGATCTTAATGTGACTGCCAGAAAATTTCTTCGGGCTTATGATCTGTTCCGTAAATTAGGATTGACAGAAAAATCAATTGCGGTGCTGTTCTTATCAATTGAGAAAGATTGTTCTAAAAATATATTGATTCGTTTAGAAGAAGCCGCACTTCTAATGATAAAGGATCCACAATCCGAATTACCTTTAAGTTCAATCTACCTAAAATTCTGTAGTGTAATACCTCAATTAGATTATACTTCCATAGATCTTGTAAATCATTTAGGACCAGTTTTGGAAGCAAAAGAGGACTACCTGTTCCCGAGAGAACTTTATGAATCAATTGAGCGATGGGCTAGCCAGTCTCAAGAAAAAGCAGAGTCATTGTTGTCCACCTGTTTAGAGCAACCACAAAACAGAACGGTTGAATTAGCCACCTATGCTCTCATTTCTCTATCTAAATTTGACCATGAATCAGCCCACAGAAAAGCTATAGAGTTGACAAAAAAAGAACGTCTGTCTCTGCAACGAGTTGGTACTATGGCTTTATCTAGATTTAGTTACGATATCCAAGTGCATGAGAAAAAAATTAGCGATACCATTAATCGCTTTGAAGAGCTTTGTCATAATAATGACGAGATTCTTTTGTCCACACTTTGTAGAGCCTATGTATTTCTCTTGTATAATTTACCGGAGAGTAAGCATCTCGTAAGAGTTCAAGAGAGACTTTTTTACTTGGCATCACTCAAAAAAATAAAGATCCAACACGTTCTATCAAAAGTACTATTTCATCACTCAAACAAGTTTGGTGATTCTGATTGGTTTTGGAATGTTACAGATCATCTCGCAGACATACCCGCTGATCATAAATTTATTCTTGATGAGCTAGATTGGGCTATGTATAGCCTCGCCAAAACTTATCCCGAACGGGTCCTGAGATTTATTGAAAATGTTGTTCTTAGTGAATCATATGGAGATATTAATCAAATTAATTCACTTCCCAATCTCTATAAACATACATTAACTCAACTCATTGATAAGCATTTATCAGTTCTTGAATCGAAAATGACGCGATGGTTCGCATCAAAATCCTCAAGATTACATTTTGCGGCAGCCGACTTAGTGAAGTACTTCATGACGGAAAATTCCATTCAATGTGATAATAAAATTCTATTTGATTCTTCGGAGTTAAACCAGCTTGATGAGGGAGATATAGAACGCTTAATCTTTGCTATTATTGGCTATGTAGAAGATTACAATGCACTAACATCCCTATTGATTTCGGTACTTTCACGAAAAGAAGTGAGTAATCATATTTGCGAGATGATAGTTAGCATTCTTGAGCATGTAATCCTATATAATAAGCCCAGTTTAGGAAGAAAGTATCTGAGGGATTTAATTGAAAATTCTGACATCTCGGGATCTACTCGACAGTCTATTACTGATGCAATTGGTCGATCTGATAGTTATTATAATTTCTTAGGAGGAAGACCTAACCTAAAGGAGTTCATTCCACCACCTAATCGGGCTCATCGCTTCTATGTAGAACGCCAAAAAATGATTAATCGTTTGCATCAGGAAAACATGTTCAATGACTCGAGACTACTTAGTTTAATTCCTACGATTCCAGTGAAATACGGGAGAGCATCATTTTCCTCAGACGACACTGGCAAATCCTCAAAGGTATCTTTTAACACTATTCGTTCTGAGTATGAGATCCCTAGAGAACTTATCATAAATCCTCTGAGGCATCAAATAAAACGAATAAATTGGCGATTTATGGCTGTGAATGGAAATCCACTCAACTCGTCAAGTTCAGCTAACGAAAATAGCGAAAAAAATTAGTAACCAAAAGGACACTGCAAATCATGAAGCTAGTACTTAGAGATTACTTGGCTTCAGTAAGCGAGTCAGGTGAGCTGGATGTACTTGTTGCTGACCTACTTCTTAACATGAAAATAGAACCCCTTAGTCAACCACAGAGAGGGGTAAGACAAGATGGTGTTGATATTGCAGCAGTAGGTGAAGATCCAACTGATAATATAAGAAAATTATTTTTGATCACAATCAAGGCTGGAGACATCACTCGAAGTAATTGGAATGGTAACAATCCTACTGATATTCGGCCATCGCTTGATGAAATAAAAGATGTTTACCTCAGTAGCCGAGTACATGTTTCTCACCAAGAACTACCAAAGAAAATCATTCTATGCTGTGGGGGAATATTGAAACAGAATGTAGACCCTAACTGGAAAGGATATGTCAATACAAGTCGTATTTCTGGACATGTAGAGTATACCCTTTGGACGGGTGAGACCTTAGCACTTCTTATTGAGGAGTATTTCATGGATGAGTACTTGTTTCCGATTAAACATAAGAGCTTGATGCGAAAATCTCTTGCTCTGCTTGACCAGAATGAGGATGAACCAGTCTTTTTCTATGGATTAATTGATCAAATTTTATTTGAGAGTAACTTACCAAGGTTTCCATCTCCGCAATCATATAGAAAGCATCATAAGGTACTACGACTTTTGCATCTATGTTTAGATGTGTTATTCAGATGGGCTCAGGATGTAGAAAATATTCGCCCAGCATTACTTTCGGCTGAGCGGACGTTACTTAAAACATGGGATTTTTTGCGTTATCATAATCTCTTGGAAGATACTAGATCCCAGAGGTTTTTCATTCAACTGTACGAAAAGTATATTGAGATTTCATTAATCTATGCTGAACGAATTAGCCCAGCATGTTTAATTGAAGACGGACTTGCTTATCTTTCCAATGATGCAGAATCTATAGAGTACCCACTCCGAGTATATGAAGTAATTGGGTTTCTAAGTGTTTTAGGAATCAGTCAGTTTTACAATACTCCAGAAACAGTTAAGGATGATAGTGGCTCTAATAATCCTAAGGCTGTTGATCTTCTATTGGAGTTACTCAAGAACAATTCAGTTTCCAATTTGCCGAGATATGATGGTCATGGAATAGAAATCGCATCTGCCCTACTACTTCTCAAACAGACCAATCATGAAGATGATGCCTTGAAATGGCTAAGAGAACTATATCTCAGTATCACCACTGCTTATCAAATAGGAAATTATTTTCCTGTTTCATCGAATGACTACGAAGATCTCATTGATATGGAGTTTGGGCAGAATCAACCCTATACACATCTCATGAATATCTCAACAATTTTACCAATGATTGCAGAATGGTATACTATAATTGGTAATAAGCAGGAATACATTAAATTTAGAAAAACAGTCAATCATTGTTGCAAAGAAATTAATCTTCAAATGTGGTATCCAGACACTAACACAGAATCAATGATTTACAGTGGATTTGCCGCATATCAAACAGGAAATATGTGTATATCCATTTCTCTCCCAGAGGATTTAGAAATATTAAGAAAGACTATTCAAAGAACTTTTAAAGAACATTTATCAGTTTCTCAACTCTCTTGTACCACACATCAATTTCCTGTACTCAGCCTGATTGCCAGTCGTCATTACCGCACACCATTAATTCCATATACTTGGCAACGGCTACTCTTTAAGGACTCTGATCATTGAACATGTATGGACTAATCATCCACAGAAAACGCAGTAGAACCAGAATTAATAATTGTCTATAGTTATTTATTCTGTCCTAAAAATAGGTTTCAATATATGCCCATTTTGACAATTCTGACTTGAAATCTGGGTATTCTCGGATCCATATGTTTCCATCATCATCAATAACCATTGCATCATACGCAGGTGTAGTGATAGACAACAATTTCGACTTCTGAATATCGGTACGCGTGGTTATTTCAAACCTTGTTGAAACAATCCTCACTTCCTGTCCTGAAGCTCAATGACCGCAAGTGGGGGATCTCTTGAGGGGCTTTGCCATTTGCGGCAGTATTTGCCACAAAATTCCCTGAATCCCTATCAAAAACCATAACTGCTCAATCAGCATAAGGGTCGCCTATGTAAACAAATCGTTGCCAATGATATATCAGTGAGCATTTATAGAGCTATAGAAATGAACAATTCTCCCTGCACATTATGAACAAGAAGCGTGTCCACATGAATTGGCAGAAAGATATGATATGACGATAGTAACAACTCCAAGGACTTGCTACTATCGTTTGTCACTCCGCAACCTCGTATACGGCGATGTAGGGACCATACTCCTCGGAATTGATACTCGCATATGCACGACCTGCTTTTATCACTTTAAGGAGCAGGTTAGCTGGGAGTTCCATCTCGCCAAGAAGCGTACTTTCGGAGTCAAGGATCAACCATTTGGCATATTCTGATTTCGGTTCAGGGAATTTCCTGATCCAGATGTGTCCATGATCATCAACCACCAGTGCGTCATACGCAGGTTTTGTCACAGGAAGTAATTTAGATCTTCGTATGGATCTTTGATTTCTTCTTGAAAGGATTTTCTTTACTTCAGCATCTATCTCTTTTTGGGTAACGGGGCTAGCTTCATGTGCGATCTTTACGGTTCCTATTTTGTCACCCTTTTCGGAAGTAATTGAAATGTCAATCACGTCATTCCAACCAGCATATAATAACCCGTCTTTATAGGCAAAATAAGGACTTCTGCCAAAAGGTAATGGCATCACGGCGATAGACGATCTAGATGTCCTAACGACTGTTTCAGCAGCAGGTAGTTTTGCTAAGAATGTTTGAGTGATCCCTTGTCTGTCCGCTAGGTTTACAAATGAAAATCTTGATTCATCAGGATCATATCCACCAGATGAACTATTTGGCGGACGGTAGAATGTATGATATCTGAACACATAACCAGTAGTGGTCACTCCTAACAAATTTAAAGGACTTGACGGATTTAATCCGCTTGAAGGAACAGTAATACTGTAGGCGTATCGTAATGTAGTTGAATCAAAAACCAGTAACCGTAGCAATTCCACATCAAAGACATAAACAGAATCTCCCGGACCAGCGAGGATGCTACTACTGTTTTTAAACTCACCAGGGCCTTTTCCTTGTGCACCGACGTAGCCAGCAAAATGCCCCTCATCTGAAAAGTACATCACAGGAGACTCCCCGTGCCCACCAACGAATAAATAATTGTTACTGTTCACTGCTATTTGGGCATACTCGTGGTGTGCAAATAAGATGGAGTCTCCCCGAGCTTCATCCCCAATACGATAAATCTCAGAAAACTCATATGAAGACGAATTAATCTGAGCACTTGCTATTCTACACAAGAATATAATAGAGAAAGCAATTGTTACCAGAAAACAATTTCGCATGTTAAACAGGAATGGAAGTCCACACATGAATTGCATAACCCTCCGAGAACTCATGGGAAGGATACTGTAAACTATGAGTATTTTGAAGCATCAAAAGAATGCTAAGCTTTATGACATTTCACAATCAGAAAACAACTTCTTAAACCATGAATAGGATTTTGCTGAACATGTGCCATCTGTACTGACTTTTCGGGCATCTCCACAGAATTAGCCGCATAGAGCAACACAATCTCCATGTGCAGAGACACTTGACGAGGTAGCGGGGGTGGTAGAGAGGGCCATCAGTCCCATTACGATGACCAAGAAGCTAAAAAGTTAATCACTAATGCGTTCATTTTTGAAAATTTTTTGGTGGAAAAATACTTCAGGGAGTAAATATCTGGTGGAAAAATCTCCCTTCAACCCAATCTAATAATTTGTAGAATAAATACCAAATTTCTGAAATAACTATTATTCATTGGCAGATGGTATCTGACTACTCTGGCTCTGAAGTGCCTTTTGTACAATTTTATCCAAATCATTTGTATTAAGGACTCCTTGAAAAAGCATTCCGTCAATAATTAAAGTAGGTATGGCGGTGATCTCCAGAGATTCTCCCAAACGCATGTCACTATATATCTTTTCAGAAGGAATACTCTGCCCTATACATTCACGAAACCCTGTTAAGTTAGGGATTCCAACATTTCGTGCAAAAACCTACCAAGTCAGTGCTGGTTGCCTGACCCTGATGTTCAAATAATTTCCTGTGATACACTTCAAATTTGCCCTGTTCATTAGCACTTTCAGAAGCAACCGCAGATGGATAGGCCGCAGAGTGATATGGAAGAGGAAAATGTCTATAGGTAATTGCCACATCGTTTGGGTATCTCCTATGTATCTCATTCAAGGTAGGCTGAATGCGTTGACAGAAAGGGCACTCATAATCAAAGAATTCTACAATCTTTATTTTCCCATTCTCTGGCCAGATTCTTCTGATTCTGGAATTGTAATGCAATTGATATCGTGAGGCTGATCAAATCTCATCTATTTGAGCCAATTTCGAATTAATGGATGGATTTTTGATACTTGATTTAATTCTTGTGTTCCAATTAGATGCTCAAAGGAATGAAGGGATTCGCTTAAAAAGAAATTTTCACATACTCCTCCTAATCTCCAAAAATCGTGAATTTGTGGATAGCACCGCCCGCAAGCCTTGGAGGATCATGCAGATTGATCCATAATGAGACTTGGGAATTAACAAAAAAGCTTTTTGACGGTGAGTAAATGTCATGTCACCTGATCAGATTAGGCTTTCCCTGTATCAAGTTAGGGGTGATATAGCTCGCCAAAATTGGCTGAAATTCGTTGAGCAAGACGTGATTTAAGATCTTCGGGTGTGCTCCAGAAGATACATGGATACTGTTGGATATCAAAATGAATCATCCCAGTGAATTCAGCCAGCAGGTAAAAATGACGGGTATGCTTAGCCCATGAGCAAAACCAGCTTCATAGCAAACACTCCCTGGTGTGCACCTTTTATTGTGCCATCTTTTTCTTTTTTGACTTCTCCTTCAGTTAAGTCCACAACTACAAATTTCGATCTACGAATTTCGGCCATGATCTGATCGTCAATTTTGTCAAATGTTCTGTCTGATCAATATGTTTTGCCGAATAACCACATTCCTCAACTCCAGATTTAATCCCCTTGTAGTATGCATCATCAAGCGATGAATCAAACCACATTGCTACGAATGCTTGCGTTGAATCTATGATTCGGTTTCCCAAGTTAGCTAGATGAGTATGGCCTTTTATTGTGAGCCTGCAGCGCACAGTTACGCTTGCCTGTTCAGATGGAGGTTCTATCAAACCTGACTTTCCAGACAAATTAGCAGGTAGTCTACCTCTTTCAGTTCCGTTGAAACAACCCCAGATTGAGGATTTTGATCAGATTCCAAACCTTCACAAAACTGTAAAAAATCTTCAATCATTTTTTTGAAGACTACGCTTATATGGAGACAAATCTTATGCTTCCCCTGGTAAGGATGGCCCGAATAACCAACAGGAAAATGATTATGAATAAGACTAGCCAGCAACAAAAGAACATTTTGAAAGCCGGAAAACATTTTGAAATGTCATTTGCAAATGTCGCGAATGTTATGGAAACAGGTTGAAAAAAATGGGGGTCAAAATACCACACTCCGGTCCGTATTCCTGCACATATGAAAGGGGAAGGCTCCCGTACCCTGACATCATCTAGATTATACAAGAATAGACGCACTAAGTATTGATGGGTAATCTCTTGAATAGTAATATAAGTTCAAAAAAATGTTACAGGCAACCAGATCATTTATTCCATCAGTTAGATGTATGGTTTTTTTTGAGTATCTTTGATGAAGCTTCTGAATTTACCTACTGTAAAATATGGACTGAATGTCATTGTTCATGAGAAAGAATCGTTTCAAAAATTGCCCTTAAGTATTCATGATTAAAGATCGAGATTTAGTCAAGGTTTTTTCCACGGATACCCTCATTGTTCGAATTAGATGGTTTCTGAGCGTATTAGCAGAAACGAAATCCAAAGCAACTGTCGATACCTACAGGCGAGCTCTTGGAATCTTTACTCTGTGGATAGATGAGCAGGGCGGTACGATGGAACTATCTCAAAAGAACCTTGAAATGTTTCCTGTGTACCTTAGAACTCGACGAAAAGTCACAGTTCGTACAGTCTACACATATCTCACTGCATTACGTAAATTTTTCGCATTTCTTACCAAAGAAGGCATGTTGGATAATAATCTTGCTAAAGACCTTCGGATTGATGAAAAACCAGCATCAAAGGGGCGTGAAATATTGACACCAGACGAAGTCAAACGACTCGTTGAAATCTCTTATGAGGAGAATCCAATTCAGATTAGAGATAAAGCAATTTTATTATGTATGCTTCTGGAAGGGCTTTCAGAATCTGATATCGAGAGAGCTAATTTTGGGGACATTGAGAATACTATCACTGGAAAAGAATTACGTATCCAAACGAAAAGCGGCCCCATCGCTATCCCCTTAGATCAACGGACATTCAATGCAATCAGTGACTATATAAAAGTGAGATCATGGCAATTAAAACCTAAAGATCCGCTTTTCGTGAGCCATAGTCCACATAAATCCAATGAACGAATGACGCGCAGAAACGTCAGATCTAGGATGCGATTTATTCTTGATCATGTAAAAATAACCCGGGTAGACGTATCTCCACAAAGCTTGTGCTATACCGCTTTATATCTTCTTATCACTAATGGAACATCAAAAGAAGATATTCGGAGGCGCTTTCGTCCTTTCCAACTTTTTCATCGCATTATAGCACTCAAAGAAAAGGGGCTTATTGATGAGGACTACTAAAGTTTTGTAGAGACTGTAAATTGATGCAGTCCACCAAACGACCATGAGCTGTACGAGTAATCCAGATGAAATCGTCTTAGTCTCAAACCAAATCCGATAGATATTCCTGCTAAATCAAGCCTTCGATCTGATTTAAGTTCTCTCTTACGGTGATTATAGCCCATTCTTACATGAAACACTGGGATTGCTTGAAACTCCAAGCTCAGGATTGCATGCTCAAAGCCCTGATCTAAGGAGGATATTTCTGGGGTATCTTGTAAGTTAACTAGCGTCAGGCCAATGAGAATGGGGATATGTTTAAGTCGCTTGGAAGTCGCTATCCTTACATCTAGCGGTAGAGTATCTCGCGTTTGCCCTATATGAGTCAGAGCCAGTCCTAAATTTGATACGCCTACACTAGCGGTGAATCCTTGCTCTACGTTATAGTACACTGCACCTGCATCAAATGCAATAGCCAGAGCATTGAATTCAGCGATGGTTGTATAGGCAATATGGATATTTGCACCGTAACGCAATCGTGGTTGTAATAAACGCGAAAGCCCAATCGAAAGAGCAAAATTACTGGAAGAGAATGAGCCATCAATTTCACCAAGGTCATTAGCGCGATCAATCCTCCCCCATGAAAAAAATCTGATTCCGCCAGTAGCAGTACCAATCCGAGTCAAAGATTTGCTGTATGTAACAGTGCCAGATTGTAGGTCGCTGAAATGGTTTAACCAAGAAACAGACAAACTTCCATCGGTATTGTCTTGGGGTAATGCTGGATTGTAGTAGATAGTAGTGCTATGAGGTGAAGCCCCCATCATGATTGTCCCACCCAGAGCCGCTGCCTTTGCCGACGGCTCAAGCCGAAGAAAATCAAAGCTTGATAGCGACTGGCCCGAGGCATTCACCGAAGAAAAGGAAACAATTAATAAGACGGGAAGCCAAATCCCCAAATAATTAGATTTCATAAATTGTCTAAAAAGAACCCTTCATCGCAGATTAAATGGAACGAACTAATCCTAAACGCGTGTTAAACGCGCTTCGTTTCAGAGCGTATCAATAGAATATCTTATTTTCGTATAAAGATACTTCGCAGAGTGTTATAGGTATCAGTTACAGACTTGATCAAACTAATGTTGAATTTTATTAATCAATTCTTTGGCGACAAAAATCAGCGTGAAATCAACCGCACCTATGAGCCGATTGTTGAACTGATTCACCAAGCTACTCCCCGAATTAAAGAGCTTACAGATGACCAATTACGTGGGTGTACTCAGGAATTTCGTGAGCAAATTAAAAATGCCCTTACAGAAATTGAGGAGCGTAAGCAAGAAATCTACGATACGCTGAAGCTTGGATTTGCCGATGATGAGAAAAAAGAATCCCTAACCTTAGAAGATCGACAAGACTTTTTTGAAGAGTTAGATGAGTTGGAAGACGAATGGCTTGATGTGGCCGAGGAAACGCTTAACCAGATTCTTCCAGAGGCATTTGCGGTTGTAAAAGAAGTCTGTATTAGGATGACGGAAAAAGGATCCCTAAAAGTTCGCGCGACCGATCATGATCATGCCATTCGCAAGAAACGTAACTATCCAGACATCCAAGGATCATATGCTATTTGGACCAATGAATGGGAGGCAGGCGGAACGGCCATAAAATGGGAAATGATTCCCTATGATGTACAGTTGATCGGAGGAACAGTCCTCCATCTCGGTAATATCGCCGAAATGAAGACGGGTGAAGGGAAAACATTGGTTGCTGTGGCCCCTGTATACTTGAATGCACTCCTTGGCCGAGGAGTCCATCTCATAACAGTGAATCCCTATTTAGCACGGCGAGATGCCGAGTGGATGGGGCCTATCTTTGAATTTTTAGGATTAACGGTTGATGTCATTGATGAATATGATGCCCATTCTGAGGATCGACGCATGGCTTATCATGCAGATATCACCTACGGAACCAACAACGAATTTGGATTTGATTATCTACGTGATAATTCCTTTGTGGTTGAACCCAATCAATTAGTTCAACGAGGTCATCATTACGCAATCGTTGACGAGGTTGATTCGGTTCTTGTTGATGAAGCACGAACCCCGCTCATCATCAGCGGCCCTGTCCCTCAGGCAGCAAAGAGTCGTTTTGATGAACTCAAGCCCTCGGTTGATCGCTTGGTCAATGCTCAAAAGCGATTAGTGGCAGGCTTTGTTGCTGAGGCGGATAAAAAATTAAAGGAGCGTGACCGTGCCTTAGAGCGTGGTGAGGAGAAAGAAGCAAAAGATCTGGAGACGGATGCAGGGTTAGCCCTACTACGTGCTTCAAGAGGATTTCCCCGAAATAAGCGTCTCATCAAACTTCTTCAAGAACCCGGCATTGAGCAACTGAAACGCAAAACTGAATACTTTTATTTACAGGATAATGCGAAGCGCATGCCGATCGTAGATGATGAAATGTACTATGCGCTTGATGAAAAACAGCATGCCTTAGAACCCACTGATCAGGGGCGAGAATTCATTGCAAAAGCGGCAGGAGAGGATGTCAATTTGTTTATCCTTCCAGATATTGGTGAGGAAACTGCCCGCATGAAACGAGAATATGAAGGACATAAGCAAAAATTATATGACTCTATTCGTGATCGAGAAGATTTGTCTGACCAAAAGCGTGAGCACAAACTTCAGAATGATTTAAGAGTTTTGAAAAACACCCTTGATGAAGAGACTAGAAAGCTCTATGGAACCTATTCAGACCGTGCAGAGAGGCTCCATGCCATTGAGCAACTTCTAAAAGCGTATACTCTGTATGAGCGTGATACAGAGTATATCGTTCAAGATGGCAAAGTACAGATCGTTGATACTCATACGGGGAGGGTTCTATCAGGACGTCGCTATTCCGATGGGCTCCATCAGGCCATTGAGGCCAAAGAAGGCGTCAAAGTTCAGGCCGCAACTCAGACCTATGCTACGATTACACTTCAAAACTACTTCCGTATGTACAGCAAACTCGCTGGCATGACTGGAACAGCCGAGACGGAGGCAGAAGAGTTTCATAAGATCTATAAGATGGATGTCGTGGTTGTTCCAACCAATGAACCCATTGCCCGTGAAGACTTGGAAGATTTGATCTATAGATCCAAACGAGATAAGTATGCTGCTGTCATTGATAAAATTGAGGACTATCATGACCGAGGACAGCCTGTTTTAGTTGGAACGACATCTGTTGAAGTCTCTGAAACGCTTAGCCGCATGCTCAAGCGTGCTCGTATTCAGCACAATGTGCTGAATGCTAAGCGAGATAGGGCCATGCAAGAATCTTTGATTGTCGCTGAGGCTGGCAAGCGAGGAGCAGTCACGATAGCGACCAATATGGCTGGGCGAGGAACAGATATCAAGCTCGGTTCAGGAATCATCGAATTAGGAGGATTAGCCATAATCGGCACTGAACGTCACGAAAGTCGCCGAATCGATCTTCAGCTCAGGGGGCGCTCTGGTCGACAAGGAGATCCAGGAGAAAGTCAATTTTATATATCTCTTGAAGATGATCTCATGCGACTCTTTGGCCCTGACCGTGTAGCCGCTGTCATGGATCGACTCAAACTTGAAGAAGGAGCCGTCATCAGCCATTCAATGGTAACCAAGAGTATTGAGCGGGCCCAAAAGAAAGTGGAACAGAATAACTTTGCAATTCGGAAACGACAACTTGAATATGATGATGTCTTGAATGCCCAACGCGAAGTGATCTATGATCGCCGGATGCATGCGCTTAAAGGGGAGCGATTTCGTGGTGAGATTCTTGATATGCTCTATAAATTGACCGCACGACTGGTTGAGCGCTATCATGGAGAAGGTGAAATGGATGAGTTACGTGATGAATTCCGCCGACTCTTATCCTTTGACTATGATATTGATCGGCAGAGGTTCTTTGATCTTGGTGATGACGGAGTCATTGAGGATGCCTTCCAAAAAGCATCCCAGTTCTATGAGCAAAAACGGTTAGCCTTAGCAGCGCCATTTTTTGAGAGTATGAAGGGGATCGCTGAAAGTAATTCAAAGACCAAGCCTCAAAAAGCATTCGTGGACTTTTCGGATGGGCATCGCCGACTACGCACGGTCGTTAGAATTCAAGATGTTGTGGACTCCGAAGGACAGGAAATCAATGATAGACTTGAACGAACGGCAATGCTTTCATTTATTGATGAGTACTGGACCGAGCATTTACGCTCGTTGGATGAAGTCAAAGAAGGCATTGGGCTTCGGGCCTATGGTCAACGCGATCCTTTGGTGGAATATAAGATGGAGGCGTTCCGTCTATTCTCCGATGTGATTGAGCAGATTGGCGAAAATGTTGTCACATTTGTATTTAGAGCAGGGCCTATGGTAGAAAAGCGAGGCAATCCGTCAGCGCAGAAAAGTACGATGGATCCAAAGCGTGCTCAAGAAAGTCAACGGTCAGCGCCTCCTTCATTTGGAATCGCGGGGTCCAACTCCAACGGAGCTGAGCGTGATCCGAGTGCCAAACGACAACCCGTTCTTGCGGGAGATCATATCGGTAGAAATTCACCATGCCCCTGCGGGAGCGGTAAGAAATATAAACATTGTTGCGGCCGGAAATAACAAAATAATGTGATGCTGCGTACCCTCTACATTCGGGACTACGCCATCATTGATGAGCTTGAGGTAGAATTTCAATCGGGCCTCAACATATTGACTGGCGAAACTGGCGCAGGTAAATCCATTATCGTTGGCGCATTGAAGCTCATTGCTGGTGAGCGTGCCTCAGCAGATTCAATCAGATCTGGTGGTGTAAAAGCGATCATTGAAGGAGTCTTTGATGATATCCCATTAAAAGATATCCTAAATCTTTTGGATGAACACGACTTACCCGAAGAGCCAGTTCTCATAATGCGTAGAGAAATAACGAAGACCCACAGCAGGGCATTCATCAATGATACGCCTGTAAAATTAACCCTCATGCGTCAGGTTGCATCAAAGTTAATTGACTTGCATGGACAGCATGAGCACCAATCTCTGTTGCGTGTTAATACTCATCTTGATTTGATTGATGGATTTGGACACTTGGCAGATCAGCGCTCATCCTATCGATCAACCTATCAAGAAGTCGTGTCATTGACCCGCGAATTGGAAGAGCTTTCTATGCGCCAAAATCATCTTGATGCGACCCAAGAGCGATTAGGTTTTGAGATCTCTGAGATTGATACAATCAATCCTCAGGAAGGGGAAGAAGACCAACTTCAAAATGAGCTGAGTAGGCTGGAAAATGCAGAACAACTCTACAATATAACGGCCTCTCTGCATTCAATGCTTTATGCTCAGGAAAACTCAACCACAGAACAGCTTGCCCTCGCATTAAGTCAGTTACAGGATCTAGCTTATATTGATCCAGCACTGAAAGAATCAAGTGAAGAAATAAATCAGGCCTATATATCGGTAAAAGAAATTTCGCAGTCACTGCAGGAGTACAGCTCAAACATAGAATTCAATCCATCTCGTTTAGAGAAAATTCGAGAACGACTCGGAGACTTTGATATTCTCAAGCGAAAATACGGTGGTAGCCTCAATGCAGTTCTTGACTATCGCAAAGAAATTGGTAAAGAATACGCTCGTTTAGCTGATAATGATATGGCACGTTCAACTCAGGAACAACACATTGAGCAGACTAAGCAACTGCTCTCTCAGAAAGCACACGATCTATCAAATCAGCGCCACAGAGTAGCAACACAGATTGAATCTTCAATCACTTCGGAATTTGTCGATCTGGGAATGGCCGCAGGGAAGCTAAAAGTTCAAATTCAACAGCACCATGATTCATCTGGATGGATTACACCTGCAAATAAACAATCAAAGGATTTGATGCATTACAAGGCGTTTAGTCATGGAATGGATCAGGTAGAATTTCTCATCACAACCAATATGGGAGAGGAATTACGCCCTTTAGCACGGGTGGCATCTGGGGGAGAAATCAGCCGAATCATGCTCGCAATCAAGCGTGTTCTTGCCCAGAGCGGTGGGCTTCCAATCATGGTATTTGATGAGATAGATGTTGGAATTAGTGGGTCAATTGCTCAAAAAGTAGGTAATTCAATGGCAGATTTAGCCAGACATCATCAGATCATTACGATCACCCATCTACCCCAAATTGCTGCGTTAGCCCATGCCCACTATGTTGTAGAAAAACGCGTGACTGATGGGCGAACAAAGACAATGATTCGACGACTTTCTCACGATGAATCTGTTGAACATGTCGCAAAACTCATTGCTGGTGGAGAAATCACAGAAACCATGCGTGAAAGTGCACGCGAACTCATGCAATCACAGGAGAAACCATAATCAGATGCGAATCACACAAAACGACATTTCGCATTTAGTCAGCACATACCACAGGACTCCCAATGGAGAAGTGACGTTTGGGACATCTGGTCACAGGGGAACTTCACTCAACGGAACCTTCAATGAAGCGCATATCTTAGCCATCAGTCAGGCGATTTGTGAACTTCGAGAATCTTCTGGTCCGATATTTATTGGAAAAGATACCCACGCCCTCTCACAGCCTGCCTACGAAACCGCTCTGGAAGTGTTTGCCGCCAATCATTTGAATGTGATTGTGGGGAAGGGCTATGCTCCTACACCAGCAGTATCGCATGCCGTCATACAATGGAATCATCGCCATAAGAATCATCTTGCCGATGCAATCATCTTAACACCATCACATAACCCTCCAGAGGATGGAGGCTTCAAGTATAACCCGCCGCATGGAGGACCAGCATCAAGTCAATTGACTCAGCAAATTCAGAAGCGAGCACGCCAGCTCATGAATCATGGATTAGTTGATGTAAAACGAATGCCATTCAATCAGGCGATTAAGTCTGATTCAACCATTGCGAAAGATCTGATGATGCCCTATGTTGAGGATCTTGCATCAGTCATTGATATGGAGGTCATTCGTGATTCTGGAGTCACTATTGGCGTTGATCCAATGGGGGGCGCAGCGATTGATTATTGGGAGCCGATTGCTCAATACTATAATGTGTCCATTAATGTAGTGAATAAAGTCGTTGATCCAACCTTTAGATTTATGCCTTTTGATCATGATGGAAAGATTCGAATGGATTGTTCTTCACCAGATGCTATGCGTCATCTGATTGACCTACGAGATAAATATGATATCTCATTTGGAAATGATCCTGATGCAGATCGCCATGGAATTGTGACCCGCAGTCAAGGGTTATTGAATCCGAATCACTATCTCGCAGTGGCTGGAAAGTATTTATTTGAAAATAGATCTCAGTGGTTACCGACGGCATGTTTTGCCAAGACGCTTGTATCAAGTTCTATGATTGATTTTGTGGCAGATGATTTGGGCCGAACATTGTATGAAGTGCCGGTTGGGTTTAAGTGGTTTGTGGAGGGGTTGTTTGATGGAACCTGCGGATTTGCTGGAGAAGAGAGTGCGGGGGCATCCTTTCTTCGTAGAGATGGTCATGTGTGGACAACCGATAAGGATGGAATCATTCTTGGACTATTAGCAGCGGAGATTCTTGCTAAAACAGACAGAGACCCAGGTGAGCATTACCAATCGCTGACCGAACGATTTGGTTCACCTGTCTATAAAAGGATTGATACGCCTGCTAATTCGACGCAAAAAAATAAGTTAGCACATTTATCACCGGATCATGTGCGTGCCTCAACATTGGCCAGTGAGCCAATTGAGGCCAAGTTGACACAGGCTCATGGAAACCATGAACCGATTGGGGGTTTAAAGGTGACAACTAAAAATGGATGGTTTGCTGCTCGGCCATCTGGAACTGAGGATTTATACAAAATCTATGCAGAGAGCTTTTTAGGAGATGCTCATTTGAATCAGATTATCAACGAAGCGAGGTCAATTGTCAAAGAGGCGCTAAGTACTGGTGAACATCATGGATGACCCATTACGTTTTGGTACAGATGGTTGGAGGGCCGTCATTGGTCAAGATTTTACATTCAACAATCTGAGCAGATTAGCCCGTGCTACAGCACAATGGTTGAAAAAATCTGGTATTGTGCAGCCTAAAATTGTGGTTGGACATGATACTCGGTTTATGGGCCGTCAATTTTCTGAGCATGTCTCACATGAGTTAGCCATGGAGGGAGTGGATGTCATATTGGCGGCCGGCCCAACTCCAACCCCAGCAATCAGTTGGGCAGCAAGTCAAGACGGGGTTCACGCTGGAGTCATGATTACGGCAAGCCATAACCCTCCTGAGTATAGTGGATACAAGATAAAATCCCATTTAGGTGCTCCTGCAACTCCGACCATGATCAATGAAGTGGAGAGCTTTATCCAACCATTTCATCATCGTACTGAGAAGTCTCATAAGATTCAAGAGGCCAACATTCGAACCGATTATGTAAATCATTTAAGGAATCTTGTGGATCTTCCCCCCTTGGATCTAACACTGATCCATGACTCAATGTATGGGGCAGGGCAGGGGATCATGAATGAGCTACTGGGTAATGAGGTGGTTATTGAGATTCATGGCGAGTTGAATCCGGGTTTTGCAGGGGTGCCTCCTGAGCCTATAGAGCGTAATCTCAGCGAGCTCATGCGCCAAGTTGTCCAACAAAAAGCCTCAATAGGAATTGCTCACGATGGAGATGCCGACCGCATTGGGGTTGTGGATGAGCATGGTCAAATTGTGACATCACATATGCTGATGGCATTGTTAGCTGCCCATTTGCATAAGTATCAAAACAAAAGGGGGGCTATTGTTCGCACATTTGCCACCTCTGCTATTTTAGAAAAGATCGGGCTCGCATGGGGCTTACCTGTTGAGACATATCCTATTGGATTTAAGTATGTCGCTCCAAGGTTTGTAGAGACGGGTGTCCTTGTAGGTGGGGAGGAGTCTGGGGGAATTGCCGTGGCAGGGCATATTCCAGAGCGGGATGGCATTTATGTTGCTTTAATGGTATTGAAGATGCTCATTGAGCGACAACAACCTATCAGCGTGTTGGTACAGGAGTTGTTTGATGAATTTGGCCCACATGCTTACTATCGTTCAGACATACATACTGAGAAGCAAAAGGAAATTATCAAAGACCTTCACAACCGTGGCGGATTGCATACCATTGATCAGCGTCAGGTTCAATCAATGGATACTCTTGACGGATTCAAGCACATCATGCAAGACGCTTGGTTACTCATACGCCCCTCTGGAACTGAGCCCGTGCTTCGCATTTATGCCGAGGCTCCTACACGTTCTGAGGCAGAGGCACTCGTACACGATACTAAAATTCAGTTCGGACTTCCTGTCTGAACAATCTTATTAGGTTCTCAGGCGAGTCAATTCGTGAGGTATTCTGCGAGTACGACTCGGACTGACAGTTTTTCTTGCAGTGTCAAATCAAGATCTGAGTATCTCACATCGCTATGAAGCCTTGATCTATCGGATAGAGCAGAATCTAAAATATCAATAGGAAGAGATCCATTCTTGAACGGCACCTTTTTGGTCACCAAATCTCCCACAAATCAGACAAATATTGAAATAAAGAAAAATTTTTCGCAATAATGAAACCTTTTGACAAAAAGTACGTCAAAAGGTTTATGACAATGCGAGATCTTACAAAATTGACTGGATACACCGCCCGTCAGGTGCGTTATCTGATTGCTGAGGGTTTTGTCCCCCCACCAACGGGAGGGAGGGCAAATGCTGAATATGGAGAAACCCATATATCAGCGATTAAGCGGTATCAGGATCTGAGGGCAGCAGGCTTTTCACCCGCATCCATCCGGGTATTATACGAAACTCACAGTGGTGTACCAATAGAGATCGTTCAAGGAGTTTCACTCATTATTAACCCTAATCTGATTCCTGATCATGTTTCCGTAGACGAATTACAGAAGCATATCAGATCAGCTGTCACTCACATTTTTTCTCAACAAAACCAATCTCATTCCGATGACAAATCATAATCTTTCTAGCATTGATACACTTGATGATCTGATGCAACTTCCAGCTTTTCCTGAACGGCGACATCAGGGTGATCCATTTGTGAATCTTTTGAATCGACACGGTAATGAAAACGTTGCTCCTATGGTAAAACTTGATTTTCAGGTGACTATTCGTGGAGGCCTTGTATTTGTGAAATCAATCAGAACATATATCAACAGGACCGATGGTCCTATTGAAGCGATCATGAGTATTCCAGTGAGTGTCCAAGCTACGTTTTTCGGATTAAGTGCTGAGATTGATGGTGTTCAATACAATGCCAAAGCCAAACCAAAGGATAAGGCGCTTGATATTTATGAAGGGGCGATTGATGAAGGAAAGGTTACTGTTCTTCATCAAGAGTTAATGCGAGGAATTCATTCTCTTTCAGTTGGAAATCTTGGGGCACATAAAACTGTGATTGTGACGACCCGTTCGGTGGAGTTACTTCGCATCTATGATGGTCATGGTCAAATAAAAATCCCCCTTACAGTCGGCGATGTATACGGGCTATCTGCCTTGGAAGATGTGGACTCTCTGACCTCTGGAGGATCGATTCCTGAAGCGACGATTCAAATTGAATATGATGCATCAAACATTACGTTATTGGGTGGTAGTCTTGAGCATCAAGAAGGTAATTTCTATGCTGCAAGTGTTCCAGGTAACGCGCCGATTGAATTGAAAGTATCTGAGGTAGCGGTCTCTGAATTAATAGGTGTCACCCCGGATGGCCGTCAAGTGATCGTTGAAATCTCTCCCCATGAAAAACAATGTGAAGCATTGAATGCCGCAATTCTTGTAGACAGGTCTGGCTCCATGGCATGCAGAATCATGTTTGATAGTGACAATCAAGAAAACCAACACCAAGCTGCAGTAAGAGGCCTGTATGAGCTTTCCCCGCTTCTGATGGATAACGATCAATTGGCATTATGGGAGTTTGATACCGAATGTGATCGAGTGGGTGAAATAAATCCAAAGAAATCAAATAGCTTCAGACAGTTAGTCTCTAATCTTAGTAAACCTCGTGGTGGAACATCAATTGGGAGTGCGATACAAAAAGTCTTTGCGGTTGAAGAGGGCAAAGATGTCCTTGTGATTACTGACGGGCAAAGTTATCAGTTAGATGTTGAACAATTGGTTAGGGCGGGGCAGCGGGTATTTGTTGTGTTGGTTGGAGAGGGAAGTCTTGAAGCGTTGATCGGTCATTTGGCCGTATTGAGTGGTGGAGATATACATTTCAGTTTTGGTTCAGATGTGGGACAGGCCATTCAGGCATGTATCCAAGGAATGCGGCAAGAAAATATTGAGAATCAGGAATTTGAGGTCAATGGCTCAGGTAACCCAGAACGCGTGGTCATAGCACGTAATAATGCGACTATTGAAGCTACTTGGTCAGACAGTACCGAGACGCTTGATGCCCAAGGTGAATTCTCTGAGGCTATTGCGGCTTTCGCTGCAAGTTTAGTCTTTGCGGGTGTAACAGAGGAAACAGCCATCAAGATCGCCGTTGATGCGGGTCTAGTTACTCATCTCACTAGTTTAATCTTGGTTGCCGAGGATGGCCCAATTCAGGAGGAGTTACCAAAGACCATTAAGCAGTCTGTACCAGATTCACGAACTATGGGATTAGCAGACTCTGGGAACGTAGTTTATTCTAGTACAGGCCAATATTCTGTTCAACCTGAAGCGAGATCTTATGCGCCACCGAGAGACGCAATTTTTTCTTCACCCGATATACTCGCGCACAGACGTTATAATGCATTATCATATGATTTGCATGATTCTATTGATTGGTATGCTTTAAAACAATTGGCACAGCGAATTGATTGGAATTCGGGGGGATCCAAGTTAGTCCATGGTGATTTTGATGAGACCTCATCTGAGATCATGAATGAGATTTTGATGTTTGCCTACGAGTTAGAAGAAGTGGCTATGCAACTTGGAATGCATTCACATATTTTGGTGATAGCTATGGCTGCCTTCTCTGTTCGCGAATCGTCGAAATGGGCTGCAAGAGTATATCGTAAAATTATGCGTGATCACGATAGGGTTGAATTTGATAAATTTGCTCAGCAGATCTCTTTTTCGGACAGACACTAGATAAATTTATTTTTCGCCCTCCCTTAGCCATTCTCTCATGGATGATTTGGCAAGGGGCTCGCCCAGCAATGTGCTAAGTCAAACTGACACTAGTTAGATCGATGTATCAACAGACAGCACTCACATTTTAAATGACGGCTCGCTCTCCGCAGTTGTACTTTACCCAGTGCTCATGGCGTTTAAGTTCGGTATCTTTTAATCGTTGGATATGTAAATCTCGCCAGTTGCCAGTATTTCTGGGGCGACATTTCCAACACCAAGCCTGGACCGCCTCATCAGGTATTTGTATCCAACTTGGGCATTCTTTAACACAACACTTTACCCATAATTCATATATAGGACTCTCTACAGGTCCAGTACAAATTGTGCCATTCGGTAAGCGATAATGAATCTGATCTCCCATAGCAATGGAACCTCTTCAGGTGCCTATGTCACAGCATTTCTGATTACGATTCTGCAACGATTTTTAGATTTATGTCAATTCAATCAAGTATACTTTGAGTAATGGTTACTATATTTGTTAGAGGACAAAGCATTTTCAAGCGGTTTATTTGACCACGCAATGGAATCATTTGAGAGAAAGGGGGAGGATTGCTGATTTGGACTGATGCATAATTAAATTATGTCTGATGGTCTCGGTTGATTGAGTTTGATAAGTGCGAAAAATATCCGCGGAAATGACGGTATTTTCTTCAAAGGCATTACAAGTATATAATTCCCTAAATTTTTTAGTTTCGTGAGGCGTTGAGTAAACGAAAAATGAAGAACATTAAGCAGTTCATCCCATCAGTGATATTTATAATGATGGTTGTAGGATTGGTGGGGATGATCCAATTTGAAACGAGGAACGATGATGAACCCCCAGATTTAGCCTTGCCTGATGGATTTCAATCGGAAGTACTGCTAAGCCCCACGAAATTAGATTCTAGTTCTTGGGTAGCGTTATCTCTTGATGAGGGTAACGGATTGTATGCTGCGGATCAGCATGGTGCACTTTATCATATTCAACCGCCCCCCATCGGCGAATCCTTAGATGATCTTAAAGTCACAGCTTTAGATTTAGAACTTGGACATGCACAAGGTTTATTGTGGGCCTTCAACAGTTTATATGTGGTAGTAAATAGTGAAGAGGGAATGAGTGGACGCAGTAGCGGACTCTATCGCGTCACCGATACAGATCATGACTCTGTACTGGATCATGTATATCAACTAGTCAGCTTTGAGGGTTGGGGTGAACATGGCCCGCATGGGATAATTCTGGGGACTGATAGTTCGTCTCTGTATATGGTTGCAGGCAATCATACCGAATTACCAGAGATGTATCATTCAAAAGTGCCTCAGACATGGGAAACAGATCAATTACTTCCAACTCTGTTGGATCCACGCGGGCATGCTGCCGATATCCAGCCACCGGGTGGTTGGGTCATTAAAACCGATTCATTAGCATCTCACATTGAACTCATTAGTGTTGGCTACCGTAATGCCTATGACCTTGCATTTAATGAAGACGGGGAGTTATTTACATTTGACTCTGATATGGAATGGGATCTTGGGATGCCGTGGTATCGCCCTGTGCGTGTTGTTCATGTTACACAGGGAAGCGAATTTGGATGGCGTACTGGATCTGGAAAATGGCCAGATTATTATCCAGACAATCTTCCATCCGTAGTTGAGATAGGTCAAGGAAGCCCTACTGGAGTACTTTCGGCTACACATGCTAATTTTCCAATCAAATATCGGCGAGGACTATTGGTGTTTGACTGGAGTTTTGGGACGATTTACCATGTAGACCTGAAAGCACGAGGGAGTACCTACACTGGAACGGTTGAAGAATTTCTAAGTGGTACTCCTCTGCCTGTAACAGACGGCATCATTGGGCGTGATGGTGCATTCTATTTTTTGACTGGAGGGCGTGAGTTGAATTCTTTTCTATATAGAGTGTATTATGACGGCCACATGCCATCAGCAGACAAGATTCACAGTAGACAGACTCCACAGCGACAGTTACGACATACTTTAGAAGGGTTGCATAGTCCGCAGGCCAATCCTGATGCTATTAAGCTAGCGTGGGAACATTTGAATCATTCTGATCGATTTATTCAGTATGCTGCGAGAATTGCAATTGAGCACCAGCCACTAAGTTCATGGCAATCCAGAGCACTTAATGAATCAGATCCCGTTCGGAGGACCCATTCCTTAATTGCCCTTTCTCGACATGTGGATCACCTGCTGAGAGATGATGTTTTTGAATCTTTACTCTCCATCAACCTTACGGATCTCTCATCGGAGCAGGAGATAGATTTTCTGAGGGCTTTAGGGCTTGTCTGCATTCGACTTGGTTTCCCTGACGGAGGGTTACGAAACCGAGTCATTGAAAAGTTGCAGGGTAACTATCCATCTGGAGACGAACGACTCAATCGTGAATACGGTCGCCTTCTGGCTGCACTTCAAGCCCCTAAATTGGTAGAGCAAATGATGCGCCAATTATTATCGGTGAGTGGACAAAGGTCATCTCAGACTGACTTAATTTCTGATGAAATTGCTCAGCGTAGTGAGCAGTATGGAGAGACGATCAATGTGATGCGAGGCAATCCTCCCAGCGAAGAAGAAATTGAATTAGTGATGAATTTGCGAGTTCTGAAATCTGGATGGACACCTGATTTGAGAAAAGATTATTTCACTTGGTTCCATGAAGCGATGCGTCGTAGTGGGGGCGAAAGTTATATTGGATTTCTTGAAGATATGCGGGCTGATGCAGCCGAGCATTTGACTGAGGAGGAGCGAGACTTACTTGCAGGCCTTGTTGATTCACATCCAGGTTCCTCACTAACTGATTTACCGCAGGCAGTTGGACCTTATAGATCATGGAATCTTCAGCAACTCCAGAAAATTATGGACGAAAAACTTGAATTCCCCCGAGACTTTGAGCAGGGCCAAAAAATGTATGCTGCGGCTTTGTGCAGTGCATGTCATCGTATGGGATCAGTGGGCGGGGCTATCGGACCAGACCTAACGGCCATAGGGTCTAGGTTTTCTCGGAATGAAATCTTATCAGCAATTGACTCCCCGAGTGATGCAATCAGTGATCAGTATCAAGCAACAATACTGACTCTTGATGACGGATCAACTCTAATCGGAAGGGTTCTCAGAGAAGAAGATGAGAAGATATTTTTGAATCAAAATCCGTATGATTTATCTCAGGAAATAGGGATTAACCTATCTGAGATTCAGTTGCGAGAAGTATCCCCTGTATCCACTATGCCTTCCCGATTACTCAATCAATTAAATGAAGAGGAGGTCACTGATCTTATGGCTTATTTGTTGAGTGGAGGTGATATCAAACACCAATGTTATTCAGGAATAAATGGTTGCGAGACAAAACAGCAGTAATAAAGGCGACCTGAATGTGTCTATATTCATACTGTAGGATATAATTCCCTTATTTTAGATGCTCGTCTAAAAATGCAATGGTACGAGTCCAAGCTAATTGAGCACCTTCGGGATCAAACCGCGGGGTTGTATCATTGTGAAATCCATGCTGAAGTCCTTCATAAATGTAGGCTGTATAATCTTTATTATGCTTTTTCAAGGCTTCTTCATAGGCAGGCCACCCCGCGTTGACCCATTGGTCATGCTCTGCAAAATGAAGTAACAAAGGGGCCGTGATTTGAGGGACGAGTTCTGCGTCGGGTTGACTACCATAAAATGGAACGGCAGCGCCCAAGTCATCCAGCCTTGTGGCCATCATGTTGGAAATCCATCCCCCAAAGCAGAAGCCAACTACCCCCACATGACCCGTGCATTGTTCGTGGGGTTTTAGATATTGAAATCCGGCGATGAAATCTTCAAGCATCTCTGAACGGTCCCGTTGTCTCTGTAATTGGCGCCCCTCATCATCGTTACCTGGATACCCACCAAAAGGAGTTAAAGCATCGGGTGCAAGACTGAGATATCCTGCTAAAGCTACTCGACGACAGACATCTTCGATGTGAGGATTCAATCCACGATTCTCATGAACAACCACAACACCCGGCAAGGGGTCGGTTGCGTCATCTGGAAGACAAAGGAGTGCGCGCATTTCACTTGCGCCTTTTGGACTCTCATAGGTGATATATTCTTCTGATATACGTGGATCTCCATGTTGAATCTGTTGGGCAGTGGAGTAATTAGGAGATAGAAAATCCAGCATCGCACTGGCTGTCATCGCCCCAACCGCATATCTTGAAGCTTTATCTAAAAATTGCCGACGAGAAATTCGGCTATGAACATAATTGTCATAAAGATCAAATACCTCAGCGGGGACATTTTCTTTAGTGAATGACTTCATATTAAAAGCAACAATTAAATGGTTGAGTTGGTAGTAAGCATTATTCAAAATAATTCCATGCGAATCACTCTACTACTTATTAGCTTCTTAGTTGCATTTTCAAGTTCCGCTCAGGAACTTAGTCATAAACAAATCTTAGAAAATTTAAGGATCCGTATTCCTGAGTTAAAGGGGACTGAAATGACAATTGACGAATTGATTTTGAGTCCTTATGGAAATCTAAAACAAGGAACATTGAATATTAATGGCCAGCAAACAATCAAATTTCTACTCTCTGAAGAGTTGAGTCATCTGATTCTGTTGACAGGCGAGCCAATTGATGTGAGTCTGAGTGATGACGAAATTACACAAGAGCTTGAAGAACAAGATAAACAGCAACAACTCGTTGCTGAAGAATCGCATCGGGCTTTAAGTCGATTTGCTGATGGCAAACCCTTTAAGGGACATCCTGATGCACCGATTACCATTTATGAATTCAGTGACTTTCAATGTTCATTCTGCGCACGTGCTCGACCAGTGATTGATGAATTGTTGGTTAAATATCCTGAAACAATCCGATTTGTTTATTTGCATTTCCCATTAGATATTCACGACTGGGCAAAGAAAGCATCTGTTGCTGCTGATTGTGCTGCTCGGCAAGATGATTCCACATTTTGGTTGTTGCACGACAATTTCTTTGATTATCAGCGTGAGCTAACAAACGAGACGGTTTTAGGTAGGGCCGCATCATGGTTGGCCGAAACATCCGTTGATATTGATCAATGGGAAGCTTGTGCTACCGATCCAGCCACAGCTTCAAATCAGGGAGTTTCTATGGAGATTGACATTTCAGTTGCAACGGCCAAACGCTTTGGTTTATCAGGTACTCCTGCCTTCTTTGTCAATGGATTTCTTCTTAATGGTGCGCAACCTATTGAGGCTTTTGATGAAGTTATTCAACGAATTCAAAAAAATCTGTAATTTAATTGTATACACCGCCTGCTTCTGCAGTCTAGCACATCAGATTAAGTCACTCAATAAAATCTGAGATAAACTCTGTCAATGATTAATCAGTCATATACTTGATCTTACTCTAATTGTGTTTTAACTTTAATGAATCGCTACTCAAAAAATTAGGGAATTATTTGTTAACTACTCAACTTTAATCTCATGCTTTCAAAATACTTTTCATCACTACTCGGCCTACTGTTGGCATTATTTGTAGTCTATAATGCACAGGCGCAGCCAATTCTAGATAGCCCTATTCCCATTGACAGCTCTGTCACAATCGGGGAGTTGGACAATGGAATTACCTATTATCTCAGGGAAAACCATGAACCAGAGTCTCGACTTGAACTTCGTTTGGTGGTCAATGCGGGCAGTTTGATGGAAGATGAAGATCAACTCGGGTTAGCACATTTTGTGGAACATATGCTTTTTAATGGAACTGAACGGTTCCCTAAGCAGACGTTGATTGCGTTTTTGCAACGTATAGGCATGCAAATCGGTCCAGATATTAACGCTTATACCAGCTTTGATGAAACGGTCTATCAACTTCAAGTGCCAACAGATAGCATTGAGGTTGTTCGCAAGGCGTTTCAGGTATTAGAAGACTGGGCTGCTTATGCAACGATCAGCGATGAAGAAATTGATAATGAGCGAGGAGTCGTGATTGAAGAATGGCGTACCGGCCGAGGTGCCTCTGGTAGGATGTTAGACCAAATGATTCCAACGCTTTTAGGGGATTCTCGTTATGCTGAACGTCTTCCGATCGGTGATACACTAGTCATAAAAAACAGTGACTATGAAACGGTTCGCCGATTTTATAAATCTTGGTATCGCCCTGATTTGATGGGCATAGTGGTTGTTGGATCAATGGATACAGAGACGATGGAGTCTCTGGTTGTTGAGCATTTTAATAGCTTACCTGTTCCTGAAAATGTTCCCCCACGTCTGAGCTATGAAGTTCCGGCGCTTGAGACAAGATATAAAGTTGTCACTGATCCAGAATATAATTTCTTCCCTCAAATTTCACTGCTATTTAGACAGCCGACTATAGAACAAAATACGATCTCTGATCATCGTCAATCACTGGTTCGATCCTTAGCTACCCAAATGCTATCTCGGAGATTTGCTGAAATATCCCAGGATGGTGCTCAAGCTCCTTTTCTACTGGCCAATGCAGGAGTTCAAAATTTAGTCCGCGATGTATCAATGCTTAATATTTTCGCATATGCGAATGAGGATAGCCTTGTGTCAGCTCTTCGCACGCTCATTTTGGAATCCGAGCGGGTGAGGCAGCACAGCTTTACCGCTGGGGAATTCACGCGTGTTAAAGATTCATTTTTACGCTCTCTGGAGGAGGCTTACAATGAACGTGAGAATACGCCATCTGCAAGTCATGCAGCCATATTGGTTAATCACTATTTGGAAGCCATGCCAATTCCCGGAGCGGTCAATCTGTTTTACTTAGCTCAAGCGTTGCTTCCAACCATTACACTAGACGAGGTGAGTGCATATCTCCCTCAGGCTCTCAGCAGTTTAGACAGAGCCGTCATTGTGGATATTCCAGAAAAAGAATCTCTGGATTGGGTCACCGAAGATCTATTGGCCAGTACCTTTGAAGAGTATATTGGCACTGAGGTAGAACCCTATGTAGATACAGCGTTGGATGTTCCGTTATTTACAGAAACGTTGTCTTCTGCTGCGGTGATCAAGGTAGATTCAATTCCAGAAATTGGCGTAACCGAGATCACCTTAGAAAATGGAATTCGAGTCGTCATGAAGCCTACGGATTTTAGGGCAGATGAGGTGCAATTTACCTCTTTCAGTGAGGGAGGAACCTCCTTGTATAGTGATGATGAATATCTTTCAGCCTCTTATGCTAGTAGAACTGTTAGCAATAGTGGTGTTGGGGAATTTAATGAGACTGCATTACAAAAGGAGATGGCTGGAAAGCGAGCTTTTGTGACTGCATCAATTAGTGGATTATACGAAGGATTTAGCGGAGAGGCATCCCCAGAGGATCTTGAATTATTATTTCAGTTGATCCATTTGCGTGCAACTCAGGCGAGGTTGGATTCGTCATCATTCCTTTCTCAAATCAATATCAATCGTACATTTTTAATCAATCGGGCGAATTCTCCCGATGCTGCATTCTTTGATACCCTTGAAACTACTCTCTATATGGATCATCCACGATACCGAACGACCACCGTTGAAGAATTAGATGCTATTGATCAAGATCGCGTATTTCAAATTTATCAGGAGCGGTTTGAAGACATGGATGATTTTGTGTTTATCTTTGTTGGTGCCTTTGATGTAGACCATCTTACTTCCCTTTCTCAGACTTATTTAGGGACGCTTCCAACTACTGAGCGTGAAGAAACTTGGAAAGACATTGGAGTTCAGTCACCGGAAGGTTCTGTTGTTAAATCAGTGTATATGGGGCAAGAGCCTCAGAGTCGGGTCGCCATCGTATTTAATGGACCAACGCCCTACACACCTGAGGCAAGCTATCATATGGAGTCATTAGAAATGCTTTTTGATATTCTGCTGTTTGAGGAGCTACGTGAAGAACTTGGAGGGGTTTATGGTGCAGGTGTAAATGGATCAATCACTCGCCGTCCTAATCAGGATTATTCATTTACAATAAGTTTTCGATGCGACCCCGAGCGGGCTGAAGAGTTGACGAATGCAGTTTTTGTATCAATCAAAGAAGTTCAGCAAAATGGGATAGATCCCGATTATGTAACACGCGTCCAAGAGCAACAGCGTCAGGCCCGAACGGTCAGCCTTGAAGAAAATGGATTTTGGCTCAGTACACTACGTTCAGCTTACTATTCGGACAGCATGGTTCAACCTGAGGATATTCTAAGTTATAATGAACTTGTAGATAGTCTAACTGCGAGTGATTTACAGGAGGCTACCAACATGTGGTTGACAGATCGGTATGTACGCGTTACATTGTTTCCCGAAGAGTCTTCTGAGTAGCGACTATTTCTGGTTACCTCCTTTGTAGTTGAGAGCCTTTATCCGAATTCATGATAGAACCATCAAATTTTCTACGAATGGATCATACAGGAACAAATAACCTGTTGAAACCAAGATTAGCATTTCATACACATCGTGGTAGAACCAAAAAGGTTCTACCACGTTTTGTGTGGAAACGTAGTAGAACCTAATTATAGTATTGGAAAAAAATTCATGACTTCATATATAATAATGAATATCAATAAAACCTCCAAGAAAAATAGGGAGTGTAAGCCATATCAATAGAAGATTGAAGTGAACGTTAGCTTACGCGGAAATTTGTTAGTTGAACACAAATCTCACGCACAATTACGCACTAATTTGGGGGCTTCCGTTTTTTAAGTGGCATAACATATGTGGTTTATGCATGATTTAGAATGATCTCATTCTGAATCATTGAAGAGCTTCAGCTGTGCTTGATCAAAAAAAGATTCACTCTGAGGTTGGGGTATGGGTTGAGTCTTTTTCGACAGCGCTACTGGTTTTTTGACAGGATTGGGCTGGGTGTATTTTTTATAAGCTTTTCCAATCATATCTAGGATGGCCTGAGTATTATCACGAGATTTTCCGTCTGGAACCGTATTGAGGCGGCTATTCCATTTTTTGTATTCTGATCTGAGGTGTTTCCTAGTCGTTACAAGATCCCAATTACGGTCAAGCCCTAAGAATTCATACGATTCACTCTCAACGATTTTTGTGATATCAAGGTGCATGATCAGATAATCTCGGATATTTTCAAATACCGTAGGTTCAAGTGCTGAGTAATGTGCAATATCATTCAGGGCAATGAACTGATTGTTATCTGCAATTCCATTGCATGTGATTACTTCAAGACAAAGGTCCAAAGTATCACTCCATTCATGAGGTGATGCCATATACCTGAGACTCTTAATGAGAGCAGTCATATTTAATTTTTTAGCCCGAGCCCGTTGTACAGCACGGCGCATCATGCCTTGGTATGCGGTTTTTCTCTTCTGGTCTGTCATACCATCACATCTATTTTTAGCATTATCTCGCCAGTGATGAACTCGACTCTTAATAATCTTTCGTTCCAAGGCGGACAGCGATCCATCAGCCATGGCTACGGCCATAGCCACCTTTAAAATGATGGATTGTGTGCGCCTTTTCTGCTTCTCAATATAAACATAGCCCCAGTCCAATATCATCGGATCAAGATCAATCTCACCTGTCCATAAGACACCTTCAAAATTTTCCACAACCTGACCTTTTTCTATGACAGGATCATAAGCAATATCAACGAGCCTGACAATGGCTTTTATTTTCCTTTCACCTCCATAAGGAGGGACTAATACAGTTTGTGGGATGATGCCTATGGTTTTCCATTTAGTAATTTTCTTTTTCAACCCACCTATCGCATCAGTGGAGAGTCGTAATTCATAGACCATAGAATGATCTTCTTGAAATAATTCTTCCGTGGATAGAATCGGATGAACCTCATCATCATCACAATCGAACAGAGAGATAGACAACTCAAGCTCTTTATTATATGCGGTCTGTGGTAAATCACCAATGATATCAATCAAAGTCGTTGGAAGATTTTCTAGGGTTATTTCAGAGGTGCGAAGCTTTAGGGGAGTTTTTTTCCTAGCTACTGGCATGAGTGCGTATAATCAGATGAATTTCAATAGAGTGATTTACAGAATAATACGAAAGTCCATGATTGATAAACAATTTAAGCAGGTATAATCTTGTTACGATTCATGTAATTTGGAAAGAATTTAACCATAGATATCACCTGACCACCGGTCAATCAAGATAGGTAGCTTGACATTGCATGATTCTGAATCTCGTTGTGTGATGACGACCCATGATTTAAATACTTAGTCATCGCGAGGTCCACCCTTCATGAGATCAACGGTGATTTCTTTCTTCTTTCCAGAATCAGTATCTTCAAAGTAACAATGCATTATTTGATTGATATCATATTTGTAGGTCACTTGAATTTCTTGTCCAGGTGGTCGGCCAGGGGGTAATTCAAGACTTCCTTCTGCGATGATTCGAACAAATTTTGGATCAAAAGTTTCTTCCTCGTGATCACATTCAGTGATTGTACAATTAATTTCAGTCTGATTGGGGGCAACCGTATGATACTTTTCGGTCATTGAGCAAGGAATTGGAGTTCCCTTTTCAATGATGATTGAATTGATCAACCGGCGTTCCCCCATGCCAAAATTATCATCAATCGCTCTTGTCCCAAAATGTTTATTTGCTACATCTTGAACACTCATTTCAGCGGCTGAGGCCTGTTGCAACTTAGTGAGTACATCTGTATCACTACGATGACCTGCATACAACGCAGCTCCAAGCGCTACCACCTCATCAACATTAGCAATACTCAACGGATCTTGACCGAATAAATGTTGGACAGTTTGCTGAATAATTGGCATTCTCGTACTTCCACCTGCTAAGATGACACCATCTAAACGATGGGGGTCAACATTTCCTCCCTCAAGAGCATTTTCACAGCAGAGATACACTTGTGTCACAAAGTTAGAGATTTTTGCTTCAAATTCTTCCCTCGTCACTTCAATCACCTGTCCCTTCACAAAAACGCTCACTTTTTCTCTACGAGATAGAGAGTGTTTCAAATCTTGGATTCTGCGCAGATCAAACCCTTCATGATTCATATGCTCTTCTGAAACGATTTCCCCAGTGAGCCCTTCGTATTTTTCTTTCACAACCGTCTGCAATGCCTCATCAAAATCAACACCTCCAAGTCGTGCAATGCCATCACTCCAAATCACTTCTACGGATTTTCCATCAAACTCGGCTATGGTAATATCAAAAGTCCCTCCCCCCAAATCAAATACAGCATATATGCCCGCTTGACTGAGTTTACCAGAATAGGCATAATACATGGCAGCCGCAGTAGGTTCATTGATGATATTGGCAAGTTCCAAACCAGCAGATTCGGCTGCATTGATGGTCGCTTGTCTGGCCTCATTGCTAAAATTTGCAGGAACGGTAATGACCACGGGGGCGAGAGGGCCAACTGCTTGTTCAGCATAAGATGCCAAATTTTTCAATACATGGCTACTTAGTTCTACAGGGTTCAAGGAATGGGGTCCAATTGGATACTGCTTTGATGTCCCCATTTCGCGTTTAAAGCGAGCCGCTGATGATTTATCTTCAATGCCATAATCAGCGGACCATTGCCCCCATGCATCAACACCAACGCGCCATTCATCATTAATCAGTGCAACACAGGAGGGGAGGAGATACTTTCCTTCGGGATCAGGAATCATCACTGGCCTCCCAAATTCATCAAATTGCGCTACAGCTGAGTATGTTGTTCCTAAATCAATTCCGATGACTGAACTCATATCAATTATGTTTGTGATTGAATCTATAAATTGCCACTCTGGCAGGAATTAAGACTTCTTTTTTTTGACCACCTTTCATGTAATAACCATCCTCTAGCACTTCTGCGATCTTACAATCGTCCTCTTCAATATCCGTGTCCAAAATTTTAGGGTAGTCCGAAACTCCAAAGGCAGTGCGATAATCGCTTCCGATATCGGGGTTATATATATGGACATCACATTCAAGGAGAGCGTCCTCTAAGAGGGAATGTATGGATTCAAGTTGAGGCGGTGAATCATCTGTCTGTTGCAAAAAATATTGGACGGCTTGGTATATCCGAATGAAGCGGGACACAAATTTACGATAAATTGCGTTATCGTACCCCTTTTTGAGGCGTTTAATTTCTTGATCTCGTTCATCTAATGCATCACGCAGACTTTTGATAGATGAGGCAAAGTCTTTAGTCGCTTCGTTTTGATTGAGGCCTTGCTGTGCTATATCAGTATTTGAATTTGCGATTTCAATTAAATAATTTATTCGTTGAGCAATAAAGACAAGTTGGTCTGCATCAAGATCATTATCATTGGATTTTGAAGCTCTGGATCGTTTATATTGATTAAAGGCATTGATGCTTACAAGACATCCTCCAATAACCGCCAACACCGTCAGTATAACAACCAGCCAGATAGGCAGTGATACAAATTGATCTGAAAGATCGAAAGATCTGGGAAACGTTTGACTTTCATGTGGCGCACGTAAATTGGTCATTGTTGAGAGTAGCGAAATCTTGTTTAGTCTGGATTGTACATGATCACTCTCTAATCCAGTGAAACGCTTTTCAGATACAGAGAAACCTTTCAAATCTTGATGTAAGGTATGAACATCTTCAATGGTACTGTGCAAAGTAATATGGTTTAACTGCAATGTATGTAGCTTTCGCAAGCGACTCAACTCTGGAGCCCAACTATGTTTATTTGTAAATAAAATTAATGAGTAAATCTGATCATCATTAACGGTGAGTCCGAACCATTGATCTACATCGGGTCCTTTCATTTTGAGATTTAAATCCAATGTTTCAAGATTCATCTGATTAATGCCACCCTTGGGCTGATCGATTGTTTGATGAGCATACCATTTGAACTCTGGATATACGGCTGTTTTACCCTGAACTTGGGCATGAGGGCAGATAATTAAGCAGGCGAAAAAAACTGATCGTAACAACCGTAGGTTTCGGTGATATGTATTTTTCTCACTCACGAATCTTCTACTTAATCTCATCTAACGGTGCAATTAGGTAGGGGAGGAAGAAAAATTTAACATGAAATCTCCAGCACCAATACTCAAAACATTGTCATTGGTTATTAGCCCTCCAAACGTGATCAGATGCAATAATCGGAGTTGTGAAATTGACTTTAGACTAAACGATTCAAGGATACCTATGAGATGTGATAACCAGAAATGGAGCACCATTCTAAGACAGGGTGTGAATTGTGCTGTAAAGTTTCTTCATTATTTCAATCATATCTGGGGAGAGAAATTTCTTAACCTGAGTGATCAGATCATCAACAATACCTCCATGCAAGGCTTCTGCAATTGATCCAGCAATTGCGGCTTGGGTGTCAGCATCCCCTCCCAAAGAAATCGCATTCAAAATTGCATCTTCAAAACTTTCTGATTCAAGTGCGCAGATGATCGCCTCGGAAACACTTCCCTGACAGGTGACATTAAAGGAATATTTAGGACGGATTTGGTCAACGGTTCTACTCAGACAGTAATAATAAGTATCCTCAATGATCTTTCGTATGTCCTCGGATTTCTCTCCGTTCAATGCAAGCCAAATCGCATGAGTAGTCGCTCGGGCACCCCGAACCCCTTCGGGGTGGTTGTGAGTGATATTAGTGACCAAGTCGCAGGCTTCCAAGGCTTTCTCAAGGGGTTCCTTTTGATTTAGGTATGCAGCAGGTGATACTCTCATTGCGGCTCCATTCCCATAGCTCCGATACGCTCCCATGTCTGGATTATGAATCCACTTCCTAAAATTACCACCATATCCTTTTCCAGGGTGACTCCTACACCATTGACGTAGCATTTCGGAGGCCGAGGGTAAATGATCAGAAAGAAGTATATCTGCGACTGCCGCAGTGCATACTGAATCGTCGGTATACTTGCAGTTTGCTTTGAATAAATTTATGTCTTTAGTTTTGATTGGCTTCCATTCGTAGATTGAACCAGCAACGTCTCCAATAATTGCCCCGTATGACATGAGTGTCTCCTATACTGTTAATAAGGGGTTTAAGAAATACCAAACATGTACACCTGATCTGAGATTGTCTATTATCGGGAAATTAAGTTTTCCCGTCTTTTTTTCAAAGACTTAAACGTCGGTGATGAATAAATGTTGGGGCTTCTAAGTCAAACAAATGAAAGAAATCATGGGCAGTGTCTTAATGATCAGAGGACATTTTAGTCACACGAAGATCCGTGAGATTGCGTCACTATGAGTGAGAAATAAGGATCAGATGCGGTTAATTAGGTTTGAGATTAGTTCGTGAATTTTCATTATACTCAAGATGTGAAATTTTTTATGTAGCGTTGAAATATCTTTTAACAACAATAAAATTCTTGGAGGGTTGTTTTTTTAATCAAAGAGTTGTAAATTAAATAATTCAACCATAGATGACTCATGGACAAAATTACTGATCGTAGAACATTTATCAAGACCGCATCCGCTGGAATAGCTGGGGCAACGCTTCTCAGTGCCACGCGCGGCCTTGCCTCTCCAACCAACCACTTGAATGCCGCAATTATGGGTGTTCATGGGCGTGGAGGTGGACTCGCATCCGCATTTGCAAAATCTGAAGGGTGTGAGGTTACCCATATTTGTGATGTTGATGACCGTGCAATTGCACATACTATCAAAGATGTTGCAGAAATTACGGGCGGAAAGTCTCCTGTTGGGGTGATGGATTTTCGAGAGGTATTAGACAATCCTGATGTGGATATTCTTGTGATTGCTGCACCCGATCATTGGCATACTCCAGCTACAATTATGGCCTTACAGGCAGGTAAGCATGTTTATGTGGAAAAGCCAGCAAGCCATAACCCAAGGGAAGCGGAGTTGATTGTTGAGGCTCAGGAGAAATATAATCTGGTTGTTCAGATGGGAAATCAACAGCGCTCTTCTGATGAATCTGCTCAGGTCATTGATGCCATCAATCAAGGAATGATTGGTCGGCCGTACTATGCACGCGCATGGTATGCCAATAACCGTGGATCAATTGGAACAGGACAGTCTGCCCAAGTCCCTGATTGGCTCAATTATGAATTATGGCAGGGGCCAGCTCCCAGGATGCCTTTCATGGATAATCGGATTCATTATAATTGGCACTGGTTCTGGCATTGGGGCACAGGGGAGATCTGTAATAATGGAACACATGAGATTGATATTTGCCGTTGGGCACTTGGAGTAGATTATCCTATCCGAGTCAAATCTGCCGGAGGGCGTTATCATTTTCAGGACGATTGGGAGTTTTATGATACACAAATTGCATCCTTTGATTTTGAGGGAGACAAGACCATTACATGGGATGGACGCAGTTGTAACTCACGACATGTAGAGGGCCGGGGGCGAGGAGCCTCTATTCACGGAGAATATGGGACAGCCATTATTGATCGTAATGGTTATATCGTTTATGATCAAGATAATCAGGAGATTTGGAAACGAACGCGTACCTCTGGGGAGGCAACGATGGATATTCGCGGTGGTGGAGGCTTGACGGATCGGCATATAACAAATATGCTTCAAGCGATTCGCGATGGGGTTTCGCTTAATTCTCCGATTAGCGAGGGGCAAAAATCCACATTACTATGTCACTTAGGTAATATTGCACAAAAAACAGGGCGCACTCTTGAATGCAACTCCGATAATGGGCATATTCTAAATAATGAAGATGCCATGAACATGTGGGGACGAGAGTATGAGCCTGGATGGGAAATCACTCTATAACTAAATCATCTTTTAAATGGATCGACGTAATTTTATTAAAGTTGGTGGAACCGCAGCAGCCGGAAGTGTATTTTCACGCCCAGATAGAATAATACAGCGAGAGCCCATGAGGATCGCACTTGTGGGAACGGGTGTACGTGGTCAAGGCATGTGGGGCCATGATTTAGTTGATGATTATTCAGATGAGGTTCAATTTGTTGGGCTTTGTGATATTAATCCAGGTAGAATGGAGTGGGTTAAAAATCATATCGGTGTTGATTGTCCAACCTATACGGATTTTGATAGGATGATGATTGAAACTAAACCAGAATTAGTGATCGTCACCACCGTTGACTCAACTCATCATCAGTATATCATTCGGGCTATGGAACTCGGCAGTGATGTCGTCACTGAAAAGCCTATGACTACGGATGCCGATAAATGTCAAGCGATTTTAGATGCTCAGGCTATCAATAGAAAAAATGTGACCGTCACAATGAATTATCGCTATTCTCCACACCGCCTAGCGATGAAGGAAATGCTGATGAATCATCGAATTGGCAAAGTCACTTCCGTTGATTTTCATTGGTATCTTGATATCTATCATGGTGCTGATTATTTTCGACGTTGGCATGGTAAAGAGCGATTTGGTGGTACATTATTTGTGCACAAATCAACTCATCATTTTGATCTGTTGAATTGGTGGTTAGAATCAGAACCAGAGGAAGTTTTCGCTTATGGGGATTTAGAATACTATGGACATAACAACGAATTTCGTCACACCAATTGTAGAGGTTGTCCTCACTCTGAAAAATGTGAGCATCACTGGGACATTACTCAAAGCGACATCTATATGAATCTATATGTTGCACATGAGCACCATGATGGTTATCTACGCGATGGCTGTGTTTGGAGTGAAGAAATTGATATCTATGATAAGATGGCGGCTCAGATTAAGTATGCAAATGGTGTTCAAGTCAGTTATTCGTGTACAACCTATTCTCCCTATGAGGGATATCGAATTGCGTTTAATGGAACCGAGGGTAGGCTTGAGGCTTGGGTGAAAGAACGCCAACCTTGGGAGGATCCGCCTTACGATGAGATTCGAGTAACTGACAATTTTGGAGAGACAGAACTCATTCAGGTTTCGCATGGTGGAGGGGGACATGGAGGTGGTGATGTTAGATTGAAAGATCATATTTTTAGAGGACAGGATACTCCAGATCCTTACCGCCAGGTGGCAGGAACTCGGGACGGTGCTATGTCAATCCTGATTGGTGTTGCTGCCAGAGAAAGCATCAAGACAGGTGATCCAGTCCGAATAGAATCTCTGACCTCTCTCAAACCCAGAGCGGTTCGTCCCTAACTCAATGTATTAGAAGATGTTATTTAGCAATCGTTTTTTGCTTGTTGCGGTAATCGTTTTAGCTAGTGGTTGCGCATCCACCCAAGAAATGGCTGATGAGACTTCCAGTCCGTTTGTTGGATCATGGGAATATGTGATTGACTCTCCAGAGGGTCAATTTACAGGTTACTTGATGATCACCGAGGATGAGACAGGGCTCAAAGCTTTTGTATCTGAGGGTGATTCTGAAATTGAGGGTTCTATTGAGGTGGATTCCGTGGAATTTGATCAAGAGATGCAGTTGCTTTCGTTTTCGTTTGATAACCCCGATTATGGAAGAATGAATGTTTCTCTGACCCTTGAAGAACAAGAAATGAATGGAATTTTGCATGTTGTCCAATTTTCATTAGATGTCCCAATGGTAGTGACACGATCTGAGCAGTAAGGCTCATGTATCATTTATTGGGTAAACAAGTGCGAGTGCATTTATATTCAAAAGATGCGATTGCTGTGGGTGTCATTCAAGGTCGTGTTGCAGATGTGGCTAAAAGGGTAGAGGTTGCTCCAGGAATGAAAAAGGATCTTGCATTGGTAGTGGATATTGAGATTCCCGATAGCCAGTCAGAAACCTATACAAGCAGTAGTGGAACTGAGAATGAGGGATGGTTTGCGATCCAGGATCTTCAAGTCATTGATGATGAAACTTTACCGGGTTGGTTCAACAACTAACGGTATAGAACTTGTGGTCAAATCATCATGAGAGTCCAGATTTTCAGGGCGAAGTCCTAAGATGCTCTCATTTTGACCATTTCAGTGTAGCATACAATTAAGTCCCCTCATTAGCATTTCTATATTCAATGAGCGCTGCTTGACCAAGGATGCTCAATATGGTGATTGAGACTTCAACGCCATACGAATCTACTAAATTAAGAGGCTTACCAAAACGAAAGTGCACAGGTTGATGCCTTCCCCCTTCAATCGCTACATTACTCGCATATAGATACATCCTATCTTGAGTATCAAGAATTGGGTTAATCTGACCATAGAGTCCCGGAATTCGTCCTATACCCTCTGGGAAGATCACGGCACCGCCATCGTTTACAGGAGTCAAGTCAATCACTAAGCCGCCTTGTCGTGGAATCCAATCTTGAATTAATTTACCACTATATCCCTTAGCTGCTACATATACTGTCATCGGAAGATGGGTTGAATGCAGGTCTAACTCCGTTTCACCAGATTCATCTGTGGTAGATCGCTTCCATGTATGATTTGGGAATAGAACCAAAATATCAACCCCTAAGATTGGCTCCATACCAGAATGAACTTTAATTGAAGCCCCATTAGGTGTAAGCTCAAATCTTGCGGCAGGAATGGTCAAAAACAAATTGGTCTGATCAACGAGTTCATATTTTGGGTTAATTCCACAAGTTTCACGAGTTGATTTCATGATTAGGGATACACCATCACCTCGCTTTTCCATGAGAGCTCTTCGGTGCTGAGAACCTGGAATATCACCAACAGGGTATCGTGTGAAGATAGATGCTAGTGTCTCATTGCGAGTAGATTGCTTCAAATTCATGGATTCAATGGTCATCCCATTGGGAAGATGTCCTGGTGAATCAATCTCCAAACGATCCTTAAACATTGATAACCGGATGCTACTGGAAAAAATGGAGTAATCACGATGAATGACCGCATTAACAATGGCTTCAAAAATGGCAATCATACTGTACTGCGGCAAATCTTCACGCGCTGGTGTTTTACGAGAAGCAACCCGCATATTACGAGCTACAAATCTACAACCATCAAAAATTTGTTGATACAGTGAACCTTGAATTTCTTGGGCATCCAACTGACCTGAGGCACGATCTTTACCTCTGTAAAGAGTTGCTAATATCATTGCATGGGGAAACCAATCCTGGGGGGAGTTCGTGCACAGGAGAATCCCAGCCACAGTAGCTCTAAATGCACCCGCTTCATCTTCTGCAAGAAGCCCTTGATTCATAAGGGACTTGAGCGGATCTGTAGTACCCTCAGAACTGAGTAGCGGCTCCCATAACCGCTCCGACAACGTTTCAAAACCAGTATCAGGAACTATAGTTTGATCAAACCAAAGGTATCGACTTTGTGTACGAATTTGAGCAAGACGTAATTTTTCATCCACGCTGAGTTGTCGCGTACTATTACCAACTCGAATAAATGCACGCCCGGAACGCTCATGAGCTGAAGTACCTCTGGGAATCTCTACCAGCAAGAACACTTTTCCATCGAGCACTCTGTGATAAAAGCTAATTCGGATAGGTGGATCCACAGCATTGGTACACACATCTGTCAATATACCATCTAGATGTGCTACCTGTTTGTACGATAAGCCTTGAAGTAGACCATCATCGGTAACTCCACTGAGAAGAATGCCGCCATTGGAGTTAGCGAATGCGATGATCTCATCTGCGAGGTCGTCTCGTTTAGGACTCACGGGCCGATCCCCTTTACAACTAATTTGCTTGAACTCCCAGCGTTGATCCTCGCCTAATAATAAGCGCTGGCGTAGCTCATCATTAGTGATCTCATCATATAGCATAATTGTATCTTCCAAGTTAATCCAACATAAATGGTTCAAACATCCAATTGTCACTAAATAAATCGGACTTGTTTAAACAAGCAACTATAGTTCAGGAAACCCTAAAATACAACAATCATAAAGTAAGCTACTCTATGAGTGAATAGCTACCATTATTGGAAGATGATCAGAACCATACCTTTAATTCTTCACAGAAACCATGCTTGATAGCTATGGACAATGAATGATCAGACACAAATGATATCGCAAGTACACAAGGGTAGTAAATCAGCTATCAAAGATCATCTCACCTGTAAGAGTTGTGTATGCGCTTTCCAGTAGTCTACAAAATGGTTATTGACTCATTCTGAGTTTCTTTCCGTATAGGCGTATCCGCTTACAAAGGACATGAGAGTCCGTATCACCAAAAGTATGGTGAGAATTCCAAGTTCTTGAACGTATCGTATTATGGTAAGCATACGTTTGAAACAACCCCAACAACCCTCCGCGATGTAATCCATATTGTTATTCCTACTTCAAAAATATGGCTGATTGAGCAAGGATATAATTCAACTTTCTGGCGTTTTGGTCAGACTGAATTACTTTAAAAGGTCAATCAATGATAACTGAATCGGAGATTTATACTTTTTGTAACGCTTTCTCAAAATCTGCAATCAAGTCCTGCGCATCTTCAATTCCGACAGATACGCGAAGAAGATGATCACGAATCCCAGAAGCTTCCAATTCATCGGGAGTGAGTCCAGAATGAGAGCTAATGACTGGACGAGTGATCAGAGATTCAACCCCACCGAGACTGGGGGCAAAGACAGGAATTTGTAAGTTAGTGATCATGTTATTGGCTGCTTCTATACCACCTTTCAATTCAAAACTTAACATCCCTCCAAAGCCATGAAACAATCGGGTTGCACGTTCATGCTGAGGATGTGAAGACAATCCAGGGTAATTGGTGCAGAGGACTTTGGGGTGAGAGTAAAGAAATTCTGACAGAGATTGTGCAGTAGCATTGTGTTGGCGCATTCGAAGTGCAAGGGTTTGTAGTCCTCTGTGTAATAAAAAACATGAATTTGGGTCAAGAGCCCCTCCAAGTTGAGCTAAATTTTTAGCCGCTTTTTGCACCAACTCTTCTTTTCCAATGACCACACCTGCTACTACATCCGAGTGGCCATTGAGATACTTAGTAGCGCTATGAAGCGAATAATCAAATCCCGCATTTGCGGCCTGATAATTATATGGAGAAGCAAATGTATTATCAATCAATGATATGAGATTATTTGATTGACTAAACTCAATGATTTGTTCAAGGTCACAAACCTGTACTAAGGGGTTAGTAATGGATTCAACATAAACAGCCCGTGTATTTCTTTTCAAAACAGCATTCCATGTCTCTGGTGCATCTGCGTCAAAGAATGAAACTGTGACATTGAGGTCAGCGAGGAGATTTAGAATAAACTTTTGAGTCCCTCCATAGAGGCTTTTTTGGGCCAAGAAGTGGTCGCCCGGCTTGACAGTGGACAGAATTGCAGAGGTAATAGCAGCCATGCCGCTTCCAGTAACTAAAGCATCTTCTGCTCCTTCTAGAATGGCAAGTTTACGATTGAGTACTCTCTGATTGGGGGTATTGTTATAACGAATATATCGTAGAGGAGCGTCATCATGCTCAAACATTGCAGTTTGGAATATCGGCATTCGGATAGCACCGTCAATACGTGATTCCTCTCCTGCATGTATCAATTGTGTATCAATGGCGTGGCTCATACATCAGAATTCGGTAGTTTGAATTTAGGTTAAGAAAATAGGCTACATTGAAAAACTGCAACATATGATTCACGATTGATCCAAGTATCAAATAAATTTTTAGGATTTAAGAATTTTCTAAATTGGCAAGGATGACAGAGTTGTATCTAAAGAAGTATCACATGTAAAAAAAGATATGATTCTATCGCAAGTTAAAGTTAGATTTAACTGAGAACTATGATCATTTGGTTAGTCATTATTAATCGTAATACATAGAATGATGATGGTTGCTGAGCAATTGATGAAAATGTCTTATATTCAATGAGTGCCATCTACATCCAATTTCTGATCAAATGAATCGGAAGCAACGAAAAAATATTATCACCGCAGTCTACATCATTTTAGGGGTTGTACTACTGATGACGATCGTGATACAACTGACTGGGTAATCAGCAGATTAACCCAAGAGATCACGCGTATTCAGCGAGAGCTTCATCCTCTTCTATATCATCTTCATCCTCATACTTGTAAGGATAAATTCCTTGAAGCAGATCTTGTAACTTAGTCCGACCACGGTTGATACGGCTTTTAACGGTTCCCATTGGCAGACCAGTAATGATCGCAATTTCCTCGTAACTTAGTTGCTGAATGTCACGCATGATCACAATCTCACGAAAATGTTCTGGTAAGGCGAGAAGCCCCATCTGTATGAAGTGATCTTGCATCGCACTTTCTGCATGCCGTATGGGAGAAAAGGTCTCATCGGGTAGGGGCATCTCAAATTCTTCACCGTCACGGTTATATGACTGGATTGAATCCATACGACGCCTGCTACGCTTACGGTATTCCGTTTTGGCTAAGTTTCCGGCAATAGTATAAAGCCAGGTAGAGAACTTAGCAATCCTTTTGTAGGAGTGGCGATTTCGGTAAACACGGAGAAATGTTTCCTGAATCAGGTCTTCACAGGCTTTCTTATCACCAGTAAATCGGTAAAGAAAATTTACCAATGGACCTGTCCAGCGTTCCCAGAGAATATTATAGGCCTCTACAACACCTGCCTGGAAATGCTCCATGAGATCTTCATCACACATGTCTTGAAGTGCGTCAAAGCGGCTCAGGGCATGACGACTCCGAGCGTCTTTTCTAATAATACGGCTAATCTGTTTCACGAAAATATTATTTTATTTAAGGGGCATGAGTTCAAGCCAACGTAACAATACGACTATTACTCACTGATGTTACACAAAATTACTGATTAGATCGTAACTAATTAGCAAGATTGAAAAATCTTAGCAAATTTTTAACAAATCAATCATTGATTTCAAATAAAATTAAGGCAAATTTTAGAATCGATCACGAAGAGTCGCAAATTTAGCACTTTGCGACCGCTGGGCAAAACGAATAAGTGCTTTGAATTATTACTGATGTGGTGAAGAATATTGACTTGGGCACATGGCTCTAAGCCTTGACCAAGTGTAGATTCCGCTGTTATGTCCATCATCCCAATGAAGTCTCAATCCAACACTACCTGCAATTTCTGCTTTCACATTTTCCCATCTCATGAGGGCTGGTACGCGAAATATTTCTGGATCAGGAAGTTCGTGCATCTTTTCATGACCTTGACAGCCAGCGCATGGGCAGGCACGCCTTAACCCGTCTAATGGGAAGACAGAACGATGTCCATCTCCCCAGAGAATGATTAGGTTCTGGGATTCTTTCTCAATGATGACTCGCTTGCATAACAGTGCATCGTGAAGCAAGGTCATCATTGATTAATTAGCACTGAGTTCGCTGATTGTTTTTTGAAGCTTATCATCAAAAGGGTAAACATCCTTTAATAAATGTTTCATTTTACGACGGCCCCGATTGATACGACTTTTCACTGTTCCCATTGGAAGACCAGTGATTTCAGCAATTTCATCATAAGCGAGTTCTTGAACATCTCTCAGAATAATGACTTCACGGAAGCTGTCAGGAAGAACATCAAGAGCTTTGAAAATAGAATTTTCCTGTAAAATAGATTCCGTGTGTTTGTCTGGTGCGAAGGATTCGTCGGGCAGAGGCATTTCATATTCTTCATTATCTCGGCTTGTTGATTGAATGGAATACATGTAACGACGCTTCTGTTTACGATACTCGCTTCTAGCTAAATTACCAGCAATCGTGTAGAGCCATGTAGAGAATTTCGCAATCCGTTGATACGAATGTCGGTTACGATGAACCCTCAAGAAAGTCTCTTGGAGAAGATCTTCACAGCGTTTCTTATCTGCTAAAAATCCAAATAGATAATGCATTAAACGCTCGCTATAACGGTCAACAAGGATATTGTATGCCTCGACAGTTCCTGCTTGGAAAAGCTCCATAAGATCCTCATCAAGCATTTTGTATAATGCATCATAGCGGCTGAGTGCTGATACTCGCTTCTCGCTACCACTGCGTATGATACGAGATGTCTTTGTCAAATTAATTTCCGTTTAATAAATCACACGAATAACGGTGAGGATTCAGTAGATCAAATTCAATATAGTTAATTCTTGAACATCAAGGCGATCAAATTTAAGATCATCCGCTAAAAGATACCGATTTGTGAAACAAATTATGTAACATATGACTTTATTTCAAGGCTATTAGATCATTTTTTATAAATAATATAGGATTTAATCAATTGCTTTCATTTTCGCACTGAGGATGATGTGATGTCTTAGAGCTTCACGGTGCCTAATTGACCTCTTTGATCATCAGTAGTGCATGTTCATACAGTTCAATGATTGAGTATAACAATAGATTAGTGACACACTATTTAAAGATAGAGTTTAGCAGAAACCAACGAATAACACGTTCAAATGAAGAATGAAGTTACGAAATATCCGATTGATGGAATCCTAGATCTTCATACATTTCATCCAAGAGATGTAGCAGATGTGACAGAGGAGTATTTACGGGTATGTCAGATTGAGGGGATTTTGCGTGTACGAATCATACACGGTAAAGGAACGGGAACACTCCGAAGATTAGTTCAAGATGTTCTTGAACAATCACCGATCGTTGAAGTCTAGCACACCTCCACCGATCGAAGCAGTTGGGGTGCAACGATTGTAACGCTTAAGAATCGGACTGACTCAATACGCGCCTAAGGGCCTCAAAGTTACTCCGAATGTGATCAGCAGATACATTGAGTAGCGCCTTTTCGGACTCGTTTAGATCTACGGCAATGATTTCTTCAATTCCTGAGCGTCCAAGTCGGACAGGTAGTCCAATAAATAGATCTGACAGTCCATACTCACCAGAGGGACGAACAGCACAAGGAAGCACTCTACCTGAGTCTTTGACGATGGCTTCAACCATCTCGGCAGCCGCAGCACCGGGGGCATACCAAGCTGAAGTACCCATCAACTGTACGATTTCTCCACCACCACTTTTTGTTCGCTCAACAATGGCATCAATTCGTTTTTCAGAGAGGAGCTCGGTTAACGGAATCCCGCCAACGCTCGTATAGCGGGGCAGAGGAACCATTGTATCACCATGCCCACCCATCAATAAGGCTTCAATATCTTTGACGGAAGCTCCCAAATCTGCAGAAATGAAGGCCCTATACCGTGCTGTATCTAGCACACCTGCCATACCAAAGACACGGCTTGAGGGGAAGCCACTGGCTTCATGGGCCACATAAGACATCACATCAAGGGGGTTAGAGATTACGATAATGATGGCATCAGGACTATGAGCGACAAACGATTCGGTCACAGAGCGCACAATCTTAGCGTTAATTCCTAATAGGTCATCCCGGCTCATTCCAGGCCTCCGTGGTACACCACTAGTAATCACACAAATATTTGAGTTAGCAGTTTCACTGTAATCATTGGTGACTCCACGAACGGTAGTATCAAATAAATGAATAGGAGCTGACTCAGCGATATCAAGAGCTTTTCCCTCAGATAACCCTTCTTTGATATCAATCAACACGACTTCATTGACCATGTCCTTGCGAGCCACACATTCAGCAACAGTGGCTCCGACATTTCCAGCACCAATAACGGTAATTTTTAGCATCTAAAATATTGAAGTTAAGTAACAAAACGATCCAGCAATTGTATACGCGCAACTAAATAAAATTGCCTAATTAATAAAGTCATTATGCTGATTAAGGATGCAAATCTTGTAATTGTTGATGTAGAAACGACAGGAATTGATCCAAACCATGAACGAATCATAGAATTGGCAGCAGTTAAAATCCGTGGTGACAACGTTGAAGATACGTTTGAATCATTCGTTGATCCAGAACGGGCAATCCCCAGAGTAATTACAAGATTAACAGGAATTACATCGGCTGATGTTTTTGGCGCACCACGAGCCTATGAGATATTGCCTGATTTTGTTGATTTTTTGGGAAATGCGGTATTTGTAGCGCATAACTGTTCCTTTGACTGGAACTTTATTGAAACGGAGCTACTTCGTGCACAGCTCCCAAAGCTAAGAAATTCAACACTGTGCACCGTACGCGTAGCGAGACGTTTACTTACTGGGCTACCATCTAGAAGCTTAGGAAGCCTGATAAAATTTTTTCACATTAAACCGAATCATCGTCATCGTGCCTTGAGTGATGTTCTGTCAACGCATCAAGTATTGAATCACTTGATTGATAGATTGGAAAAACAGCATGGAATCACCGAATTAGATCAACTCTTACGATTTCAAAATTCTCGGTATGAGAAAAAGTCCATCAAGAAAAATCTCCCGAAGATTGAATATATTTTAACTCAGCTTCCAGATGCTTCAGGTGTATATAAAATGTTTAACAAAGATGGCCGCATCCTATACATCGGGAAATCAAAGAGTCTCAAAGATCGGGTACGTAGCTACTTTACAGGGATTGAGAGCCATGCAAGGCATACGCGCGAAATGATTCGGCAAGTCCAAGACATCCAATGGACGGTGACGCAAACCGAATTAGAGGCATTATTGCTTGAATCCAGACTGATCAAGGAATTTGCACCCCATTTCAATAAGGCGGGGCGAACCTACAGGCACAGACCGTGTATTCGCTTAGGAATGATTGGGAATTCTTCATGGGTCACTGTTGTAGAGCATATTCACTCAGATGGGGGGAAGCATTTTGGGCCCATATCTAGCCGTAAGGAAGCTTCACGATTGGCACAGGCATTAGTACGTTTATTTGGAGATAAATCAGATACTTTTAGATCTTTTGAACGAGATGGTGTGGGCTTAACGTCCTCAAAGATCGGGGGGCGTTTGACTGATGAAGGACTCCGTAATGCCCAGGCATTATTAGAGGGAAGAGATACTCAATCATTGGCGACTCTGTTGAATGAAATTAACGAAGCCTCTAAAGACCAAGCGTATGAAATCGCCGCTCAAAAACGCAATTTTTTAAATTTATTGGAGTCCATTCAATCTCGCCCTGACTTTTTAAGGACCCCATTATTGGAACGTACTGGCTCGGTTGTTTACCAACGTAAGCCGTCAACTGAAATTCATTTCATGGTTTGTGGTGTCCCAGTCGTCCACCTCAAATGGACAGGGGATCACGACCTCTTGAAAACAGCTACATCGAAATTTTATGAAGATGCTGTGACATCAGTGGATCGTGTGACGGCTCACCACATGGATGCTATTAGTGTCATGGGAGCTTGGATGTATAAGCAAAAAAATCATATTTCCGTTATCCCATTTAGCGTAAATGAACAACCACAAAATTTTGAAGGTAAATTGCTTGCGATCCTAGAAAATGAATCAATTATCAAAAAAAAGTGAGATATAAATTCCCATTATGATGCATAGCTACCAAAATATTCCTAAATTTGCAGAAATTAGATTGTAGGCCCATTTGATGTTTCCTGAAGTCTTTTTTATTGTGTCTAGTGTTGTGGCTGTATTCGCAGCATTAGCGATGCTCATTTCGCGTAGCCCAGTTCAGAGCGCCTTATGGCTGATTTTAGTAATGTTGTGTGTTGCAGGTTTGTATGTGACACTTAGTGCTGACTTTATCGCAGTTGTTCAAGTACTCGTTTATGCAGGCGCGATCATGGTGTTATTTTTGTTTGTCATTATGCTACTTAACTTAGGCGCAGTACCTCAGTTAGAAAAAATAGATTTCAAAAAAGGGTTAGGTTTTGTGCTGCTGACGGTCATCTTAGCACAGTTGGTCTATATTACATCAACAACGTCTACAGCACTGTCATCAAAAGTCATTGAAAATCCTGAAACAGGATCGGCATTAAAGATTGCTGAAGAATTATTTACAAGATATCTACTTCCCTTTGAAATGATTGGAATCCTACTGTTGGTTGCAACAGTAGGGGCCGTTATTCTTGCTAAGCGTACATTTGAATAAATTGATGGGAATTCCACTTACCTGGTACTTAACACTCAGTGCAGTTCTATTTTCTATAGGAGTGATGGGGGTGTTGTTTAGAAGTAACCTGATCATCATTTTGATGTCTGTTGAATTGATGCTTAATGCGGTGAATATTACGCTGATTGCATTTGCCCAATTCATGGGTGATGTATCAGGTCAAATTTTAGTGTTTTTTGTTATTTCGGTTGCTGCCGCCGAAGCAGCGATTGGCCTCGCGATCGTCATCGCCATTTTCCGTAATAAACTTACTATTGATGTTAATAATATCAAGCTGTTTAGGCACTAAGTCAATTTATGTCAACTAAACTCGCTGTTCAGCTGATCATACTGTTGCCACTCATCGGGGCAACAGTACTCGGATTGTTTCCTCTTTTTGCTCGGGGATTACGTCAACACAAGACGCTTTTAGGCACCGTAGGAACGCTCATCGTTGCTGTTCCTTTCGGTCTCACGTTTAGTTTATTTGCCCAGGGAGTTGACACCCCTGTGGTGACATCCATGTATACATGGATGGGGGTAGGAGATTTTTCGGTGAATATAGCTTATCGGATTGATCAACTGTCGCTGATCATGACCTTGGTTGTCACAGGTGTTGGAGCATTGATCCATTTGTATGCAATTGGTTATATGGCTGAGGATCGTTCCTTTTGGAAATTCTTTTCTTACCTCAATCTGTTTATCTTCATGATGCTCAACCTAGTATTGGCTGATAATTTATTGGTCGTGTTTCTAGGTTGGGAGGGGGTTGGACTCTGCTCCTATCTTCTAATAGGGTTTTGGTATGAACAGAAGAAAAACAGTGCTGCGGCAAGTAAAGCGTTCATTGTCAATAGGGTGGGGGACTTTGCATTTCTGATTGCAATGTTCATCTTGGTGAAAGAGCTTGGGAGTTTAGATTTTGCTACGGTTCTTTCAGGAGCCGAAATGATGTCGGATGTGACGATAGCATGGGTCGTACTTCTGTTGTTTTTGGGAGCCACTGGAAAAAGTGCTCAGATTCCATTATTTGTCTGGCTTCCCGATGCCATGGCTGGTCCTACACCAGTGTCTGCCCTCATCCATGCTGCCACCATGGTTACCAGTGGACTGTATTTATTAGCACGACTTTCCCCACTTGTTCTGATGGCTCCCGAAGTGATGGTAGTGATTGCCATTGTAGGAGCGACCACCGCGATTGTTGCAGCGACAATCGCATTGACACAGACGGATATAAAACGTGTTCTTGCCTATTCAACCGTTTCTCAATTAGGGTATATGTTTATGGCAGCTGGTGTGGGTGCATTTTTCGTTGCAATTTTTCATGTCGTCACACATGCATTCTTCAAAGCATGCTTGTTTCTTGGCTCTGGCAGTGTCATACACGGAATGCATCATGTAGAACATGAAATTAAGGAAAAAGGGTATGAGGGATCGTTTGATGCTCAGGATATGAGTTTCATGGGAGGATTGAAAAACTACATGCCTATCACGCGCTGGACCTATCTGTTATCTACACTTGCGATTGCGGGCATCCCGTTGACAGCAGGATTTTTCTCCAAGGATGAGATCCTCTTCAAAGCCTTTGAATATGGAGCTGACGGGAATCTTTACGCTTGGTTTGTTTGGGGCATCGGAATCCTGACCGCACTGTTGACTGCATTTTATATGATGCGCTCCTATATGCTGACCTTTGAAGGCAGTTCTAGGTGGCCGATGAACGATCAGATTCATCCCCATGAATCTCCAGGTACCATGACGATGCCTCTGGTAATTTTGGCTGGCTTATCAATGATAGGAGGGGCGATTGGATTTCCAAAGGTTGCAGAAAAAATCGGATTATCTAATTGGATTCACGACTATTTGGTTGGGCATGGCGATCATTTAGGCCCTGTTGCTGAGCCAGACATTCATTCCCATGTCAGTGTAGCAGCCGAAATCGGATTAATTCTTCTTGGGGCCGCGATTGCAGTTATTGGGGTGCTATGGGCATGGCGCTTCTTTGCTAAATATGAACTCGGAGGAGATGAACTGATACGAAGCAGATTTGGTGCTTTATATCGCTGGTGGAATACGAGTTATTACTGGGATATGTTTTATGATCGTACAATTGTACGTCCTATCATTGGAGGGGCTCAGAAAGCGCTTGCTCCATTTGACAAGTATATCGTGGATGGAATCGTCAATACTCTTGGGCGCATCTCAATGGCATTAAGTTGGTTGTTTGGTCGTTTTCAGACTGGTGTAGTTCAGAATTATGCCCTTGCAATCGTCTTAGGAACTGTGATCTTGATTGCCCTGTTTTTATTTTAATTTTGTGAAGAACGTGCTATGGAGCTCCCAAATCTGTTAACGGTGATCATTTTTTTACCATTGGTAGGATCGCTTCTCTTGCTTTTTGCTCCCAGCGATCGCTCGGTGAAATGGTTTGCACTTATCGTGACGCTTGGCGCATTTGTGTTATCGTTGCCTTTGTGGTTTGGTTTTGATGTGGTCAATGCGGCAGATCTGCAATTTCGGGGAATTGAATTCCCATTGATTTCTGAGACTCTTGATGTGCGGTATTTAATCGGGATTGATGGGTTCAGTTTACTATTAGTGTTGTTAACGACATTTCTAGGGCCGATCATTGTTTTGTGCTCATGGAATTATATTACAAAGAGTACCAAAGCCTACTATATTCTGTTGTTGATACTCCAGACAGGAATGACCGGAGTATTTTGTGCCTTTGATATACTTTTATTTTATATCTTCTTTGAATTGACACTTATCCCGATGTATTTCCTTATCGGGATTTGGGGAGGGGAGAGGCGTATTTACGCAGCCATCAAGTTTGTAATCTATACAATGGCTGGGTCACTACTCATGTTAATTGCAATTATATATCTTGGATATGCTGCGGGCAATGCGGTCAATGATGGAATATTTACCACCAACTACTTCAAGCTCTTGGAGTTTGATGTGCCTTTTGGAATGCAAACTTGGCTGTTTATTTTGTTTGCGTTTGCATTTGCGATCAAGGTTCCTATTTTCCCTTTCCATACGTGGCTTCCAGATGCGCATGTTCAGGCCCCAACAGGTGGGTCGGTTGTTCTGGCGGGAGTTCTTCTAAAAATGGGTACCTATGGTCTCGTTCGCTTTTGCCTCCCCTTTTTCCCGAGTGCCTCGGCATCTCATACCCTATTAATTGGCATTTTTGCAGTGATTGGAATCGTATATGGTGCGTTGGTATCTAGGGCACAAACTGATGCAAAAAAATTGGTTGCTTATTCAAGTGTCAGTCACTTAGGTTTTGTCGTTCTGGGAATTTTTGCGTTAACCTTGGAAAGCCTGCAGGGAGCGATGATTCAGATGATCAATCATGGGATTTCCACGGGAGCGTTATTCTTAATTGTTGGAATGTTATACGAGCGGCGCCATACGCGTTTAATGTCTGATTATGGAGGAATTGCTAAATCAGTCCCCGTCTTAACATTTTTTATGGTACTAACTGTATTAGCAAGTGCAGGACTTCCAGGATTAAATGGGTTTGTTGGCGAGTTTTTGATCTTGGTTGGTGCGTTTAGTAGTGATGCTCCTGGGATGCAGACGCTCACGATTATTGCGACCACTGGAGTTATTTTAGCCGCAGTATATTTGTTATGGATGGTCAGTCGAATGTTTTTCGGCCCATTGACACACGAGGCCAATCGCACAATGCCTGATCTCAATTTTAGAGAGTTAGTCATTCTTGTTCCAATGGCCTTGTTGATGATTATACTCGGACTGATGCCTCAACCATTTTTGAAAGTAAGTGAGCCTTCGGCAAATCGGTTGCTCAATGTGATTGAGCAAAAACGCGCTTTTGCCGAAAGTGATGATCCCAATCTGCAGCGTAGGTTTGAAATGAATGATAGAAGAATTCCTACCGGGTCACCTGATCCTCCATCTGTTCTGAAACCGTAAAACCCAAGTATGATGACTCCCCGTATAATTTTCCTACTCGCCTTCTTAGTTACTCTGAGTATTCGCTTAGATGTGTATGCTCAGGGAGCCGAAACCCCCTCTGATACAACTCAACAGTTAGAAGACCCTTCTGATGCCACGGTGGAAGAGTCACATGACTCCGATCAGGGCAATTATAATGAAGGTCATGGAGGCTATGAAAAAACTCTTCCGCCATTGTGGTTGGTTATACCATTTATCCTACTTCTGGTCATGATTGCCACGGGGCCGCTATTTTATCATGCCCACTGGCATCATCATTATCCAAAATATGCGGTGGTTTTAGGATTGTTTGTGACCCTCTACTATCTGATTGTTCTTCAGGATGGGATTTCAATGCTCCATGCTCTTCAGGAGTATCTCTCCTTTATTGCATTGGTTGCATCTCTGTTTATTGCAGCGAGCGGGATATTTTTGAAAGTGAATGCAAGAGGAACTCCCCTTGTTAATGTTTCAATTCTATCCTTAGGGGCGGTCATTGCAAATCTGATCGCAACGACTGGCGCAGCCATGCTATTTATTCGCCCCTATATGCGTTTGAATAAAGGAAGATTAAAGGCTTATCATATTGTGTTCTTTATTTTCATTGTTGCTAATGTGGGCGGTGCCATGACACCAATTGGAGACCCACCCCTCTTTCTAGGATTCCTTCGGGGTGTCCCATTTTTTTGGACTGCTGCAAATCTGTGGTATGTCTGGGCTCCAACGCTCCTTGTGTTATTGGTTATTTTTTATCTGATTGACTCTCGAAATAAAGCTCAGTCTACTACTGACATTTCTTCTGGCAAAACCATTGAGATTCAGGGTAATCGTAGTTTTATCTTTGTTGTGATCATTGTTATCTCTGTATTTATTGATCCTAATGTCATTAAGACATTAAAGGGCACTCCCTTGGACTTAGTCGGAACTTACCATCTCCCATTTGGCATTCGGGAAATCATCATGTTCTCCATGTGTTTCCTTGCATTCAAGTTTTGCGATAAAGAGGCATTGAAAAAGAACGAGTTCACATTTGAGCCTATTCGGGAGGTTGGCTGGCTATTTTTGGGGATCTTTGCGTGTATGGTGCCTGCCTTAGCATTGATCTCAAATTTTGCTTCTGAGAATGCGTCTGGGTTGAATGCAACAACCTTCTATTGGGGGACTGGTATTTTGTCTGGGTTCTTAGATAATGCTCCGACCTATCTTAATTTCCTTGCAGCGGCGATGGGGAAATTCAATTTAGATATCAATGTAGCCTCACAGGTTACCGAGTTTGCCTTGGATAAAGAGAATACGTATTTATATCTATCAGCAATTTCTGTTGCTGCGGTGTTCTTTGGGGCGATGACCTATATTGGCAATGCTCCCAATTTCATGGTGAAAGCCATTGCCGAATCCAACGGTGCGGATGTTCCATCGTTTATTGGTTATCTTGTCAAGTATGGATTAACCATTTTGTTACCAGTTTACGCGGTGGTCTGGCTCCTCCGTTATAGTGGCTGGGTATTTTAACAACAACAATCATTTCAAAAATTTTGAATCAATGAGTCAAGTACCACTCGATAGAGACGAACTTAACAACGCGATAGCTCTTCTCCGTAATTGGAAACATAAAAATGATCGTTTGATGAAGACCTTCAAGTTTGATGATTTTCGTGAGGCGATTGCATTTATCGTGCACATTTCATTTTATGCCGAAAGTATTGACCATCATCCAATTCTCATCAATGTTTATAATTCAGTCAGTGTTGAGCTCACCACTCATAGTGCAGGGAATAAGGTGACCTCGCTAGATGTTGTGCTGGCAAATGCCATCGATAAAGTCGCTTCTTAAGGGTCAATCGTTTAATGGAGATTTCAGGGGCGTTTGATTCAATTTGGTTGGACTTAACCGGGGGGGCATCCATTCTATGGCTGTCGTTGGTGGGAATCATCGTTTTAGTTTGGGATATTTTCCGTAACAATGCTCCTCCCATTCCATGGGTATCCGCGATTGCAGTGCTCATCGCTCTTGCATATGAGTTAACGAAGGTCATTGAACCCACTTCGACTGCGTTTTTCTCCCTCATCCAGACTGGAGGCGTGGCATCCTTTATTAGTGTGATCATTTTATTTAGTGCTCTTGGTTCGATTCTTTTATGTGCTCCTTATCTTAAGGGTATCGGCCGAAGCTATGGCGAGATCTACGCATTGATGTTATTCGCTACTAGTGGAATGATCCTCTTAGGAACGGCCAATAACATGGTAACCGTCTTTGTTGGTCTTGAGACGATGTCCATAGCACTGTATATCCTCACGGGGGTCGTGCGCAGTGATGAGGGGGCCTTGGAAAGTGCGCTTAAGTATTTTTTATTGGGCGCATTTGCCACTGGATTTTTCCTCTATGGCATTGCCCTCATCTATGGTGCGACTGAAACCATGTATTTTTCGGGGCTTGCGGCGGGTTACTCAGTCACTGATTTACGTCCTTTGTTCTGGGTTGGTGTTGCATTGTTCTTGGTCGGATTTATGTTTAAGGTTGGGGCAGTCCCGTTTCATATGTGGACTCCTGATGTCTATCAAGGAGCACCAACCCCATTAACTGGATTCATGGCGACGGCCTCTAAAGCTGCCGCATTTGCTGCATTGATTCTTGTGCTGTATCATGGAATAGGTGCGTTGGAGCTCGGAGGTGCTGACTGGCAGCTAGCTATTGCAATCATCGCACTTCTCACGGTTGTTATTGGCAATATACTTGCATTAACACAGGATAATGTGAAGCGGATGTTAGCGTATTCCTCTATTGCCCATGCGGGATATGTATTAATTGCGCTGGTTGCTGGAACGAACGAAGCATATGCAGGGGCCGTGTATTATCTATTGATATATGCATTGATGAATATCGGTGCCTTCGGTGCGATTTCATTATTAGAATGGGATGGTAAAGAAGGTCGGAGTCAAACGCTAGATTCCCTTTCAGGAATTGGATTCAAGAGGCCGTTGATTGGTATTACGATGGCAATATTCATGTTTAGTTTAACAGGATTTCCACCGCTTGGAGGTTTTTTTGGGAAGCTTGCGGTATTTGCACCAGCGGTCAATGCTGGGTTCACATGGCTCGCTCTTGTTGGGATTGCTGCAAGTGTTTTTTCAGGATACTATTATTTGAGAGTGTTGTATGTCTTTTGGATGAAACCAGCCTCTGAAGCTGATCCAATTGTTCAATCCAGCTCCTTTCCAATTCCAAGGTCGTCATCAATTGTACTGGTGACATGTGCCATTTTATTATTAGGAATTGGATTAATTCCTGGGGTTAGGGATCTGACGCTATCATTTTTCATTTAGAGCCTGATACCAAGTAGGAAGTAATGCGGTCATTGATTCAGGAACTACTCCCTCACGCTCCGAAAATTGGTTTATTTGTCGCTCCCGAGATCCCTTCAAAACGCTTAAAAGGTGCGACTCGGGACTATGCAAAAGAGATTCACCAAGAGGATATTATCGCGCTTTATGATGGAACGTTTTTAGGTAATGGAAGAGATGGAGCGATCTTTTTAGATGACAGATTTGTATTCCAGAACTCAGACCTTGAACCATCTCAGACAGTTAATTATCGAGATATTGTTTTTGTTGAGGCGTATCAATCCAGAATTCGAGGCTCACATATTGAGATAGAAGTCAATCGAGGGCGAGCAACATTTTCTGTAAGACTTGATCTCTCCAAGCATCCCAAGAGCATGCAGTACATTGAAAAATTGCTTCATCAAGTGATGTTAGCACCTGAGACCACTGAATCTATTCAAACAGATTGGGATGCGGTGTCTGATGCACTTGACAATCTTCGTTCTAAAGGCTTGCTTACCGAATCAGATTTTCAACGCCTATTAAACCTGCGTTCAAGATAGATCAAATTCGTGTGCTATCTGAACACATTTCTTTGATTATCGTAACAACTCCAAACTAACAACTTCATTCTTATGTCATTTGAACTTCCTTCACTACCCTACACTCACGCTGCATTAGAACCTTATATTGATGCGAGAACTATGGAAATACACCATGGAAAGCATCACCAAGCGTATACAACAAATTTGAACAATGCTTTGAAAGATCACCCATTGATCCAGAGCCAATCCATTGAGGACATTCTCAGAGGGTTTGACAATCTCCCAGCCGAAATTAAAGGTGCTGTGCGTAACAACGGCGGCGGATTTGCGAATCACAATCTTTTCTGGACAGTGCTGAGCCCCACAGGTGGAGGAACCCCATCGGGTGCCCTTGCGTCTGCGATCAATGACACATTTGGTTCTTTTGATGACTTCAAATCAAAATTTTCAACCGCGGCAGCAACGCAATTTGGAAGTGGCTGGTCTTGGTTCGTCGTTGATGGAAGTGGAGCATTAGATGTGTATTCAACACCAAATCAGGATAGCCCATATATGCAGGGCCATGTTCCTATTTTAGGTCTGGATGTTTGGGAGCATGCCTACTATCTAAACTATCAGAATCGTCGGCCTGATTATGTTTCTGCCTTTTGGAATGTCGTCAACTGGGCGCAGGTTGCTGAGAATTTTGCCGCTGCAACAAATTAATCACTTCGAGAAGTACGGCGAGGAGGTTAATGGCTCTGTGATTTAATCTTTTGGGGTGAACATGCTCATCGTCTTGAGGATCAAAGCGAATCATGCAGGATTCTGATTCAAGAGCAGATTTTCAGCGCACTGGGTTCAATCTGAGTCACCTTGGAGTTTGATCTTACGCCAATTATTTTTGGTGTTTCAATTTTATTGATCATTCACGATAATCAATGAATATTGCTGTTTGTGTGAAGCAGACCGCGGATACTGAATCAATACCTAAGTTAAGTTCGGATCAATCTCATGTCAGTGATGAGGGTATTGTGTGGATCATTAATCCTCACGATGAATCTGCGATTGAAATTGCCATTCGGCTAAGAGATCAATGTAATGGCTCGGTCACATTGTTTTCCATCGGTCCGGAGCGAGTGGAATCTGCACTGAGACAGGGTTTATCAATGGGAGCAGATGAAGCGGTTCATCTTCTAACTGATGCCATGCCCATAGACCAAAAAATCATTGCAGAACTACTTGCTCGTAGGCTAAAATCTCAAAATATTGACGTAATTATCACAGGCGAAGTAGCAATTGATGGAGGAGGTGCTCAGGTCCCACAGAGATTAGCAAAATTACTTCATTGGTCATGTGTCACTGCCGTAGAGGAGTTACACATTGAAGCTACATCTTTTACAGCACGACAACCTGTAGAACAAGGAGATAAAATCCATGAAGGTCAACTACCAGCAGTGATTGGAATAAATCGTAGAATTATGGAGCCTCGCTATCCGTCTTTTAAAGGGATCATGAAGGCAAAGCGAAAGGAGATTGTCAAAGAGTCAGTGGAATTAGAGTCACCTTCATATTCCATTGAATCATTGAGGTTGTCAGCTCCGAGATCAGAGGGCAAGGTTGTCACCTATCAACAAGGGGTTGTTGATAAAACGATCAAGTTTCTTCAAGAAAAGACCAGTGTAATTTGATGTTTGAAATAACCGTCGTTGGTGAATCACAGGGTTCTGAGTTAGTCTCATCAACCTTGGAAGCATGTCACGTAGCCTCAAAACTATCAAATGCATTGGGAGTCAATTGGCGTATTATCGTCGATGAAGATGCGGCAAATTCTGCGATTAATTATGGATCCGAAGTGATTTCATATTCGATTGGCGAAGAGCATAAACAGTCACCAGATGTTATTGCTTCCACTGTAACAGAGATTTTGGAACCAACCAAGGTGATTGTCATGGCAGCGACCTCCACAGGTAAAGATCTCATGGGGCGTATCGCACAATTACTTTCTGCCCCACTTGCTCAGGATTGTATAGGATTTGAGATAGATTCAGGTGATGTTTTATTTAAGCGTGAATTGTATGGAGGCAAGGTTCTAGCGAATGTCAAATTATCAGGGAGTCCAATCTTAGCTAGTTTTCGTCCTCGCTCTTTTACTCCAATTGATCGCTTGGATACCCCCGCTGTTGCTCAACTTCATAGTATTGATATATTGTTGTCAGAGCCAACGGTGATCTTGAAACCGAGATCACAGAAAGAGAATCTTGATGTCACAGAGGCATCAATCGTGGTCAGTGGTGGTAGAGGATTACAGGGGCCAGAAAATTGGACTATCCTTGAAGAGCTTACCGATGCACTTGGGCCGACTGCTACGTTGGCCTGCTCACGTCCAGTCAGTGATGAGGGATGGCGGCCACATAATGAACATGTTGGTCAGACTGGACGCTCAATCTCACCCGATCTATATATTGCTGTTGGAATTTCGGGGGCAACTCAACATATCGCTGGAATTTCTGGGTCAAAGTTTATTTTAGCGATAAATAAGGATCCAGATGCCCCCATTTTTCGGGTTGCGGACTATGGGATTGTTGGGGATTTATTTCAGATCGTACCTGAACTGACTTCAGCAATTCGAAATGCCCATACGATCTGATCACATGTGATCTAAATATACTGATTAAATGTTAGTCCGAATTAGCTTAATCTCTAACTGCGATCAAACAGAACATTAGCTCCTCTTTATTTTCCTCATTATTAATACATGAGTCACACATGCATCTGAGTAATTTATGAGTAGAACTTAACTTTCATGGCCAGTTACCAATGAGTCCAACCAGTTAATTGATGTTGAATTGTTCACCAAGATTTTTATAAAGCTATGGCATACAATAGTTTTTCACATTCTAGAATTGGGAGATATGGTTTCCCTTAGGCACTGAATACAACAAAAAATGAGGTAAGGTGTAGTACATCTTCATACACAAGATTTGTTTCAATATATCCTATCGTTATTGATATCCATTATGAGAATTACATGCGAACCAACTTGATCAGAAGCACCCATAACTTGTAGAATACCCGAAGATCAATCATTTCAATTAGTCATGTTTTCAAGAAGAGAATTTATTCAAATTGCCAGTGGAGGACTTGTCGCATTTCCCAGTTTTCTAAGGGAAACAGAGGTTGATGTGGCAATCATTGGCGGTGGGACTGGTGGATGCGCAGCTGCGTTATCCGCCCTTAGAATGAATAAAACGGTCATCATGACCGAAGAGACCGATTGGATTGGAGGCCAGTTTACCCAACAGGGCGTGCCACCTGATGAACATCAATGGATTGAATCGCAAGGCGCGACCCAAAGTTATTTAGAATTCCGTAACCAAATTCGGAATTACTATCGTTCATTGTATCCATTAAATCAACCAGATGAACCATTATTGAACCCTGGTACATGCGGTGTTTCTAGACTCTGTCATGAACCTCGTGCAGCACTTTCGGTCTATTACGACTGGTTTGCGCCTTATCTTAGTTCAGGGCAACTACAAATTCTGCTCAATGTGAAACCAACTTCTGCTGAGGTTACTAGTGATAGGGTTCAAGCCGTTCATCTATCACCAACTGGAGGTATCGTCAGAGCAAAGTACTTTATTGATGCGACAGAGGATGGACTATTATTGGAGCTTTCACAGACTGAATATGTCTCTGGTGCAGAATTGGATAGTATGGAATTGCACGCCTCCCCACGGCCAGGCCCTGATAATATGCAGGCCCCAACATGGTGTTTTGCAATGGACTATCAGCCAGGTGAAGAGCATCTGATTGAAAAACCGGAGTCCTACGATTACTGGCGTGACTATGACCCTCCAATTGATCCTCCTTGGCCAGGGAAGCTCTTTAGTCTCACATACAGTCATCCAATCACTCTTGAGCCAAGAACGGCTTCATTTGATCCAAGACAAGGTGTTGAAACTGAAAACTTCAATCTGTGGGTCTATCGAAGACTGATTGATCCAGGTTTATTCTCTGCAGATACATACAATGGCGGAATATCTCTGGTCAACTGGCCTCAGAATGATTATATCAGTGGAAACTTATTTGGTAACCCAGATAGTGAATTTCATCTCCAAGCGGCAAAGGAATTTAGTCTTTCATTTTTTTATTGGCTCCAAACAGAAGTGCCCCGCGAAGACGGGGGACAAGGTTGGCCAGGCCTGAGATTAAGAGGAGACATTGTAGGGACTTCTGACGGTTTGGCCAAAGCTCCTTATTTAAGAGAATCGCGACGCATTCAATCAGAATTTATTGTACTTGAGGATCATGTAGGGGAAGAAGCTCGTGAAGGCACTGATCGGGCTGAAGAGTTCTATGACTCTGTAGGAGTAGGAAGCTATCGAATTGACTTGCATCCATCCACTGGCGGAGATAATTATATTGATGTCGCCTCTCTTCCCTTTGAAATTCCACTTGGATCATTGATCCCAGTTCGTATGGAAAATATTTTACCAGCAGCAAAAAATATTGGAGTCACCCATATTACAGGAGGCTGTTATCGTTTACATCCTGTTGAATGGAATATAGGAGAAGTGGCTGGTGCTCTTGCTGCCTGGTGCATTGAAAAATCAATCTCTCCGCGAGGTGTACGAGCAAATCATCTTCAAGAATTTCAGGATTTATTAGTATCCCACGGCGTGCAGTTAAGGTGGCCTGAATCAATCTATTAGCCCATGGCGGATTTGCGCAACCGTTACATACGATTACCTAAGTATCAACGGAGATTGGTCGCAGTCCTATTAGGAGGCTTTGGTGTTCTATTGGTGAACAGCTTGTTTTTGGTCTTAATTGATGGATCAACGGCATTTATCTATATGAGCAATGTATTGCTTCATATAGGATTAGGTACATTATTTACACTTCCTGCAATCATATTTATTACGTTGCATCTCCAAAAGATGCCGATACGTAGTAACTGGAAAGCCGCTACAGCTGGAAGTATCACAGCTGCATCGCTAATCACATTACTTACAACTGGATTCGGACTTGTATTTTTTGGCTCCACATGGGCTGGTGGAACACTCGTCTATATACATGTAGTTTCGGTTGCGACAACGGCCGTCGGATTTATTATCCATGTCTCTTTGAAAGACGGGATTCGTTACAGATTTTTGGAGTGGGGGCAAGCTTTCAAGTCAGGAGGAATGCATGTTTGGAGACATCCATTAACGATGACGCTCATTTCTGGGCTTATGATTACTCTTTTGGTTGCAGTTGTCCCATTGTTACAAGGGGGAAATTCAATCTATATAGACGATACGGAGGGCAATCCTCTTTCTGCGTCACAAGCAATTCTTGTTCACGAAGGGCATCTCAATGATGATGATTTAGGTCGCTCAGAATCCTGTGGACAACAAGGATGTCATCCAGATGTGGTTGCCCAATGGGAAGGATCGGCTCATCGATTCTCTTCATTTAATAATCCGTACTATCGCAAAAGTGTTGAGGCATTAATTGAGAGAGCAGGAAATGATCCTGCCCGATGGTGTGCCTCTTGTCATGATCCTTTAGTTCTGTTTACGGGGCGCTTGAGCGATGAGGAGATCCTAGATTTTGAGCACCCAACTTCCAGTGCAGGGTTAACCTGTCTTTCATGTCATGCGATTGAAGGGTTACGAGATGTGAAAGGGAATGGACGGTATCTGATTTCCGAGCCCGATGAATATCCTTTTGCACGTTCAACAGAGGATACGCCACGCTGGATTCACAATACACTTGTGCGAGCAAAACCAGATCCTCATCGAGAATCTATGCTTAAGCCTGTACATCAAACGATGGAATTCTGTGGAAGTTGTCATAAAGTCGGATTGCCGCAGGAGGTCAATAATTATCGTTGGAAACGAGGCCAGAATGAGTATGATGCTTGGCAAAGTAGTGGGACAAGTGGAAATACGGTGCGCTCATTCTATCTGCCAGAAGAACCCCAAACCTGCATTGATTGTCATATGCCTTTTGTAGCCTCTGATGATCAAGGGGCTACGGGAGGTTTCATCCGCAGTCATACATTTGCTGCTGCAAATACAGCTATACCCAAGCTAAAAGAATATCCAGACCAAATCAAAGAAGTCCAAAAAGAATTACAATCCTCTGCTTCGGTTGACATATTTATGATTACAGTAGATGGGGTTCCTTATGGTCCATTGGATCTAATGCCTCTCTTGCAGCCTGGGTCAGAGGTTATTGTGTCCGTTGTCGTTCGAAATCGGCGTGTGGGGCATTTGCTCCCGGGTGGAACCAATGACTCCAATGAAATGTGGCTTGAATTTTCAGCTAAGGACTCCTCTGGAACGCATGTGCTGATTTCGGGGGACCTTGATAGTCAGGGGAGAGTTGACACAACCGCTCACTTCTGGGGAGCTGTGCAGGTTGATCGCGCGAGCCAAGCGATTAATCGCAGGAATGCTCAAGACTGGATAGCAACTGTCTATGCTAACATGATAGGACCTGGGACTGCGCACACGGTCCATTACATGTTTACCATTCCAGATGGCGCTCCTCTCCATACCCTTTCTGCTAAATTATACCATCGCAAATTCAAGTGGTATTTCCATAATTGGACATTCCGCGGGCAGGTTGCATCTGGTCAACCAGACTCCCTCGCACGTAAAGAAGTTGATTTAAGAAAATGGGAATTCAATGATAATGATGCCCCAGAGATTCCGATCACGCTGATGGCTTCTGCTACGCGCTCATCTGGAATTAATTCGGATTCTTCTTATGCTTTATGGGAGCGGTGGAATGATTATGGTATCGGACTTTTCTTAGAGGGTGATACGCGCGGGGCAATCAAAGCATTCAGTCAGGTTTCAAATATCGCATCTCAAAGCCCCGAGGGTCTGATCAATTTAGCCCGTGTATATCTTGAAGAGGGAAATTTAGCACAGGCCGAATCCTATCTTGAGCAGGCCGAATTTAGAAATCCAGGATTCCTGAAAACCGCCTATTTTCGTGCAGAGGTGTTAAAAGGATACGGCATGTATGAGGAGGCGATCAGTGAGTGGATGAAAGTATATCAAGCGTATCCAAATGATCGGGTTCTATTGCTTTCGATTGGTCGGCTATACTATTTAATGGGGCAATATGAATTAGCATTAGAGTGGATTGATCGAACGCTTGAGATTGATCCAGAAGACTTAGGTGGACTCTACAATCGGATGCTAACTCTCGGAGCCTTAGGAAAAACACAAGAGCTACAAAAGGCCCAGAATATCTATGAATTCTACAAGGAAGACGAAACTGCTCTTGCGGTGACGGGGCCCTATAAGCAGCGGCATCCATCCGACAATTTAGAAGCGCAGCCCATTCATCAGCATAGCATGAGATTGGTTGAGCTTCAGCCCTGAGGTGGATTTTCAAATTCGTTATATTGCTCTCTATGAATGTTAATTCCACACTGTGAGAACTTAGACTCCAGTTGCTCGTATCCACGATCAAGATGGTAGATACGACCGACATGGGTTGTCCCATCTGCAACGACTCCAGCCATGACCAGTGAAACACTGGCGCGAAGGTCAGTGCTCATGACTTGTGCTCCTGTAAGGTGATGTCCCCCATGAACTGTCACTGTGTTCCCATTCACTTCTGCACGGAGACCCATTCGATAGAGTTCTGGAATATGATTAAACCGATCTCCGTATACCTGATCGGTGACACTTGCTGTACCATTAGCACAGGAGAGAAGGATTGTCCACTGGGCTTGTAGATCGGTTGGAAACCCTGGATAAATCGCTGTTGTAATCGAAATAGGCTTCAATACATCGGGCGGGGTGATAGTGATGGTGTCTTTGTCAATCTTGTAGAAACATCCAGTGCGTTGAAAAGCATCTAAGAATTCCTGTCCTAAATGATCTGGTTGAGCATTGGTTATGAGGACAGGGTCTCCGGGGATGCCAGCAATCGCGGCAGCGATCATAAATGTTCCAAGCTCAATACGGTCAGGACAGTTGCTGAATTTGATTGGGTGCAATTGATCAACTCCCTCAACCTCAATGGTTCGAGTTCCGATGCCATCAAGTTTTGCGCCCATAGCGGTAAGCATGTCACAGAATACGATCACGTCGGGTTCAATTGCAGCGTTTTCAATTCGGCTTCCTCCGCGCCCAAGACATGCGGCTAAGAGCAGGTTAACAGTTGCACCAACGCTGGACGGTTCAAATCTATAGGATCCACCTGACAGTCCTCCTCGAGGGACACGAGCAACTACATATCCTTGTTCAAGATCAATGTCTGCGCCCAATGCTTTTAGCCCTTCAATGTGTAGATTAACGGGTCGAGGCCCCCATGCACACCCACCTGGGAGTGAAACCTTCGCTTTCCCACACCGGCCAAGCAGTGCACCTAGCATATAGAATGAGGCGCGCATTTTCTTGACTAATTCATAAGGTGCTTCAGGAAAGACAACTCTGGTCGCATCTATTTCAAGTCCTTGTCGTTGGCGATTGACGGATGCCCCAGTAATTCTTAAGACATGGGAAAATGTCACTATGTCACGCAGATGAGGAATCTGGTCAATAAATGTAACTCCGCGAGGAAGGATTGCTGCAGCCATGAGTGGTAATGCAGCATTTTTTGATGCGCTCACACGAAGAGTTCCTTGAAGTTTATGCCCTCCGTGAATAACAAGTTTGTCCATTCAAATGTATGATAGTTAATTGATTTCCATGAAGAAGTAGATACGACTCAGATCAAAGTTTTTGCTAAAAATCCGATAGTATACATCGATGTGGGAGTGCTCTAATTTTGCATTTTAAGTATGGTTTCATGAGCGGACTGCCATTTAGTGTGATCTTTCACGAATTAAACTTTCATCTGATTCGAATCAATCACAAGATGTGTCTTGATTGGGGGTAGAATTTCGTCTATTGATTTCGGCTTTTGCCTCATCAGCATATGTTTCAATAAGCTTTTGTTGATTTACAAATAGTCGTGACATAATCTTTGGAATAAATCCAAGCGATGTCGTTTCTTCGGTAAAAGTAGCTGTTGTGCCAGATTGAGTAGACTTGAATTCTGCAATATATTTCCCTTCAAAGATGCCATCTGCGCTGGTTTGTAATACAAGTCTTTTGGGGGCAGTTTTTTCAAGGACTAAAAATCTGATGGCCATGGGAGAAGGATGACTCAATGTCTCTGTCCAGCTCTTTTGGTTTGGATCCATTTCAACGCTTGCAACATCGTGTCGCCAGTTGGTCTGACACTCAAAGTCGGTGTAAACCTCCCATACTTTGTCTATTGGTGTATCAAAATGAATTTCAACAGTAGTACTAGTGGTTGAAGGGATTAGGAGGACTATAACGACCCCAAGCCCGATCACAACAGCACCAAGAATTAAAATCAAGGTCATACGTTTCATTCCCTACAAATACACATCAATACATACCTAATGGATGAAGACCGTAATTTACGATTTTTCTACCATTGGTCGTATTTGTCTATTGGGTCAAAATAAGGGCAAGTTTAATTGCTTTCAATGAATATTACATCAAACTCATAGAAAAGGCTTTCTCAGTCATCCTGCAGTCAGGTGCGTGACTTCATTTCAGTTTTTCAACATATTAACCCTTTGGAACCCAGCCTTATGCTGAACATAAGACAGGTTAATCAAAGTCTAATTTTCATTTAGCTTAATTTGGTTTTGGAATGATTCATAGAGATGTAACTGAAAAACTTATCCATGTCGCGCAAAAATTTCCAGTGATTACAGTAACTGGTCCGCGTCAAAGCGGGAAAACCACTTTGTGCAGATCAATTTTTGCTGACCATGCTTATGTGAATCTTGAAAACCTTAACCATCAAAATTTTGCATTAGATGACCCATTAGGATTTCTGTCTCAATTCACTGAAGGAGCAGTGATAGACGAGGTTCAGCGTGCACCGAAATTACTATCTTTTTTACAGGAGATCGTAGACGAATCGCAAGACCCGGGTAGATGGATTCTGACGGGGTCTCATAATCTGCAGTTATCCAGTTCAATTAGTCAGTCTCTCGCTGGTAGGACGGCTGTGATTGATTTACTACCGTTAACATGGAGGGAAATCACTCAATTTTCAAAGCACCCCCAGACTCTTGTAGAGGCCCTCTTTTATGGGGGGTATCCCCGAATATTTGACAAAGAAATTCATCCAAGTGATTGGCTCAGCAATTATGTTCGCACCTACATTGAAAGAGATATTCGCTCAATGACCAATGTAGGAGATTTACAACGGTTTCAACATTTTGTCCAACTATGCGCGGGACGAACATCGCAGTTACTCAATCTATCATCACTGGGTAATGACTGTGGTGTTTCCCAGCCAACGATTAAGTCTTGGGTGAGTATCCTTGAAGCCAGCTTTATCGGTTTTCGGTTGCTGAGCTTCCATGGTAATTTACGTAAACGTCTCGTGCGGATGCCCAAGATTCATTTCTATGATTCAGGATTAGTATGCTGGCTTTTGGGCATACAGACACCAGACCAACTAAGAACACATCCGCTTCGCGGAGCTATCTTTGAAACATGGGTTGTTTCGGAGCTTTTGAAGAATTATACCAATCGAGGAGAGACTTCTAGGCTTTTATCTTATTATCGGGATCACAATGGTGCAGAAGTAGATCTGATCATAAATGACCCGCCGAATCATCTCACACTATTGGATGCCAAAAGTAGTCAGACAATTTCAACCAGTTTGTTGAATGGAGTCAATCGGGTTCAGAAGCACTTTAAGGAGTCATCTTACACATGTTCTTCAGTCATCATTCATGGGGGAGAGCTACATCAAATCCGAAAACAAGTCAGACTGATACCATGGAGAGACATTCATTCCGTGTTCTCCGATCAAAAGTAGTAGAAACATGTTGGTTCTTTGACTAAACCCTTGCAAACTTGCATTAGATTTTATTATTCCCAAATCAATCTTTCACATCAGTTGATCTGAATTGAATAAGCTCAGATTCAATATCGCATTAATACGAAATCTTCTTTCTCATGGACGAATTTGAGAATTGATTGTTGCAATCAGAGTTTACTCTGAGTCATGTGTATGCTTTTCTCATGGGAGTGACTATATTTGTTTAATCTTTTACGCTATGATTTCTCATGACTATGCACAAAATCCTTCAAATCATTTTATCTATAAGTTTGACACTGTTGTTTTGGCCTACAAAATCTAATGCTCAGACTTATGACTCCACCTATTCAGTGATCTGAAATTTCGTAGTATAGGGCCCTATAGAGGTGGAAGATCGGCGACTGTTTCAGGAGTTCCTGGTCAGCCAATGAAAGCTTATTTTGGAGGCACTGGCGGAGGCGTTTGGCGGTCAACAACTGGGGGTGCATCGTGGGAAAATATTTCTGACGGTTATTTTGGAGGTAGTATAGGTGTAGTTGCAGTGAGTACTTGGGATCCAAATGTGATCTATGTTGGTGGAGGAGAAAAGACCGTGCGGGGGAATGTATCTCATGGTTATGGAATATATAAATCTCTTGATGCAGGTCGTACTTGGCATCATAAGGGGTTATCTGATAGTCATAGAATTCCTAGAGTTAGAATCCATCCTAAGAACCCTGATCATGTCTATGCGGCTGTTATGGGACATTTATCTGGGCCTAATCAAGAACGTGGAATTTATAGATCCATGGATGGTGGCGATTCATGGGAAAAAATATTATTCATTAGCGATGAAGTTGGGTTCGTGGATCTTGCTATGGATCCGACAAATCCCAGGATTCTCTATGCCAGTGCTTGGAGGGTCATTCGGACCCCATACAGCTTTGAAAGCGGAGGCGAAGGGAGTGGGATATGGAAATCAAACGATGGTGGAGATACATGGACGGAAATCACTCAACATGATAATGGATTACCTCAAGGCACGCTTGGCATTAGCGGAGTAGCGATTTCCCCAGTGAATCCAGATAGGATCTGGATCATTATTGAAGCTTCTGATGGTGGCATATTTCGGTCTGATGATGGTGGAGAGTCTTGGGAAAAGATCAATGAGGATCGCAATTTAAGACAGAGAGCTTGGTACTATACACGCATCTACGCAGACACTCAGAATGAAGATATAGTCTATGTCTTGAATGTTCAGTTCTGGCGCTCCAAAGATGGTGGGAAAACTTATACGAGTATTCAAACTCCTCATGGTGATCATCATGATCTTTGGATTGATCCAGATAATTCCAATCATTTGATTATCGCAGATGACGGTGGAGCACAAGTAAGCTTTGACGCAGGAGAAAATTGGAGCACATATTACAATCAGCCAACTGCACAGTTTTATCGCGTGACGACTGACAATCATTTTCCGTACAGAATTCTTGGTGCGCAACAAGATAATTCGACTGTTCGCATTTTGCATACATCAGATGGACTTAACGAACGGGAATGGGAACCTACGGCGGGTGGAGAAAGTGGATGGCTTGCACCGAAGCCAGATCAGCCTGATATCGTATATGGGGGCTCGTATGGGGGTTATATGACGCGTGTCAATCATGAAACAGGCGAGCGTAGAGCTGTCAATGTGTACCCTGACAATCCAATGGGGCATGGCGCAGAGGGGATGAAATATAGATTTCAATGGAATTTCCCCATCTTGTTTTCACAGCATGACTATAATGTTTTATATGCAGCGGGGAATCATTTATTTCGGACGACCAATGAGGGGCAGTCATGGGAAAAGATCAGTCCAGATTTAACCCGTGCAGATTCAAGCAAGTTAGGTCCAAGTGGAGGCCCGATTACAAAAGATAATACAGGTGTTGAGTACTATGCAACCATTTTTGCTGTTGCTGAGAGCCCTCATGATAGCGATGTGATCTGGGTCGGGTCTGACGATGGATTGCTCCATATTACACGTGATGGAGGAGAGACTTGGACAGATATAACACCCAAGGGCATGCCTGAGTGGATGCAGGTAAATGACCTGATCGCTCATCCATCAAAGGAGGGATCGGCATATTTCGCTGGTACAAGATATAAACTGGATGATTTTGCCCCATACATCTATAAGACAGCCAATTACGGCACGGATTGGGAACTGATCGTCAGCGGAATTGATCATCAACACTTCACGCGAGCAATTCAACCAGATTTAGTTCATACAGGGTTACTATGGGCTGGTACGGAATCTGGTTTGTATATATCATTTGATGATGGCATCAACTGGGAACCCTTCCATCAAAATCTGCCGATCGTTCCAATTACAGATTTAGATTGGAAGGAGAATGATTTAATTATCGCTACTCAGGGGCGTTCATTTTGGATCATGGAAGATGTTACTTTGCTCCACCAATTAGAGGGAATCCCGTCGGATGCATCCATGTGGATCTATGATTCTGCACCTACGTGGAGGGAGCGTGGGAATGTCAGTTTACGCTACTGGTTTGACGAAGCGCCCGATTCAAGCACGACTTATCTTGAAATTACAGAGAGAGATGGTACATTGATCAAGCGATTTAATGTTGAAGATGATGAACTTCCAATTCAATCGGGAATGAATGAATTTCAGTGGGATTTACGCTATAAAGATGCGGAATCATTTGAGGGGTTGGTCATGTGGGCAGGCAATATTCGCGGCCCTCGTGCGATTCCGGGATTATATCATGCCCGTCTTATCTCAGGTAATGATTCTCTTGAAACAGAGTTTGAGCTACTCAAAGATCCGCGTTTAACTTCAACTCTGAGTGATCTTGAAGAGCAGTTTAATTTCTTAATCGGATTGAGAGATAAGCTAACTGAAACCCACACAGCAATCAAGCAAATTCGGAGTGTCCGTTCACAAGTGCGTGAGATCATTAAGGACTTGGGTGATGGCCATGAAGAGCTCAAAGCGTTAGCAGAAGGATTGATTTATCAAATCACGAACATTGAAGAAGCACTGTATCAAACAAAAAATCAGAGTCGTCAAGATCCTCTAAATTTTCCCATTCGATTAAACAACAAATTAGCTGCATTAGCAACGAATGCATCAATCGGTGATTTTCGTCCCACCGATCAAGCCATTGAAGTCCGAGATGCGATTATGATGCAAATCGATGATGAGTTGAGGAAGCTTGATGAACTCTTAAATACTGATGTTCCCAAAATCAATGAGATGGTTAGAGAGGCAAATATCCCTGCAATTGATATAAAGTAAAATCAAACATCTTGTTTAGCGTCAAATAAAATCAAAGTCTTGAATTCGGCATGTTTCAATGATGTTGGGTGGTTGTATGTCCGCCTCCAAAACGAACGTCTTAATTGCCAGTGATGCGACATCTAAATGCCGTTGAGCATAGATACACAAGGTGAGTAAATTAGTTATACTAAAATGCTAATCTTGTAATTTTACCTGAGTCTTACAACTCTTTAAACGTAGCCGTCCGTCTGCAATTTCCCCTGAAAACCATCCAAGATCTTCAGCGAACCGTCTTGAGATCGTCCCAGCTGGTAATCCACAAACACTAACAGAGATGTCGGTGCCCATTACAACCAAGATGGTTCTTGCCCGAACTTTGCTTTGACCGGATCACGCACCGGAATGCAGATCTCATCCGCCTGAATCTACTCGCTACCAAGTACTTCCTACTGATGGAGCTTATAGAGGGGCTTGAGATCATTTGCAACATGTGCATCATATCATTCAAGGTGGAGTTGGATAGATCTCGCCTAAGCGTAAGAACTGCTTGCCTGTACGATCCACTGTTAGATGATCTACATATTTATTGATCATCTCTTCAGAAATGGTCTCTACCGTAGCTGAGCGTTTTCCCTTTACATTATCGGGGACCCATCAAGACCCCCGCCTCTTTATTGTTGGGATCTACATACTTTTTACGCACATATGAAGAATCACAAAGCATGCTGGTTGAAAATGAAGCACGGAATGCACTTCCTCGCCGATCTTCTGTAGATGAGACAAGTCTCCTTCAGGGTCAATTTTAATGATGACTCTGGGTAGATCCTTGTAACGTCCGCTATTGTATACTTAACTGCATCACTGGATTACCGAACGCTCATAAAGTTTCCGACATAGACCGAAGAGGACCTGTCATCCAAA
>JAPOTS010000115.1 GCA_026709065.1 Bacteroidota bacterium
TGCCCTATCAGTCACGTATGGAACCAAAAGTTTCAACAAGATTTGAAACAACCCCGACGGTGGTCCCTGAATTCCGATTCCAGTATGAAGGAAATAAGGCTCGTTGGTACGTCTGGAAAATCTGCGACCATGGATCAGACCACTACAAGATCATTGACGCACTGAGCAATATGAGGAAATAAATCGCTCACCTCAATCCCACTCTCCCCATAATTATGAACCTCACAAGGGCTTTTCAGAACCTTACCAATGCTATTGAATTGCATCAACAGAAAATGGTTCTACCACGTTTTGTGTGGAAACGATTGATTTTGATTCCACCACATTTGTTTTTCATACAAGATACATTTATAGAATTCTTGTTGCTTCACTCACTAAATTACGATCTCGCTGACTATTACAATGTGGAAATAGATATGAGGCTACATCTATTTATGTAACGAGTCGACAATGCACTATTTATCCCCTGTCCAATGGGCAGAGAAAATGACGGAAAAATCAAAGAGATCAAAACTATTGGGAGAGAATACAGAAGATTGAAAAGTTCATAGTTGTTACCCTCTTCTCCAGAGATAGTCTGGACCTCTATCCACACGATTCGTGATAGAGCCAGGATTTTATCTTGCTGAGATCTGATGATTTTTGTTGCGTGAGTTCCTCATAAGGGCCACACGATGGGTAGAAAGAAGACGACCAGAACAAGTAGTAGTATGAAGAGGGGTGCACCCGTGCGGGTATAGTCGGTTACTTTATACCCCCCGACACTCATGACCAAGAGATTTACGGGGTGTCCAAACGGAGTCAAAAATGCACATGAGGATCCGACGGCAACAACCATTAACAATGCCTGTGCGGAAAGATTCAAATCCATTGCAGTACTCAGTGCAATCGGTGCTACCAGGACGGCTACTGCAGAAGTAGGTACAAATTGTGCAGCGAGAGCACACAATAGAAATAGGCTCCCAATCAAAAAACGCGGTCCCATTTCCGCGGCACGGCCGATGACCTCCCGTGCTAAAAGTTCGGCAGCCCCTGACTCTTCCATCGCCAGCCCAAGTGCTAGCATTCCCCCCAACAAGATGATGACCCGCCATTCAATGAGTTTGTACACTTCCGTCCCCTTAACGCATCCGGTGAATACCATGAGTAAAGCGCCAAGAAGTGCAGAGATATAGACCGGAAGAAGGTTGAGCGAAGCACAAAGAATGACCCCCAACATGATACCAGCAGCGATGGGAGCTCGTCGCATTCGAAAGACTTTGCTGAGTTCAGAGGTGAGCATTAAAAAGCGTGAGTCCCTTGCAAGTAACTGGATCTTTTTGCGCGGTCCATAGACAAGAAGCGCATCTCCAAATTGGAGCGGAGTTTCGCTTAAGTGGATATTTGAGTGGATTGTTTCCCCACTTCGCCAAATGGCTGGAACATTCAATCCATTAGAATCACGGAAGAAGATCTCGCTTAACGTCTTGCCCACGATATTTGAAGTAGGTCCAAGCGTTACTTCTGCAAAGCCAGCTTCCTCAGATTCTAAGTCTGTGATCAGCGAGTCAGAATCTGCTTCATGGGGTGATAGAGATTGTAAAGCACTAAGCATTGCAAAGGACTCAGGACTACCTTTCATGATGAGTTTATCTCCAGAACATAGAATATCAGAGATATTGGGGAATTCAAGATTTGGTTTGTTTGATTGTTGGTTACGCTGGATATGGAGAACTGTAAAGTCAAAAGCATGACCGAACCGAGTTGAGCCTAATGTACGTCCGTTTAGCCCAGAGTCCGCGGGAATGTTGACTTCCATCAACATAGAATCAAGCTTATAGCGTTGTATGACCTCATCCGAATCAATGAAGTTGATCGATGCAAAATCTTCCACATAGTCAAGTTGTTCTATCAATTCTGAATCTCCCGTGAGGAGTAATTTGTCACCGGCTTTGATATGGGTCTCTTGAATGGAGGTGCTCAGAATGTGACCACTGCGTTCAATGGCAAGGATAGATGCGTTGTAAAGGTTACGAAAATTCAGATCTTGAACAGTGACTCCGATTAGATTTGATGAGGGAGAGATTTCAGCACGTGCGAAGGTCACATGATCAATAAAATGCTTTAGAGTATCTGCTGATATCTCATGATGTCTTAGTTGACCCCAAGACTGAAGATCTTCAATTCCATCGGGGAGTCCTTCAAAAATGAGGATATCGCCATTTTTCAATTGAAAATTTGGTTCGGGAGCTCGAATGAGCCCCCCCTGACGCTCAACAGCTAGAAGGTCGGCTCCCAACACGCGCCCGAGGTGTGCCTCAACCAAAGTACGACGATTGAGCGCAGAGCGCCTGGGTATACGTAAGCAAAAGATTGCGTCTTTTAGAGCATAGCGATCCACTAAATCTACTTCGGTGATTGATTGATCATCAGAGATTCTTCGGTCGGGAAGAAAATGTCGCCCCACAAAAATCATGTATAGAGTCCCCATGACTAACGCTGCCGCTCCAACGGGTGTAAATGAAAAAAGGCCAAAAGCCCCCTCACCTGACCTCTCCAAAATGGTTGACAGTAGAATATTTGGACCCGTTCCGATGAGTGTCGTCATCCCACCAAGAAGTGAGGCAAAAGCTAATGGAATTAGGAGCCTAGAGGGGCGCATTCCAAAGCGCCTTGCAATGTCTAATACCACTGGGAGAAGTAATGCGGTCGCAGCAATATTATTCATGACTCCAGACATGAGCCCAGCGGTCAGCATCATCACGGCTGTGAGCCCAAAAGGGGAGGCTCCTGTAAAGCGCATTAACTGAGTGCCAATAAGATTAGCCACACCGGTCCGATACAATCCTCCACTAAGAACCAGAACAGCAGCTATGGTTACAACTGCTGGGTTGGCAAAGCCCTCAATGGCTCGTGACATTGGAATAACACCACTGATGGCTAAGGCTAATAATACAATGAGCGCTACGCCATCATAGCGCACCCATTCGGTCACAAATAAAACAATTGCACACGCAACAATTGCAAGGACAATGATGATGTCAGCGGTCACCATATCTGAAACCCACTCCTCCCAATCTGATTCATGTGACGGATTATGTCAATATAACTACAAAATGTCGGAAGCCATGTGGGAACATGCAGTGTCACATGAAACATGAACGACCTCATTAAGGGGGCTACATAGATAGTGCAAGATGTGAGGTATTAGTGGATTGTTCATCATAAGAGCTCCATCTATCATTATGGATTATTCATATTGCATCAACTCATCCGCTTTATAATAGCCTTGCCTGTCGGAGGTGCTTTCCCGAATGGCTTCAACCTGTTGAGGGGTAATTGCAGACGCACGGTTTCCAAAAGCATTTCGGACATAGGTCAATACTGAAGCGATTTCATCATCTGTGAGCAAGTTTCTAAATGGAGTCATCGGTACTTGCCCGGTGTATTGTATCCCATTTACGGTCATCGGGCCTATGAGCCCATCAAGTGTAACTTTGATAAGCCGTTCGGGGCTTCCAGTTACCCATTCAGTGCCAGAGAGGGGAGGGAATCCCGATGCGGGTAGGCCTTTTCCGTCAGGCCGATGACAGGTACTGCAGTATCCATCTCGCGAATATATTTCTTTGCCAGCGGTATAAGATGCCAAGAATGGGGTCGCCCATCCTTCAACGATTTCATCAGATTGAGTCGGAGGTACCGCCTCCCCATTTAAGTGCGCTAGGGCTGTAATAGCAACATTCATGTTCCATTTGTCAAGGTACTCTTGACTTGCTTTTTCAATAATGGGGATTCCATGTTCTGGTATGAGCCATGACGCAGCTGCCATGACTTCTGTCCTGACTCGCCCATGAGGGTCTGAGGCAGCCATAGTTAGCAATGGAATCTGAGTCTCAATTTGTGGGTTGTATCTCAGCACTCTGACGGCTGCGGAGCGGATTCGGAAATCCTCTGAATGGAGTAATTGAGTAATCAGTTCTTCATCTACTTGGTTGATTCCCCATGAAACCCATAGAGCTTCCAAGAGTAGATACTCATAGTTTTCGCTAGTAGAGTCAAGTCCATCAACCCATGCATCTAGGTGGGAGCGTACTTCGTCTGGATTGCGTCCTCTCAGCTCTCGACGTGTACGATATCGAGTTCGGAATTCTGGAAGTTTAAGATTTTCAAGTAACTCTTCAATTGTCACACCAACGATCTTTGCAGGTTCAACCAGTGGCCTTGATGGGTAGGTGATCCTATAGATTCGACCATGTTCATGGTCACGCAGTGGATCGCGTGCGTTATGTTGCATATGGCCGATAAGGATATTGTGCCAGTCAATGAAATAGAGGGAACCGTCAGGGGCAAATTCCATATCTACCGGACGGAAATTACCGTCTGTGCTTTGAACAAGATCATGGCGGTGCGAACTTGTGTATCCGGTTCCATCATCTTCAATCTTGTGTTGTTTCATTCCAAGAAACCCGATCGTATTGTTGATTAAGAGATCACCTTGCACTTCATCGGGAAAGTGTCGACTTGAGACAAACTCTAATCCAGAGGTTGGGCGGACTTTGTGAGCATCTTCAATCAGATTGTAGGACTTATGGGTTGAGATGCCATATAAGGGTTTTAGGGTTGCAGGGGACATCCAGCGCACATCGGGCCCCGAGGTTTCGGCGTAGAAGGGTTGCCCCCATTTGTCAAATGCAATTCCCCAAGGATTTGGAATGGATACTTGAGCAGTGCGTTCTAAATGATGCCGTTGAGGGTTGAAGCGGAAAAAGCCCCCATGCGTCCCACGAGACGGCCCATAAGATGTTTCAACATTTGTATGTAAAAAAACTCCTTCAGCCATATAGATCGCCCCCGATGGGTCAGCGGCAAATGCACTAATGACATGATGTGTGTCATGATCATCAAACCCGCTAAATATAATCTCGTCTGTGTCGGCGTGATCATCGCCATCGGTATCGGAGAGCAAAACCAGATTTGTCCCTTGACTCACATAAACTCCCTCGGGAGCAAATTCAAAGCCTACTGGAAGATGTAATCCGTCTGCCCAGATGGTTTGTTTGTCAGCTTTTCCATCACCGTTAGTATCTTCAAGGATTAGTAGTTTGTCATCTGGAAGAGGATCTCCTGGCTTCCAGTGGGGATAGCTAGGCATGACTGCGACCCATAAGCGTCCATGATTATCAAAGGACATCTGCACCGGATTCGCGAGGTCTGGAAATTCCACCTCAGACGCAAATAACGTTAACTCATACCCTTGAGCAGTCGTAAAGGTGGCTAAAGCATCATCTCCGTAAAGATATGTTAATTCTCCGTTTTTGAAACTCGGTTCATAGTTTGTCACCACCTCTGGGAGCTCCAAGGTATGCGCATCAGCAGCGATTAAGTCCATAACCGTTCCAGATGCTACATGCCAAATGGCTGTATCTCGAATTGCAGTCAGTTGTCGGATTTTTTTCAACTCAGCAGGATAATTGTCTGGCCCAAAAGGCTCAAACCTACGTCCGAATACGTGAACGCCATTAGGAATTTTAAAGTCATTATGCCAATGCCAATTTTTATCATGAACGGCGGCAAAAATATTCTGGCGAATCTGATCATCTACTGATTTTTTGCCCCCAAATACCTGATCTACAATATCTGAAGCCAGCAATTGATATCCCTCATCGTTGAGTTGAGAGCCATCAATCGTCAAAGGATCTTGTGAACGGCGATACCATTTTTTAGAGGCAGAATACACATCGGCAAAGGGCAACTCATACCGCTGGGCAACACGTTGAAGCGCTTCTGAATATGCAGCTAAATGAACGTTTTCCTGAGAACCATCCGGAAGATCCTTTAAGTGGGAAAGGTCTTCAAATGCGATAGGAGTAACCAGTACAAGATCAGGTGGGGTTTCACCGTTATAGAGTTGGGAGAGTGTGTGAGAGACAAAGACATCCATTTCTGCTTCAAACTGGGCCACGCCCTCTAAGCCTGCGAATGATTCATTAAACCCAAAAAAGGCAATAATGATATCTGCCTCTAACCGAGTCAACCATTGATCAGGGGTTTCTAAGTGTCCCTCACTCCCCGAAGGTTGGGCTAATTCGGTATAAAATGAATCGGCCCCCGGAAATGCCCAAGGAGAAACCCGACCAGAGTGGGGCCGAAATCCCGGAGTATTCCCACCATCGCACATGTTACGAATCGTAAGTTTATGAACTGGAAATCGCTGATGTAATTCCGTTTCAAAGTACCCATAATTCATCATGCGGGAGCATAAATTGTTACCAATGATAACAATATGATCGTCTTCTGCAATCGGTTGGATTGGGCCTGAAGAATTGGTGTTACACTGCATGCACAGCAGGGCAAGCCCGAAAACGATACATGTATGGGCTAATGAGACATTTAATGATCCACGCATATGTTCAGATGATTAAGTGAGAAATAGATTGCAAAGTACGACTAAATAACTGTGTCTAGCAATTCTTTGAGAGTTTGACTACAAAATAAGGGTTTTGAAGGAATGTAATGAATTGGAATGAATATGTGAGTACCCAAAAGTGAATTTATTATGTTTGGAGAGTTTAGCAGATCAATAGGATAGACAGCGAATCTACCCTGTTGCTTAACCATAACATCAACCAGACTTGATATCATGTGTATCAAAAGGCTTCTAATTAATCTGACTAAAACTGTTCCTATTGAGGGATAGAGAATCGTCTGTTGCAGGACACAGTATAAAGATCACCTCCTATCTGGACTTTGTGGAGAATGTAGATTTGTATGAACTATGATTCTTGGACAGAACCATGAAACGTATAAGGACGGATCAGAAACTAAGTCTTGATCACGTTACCCGTCGTTAAGGAAAAATAGGTTGGTACTCCAAGTATTCATCTACTATTGTGCGGTTTACCGTGTCAATCAATCCGCCCCATGGGCTACAGTCTTCAAATGGATGCGTAGACATCCAAAACGTCATAACAGATTCCAGTTGCTGAATTCACGGTTCCAAAAAAGGACTGTTCAAGATTGTAGGACATGATGAATACATATAAAGATCGGCTGGATGAAGTTCGTACAATCAACGATCATTACTGTCATAAGCGATCAAATTTCAATTAACATGATGACTTCATGCGCTCAGAGTTATTGTGACACGAATGCTGATCCAGCTATACTTTTAATTACGGTTTTGTGTGTTTTCCTCCATGTACACTTGGCTCATTGCACCATTGTTTTCGGAGTATTGCAAGATTTTCAAGCAGATCTTCTTGGATGCCCAACAGGGTTACCAATACAGCTTTATCAAGTGCTATTCGCACATCATCTCGATAGGCTTCATTTGCAGGTAGAAACTCTTTATCTTTAAAGTCATCAATAATTTCTTGACTCAGTGCGAACTGATCTTCAGTGAGACTTCTCACATCAATGGACAGTAGTTGAGTCAAACGCGTGATTGTCACAATACAACGCCCTTGTTGCTGTCTTGTACCTATCCACCAATAGGATATTAGGCCAGGTGTTGTATTTGCCCATAGCGCTAGTGGAATCTCCCACTGCTGATTAGTCAGGAAATTTGGCCATGACCTCCCCCCAAGAGTCTTGATCTCTGTAAGACAAGCAGCAACCCGTTGAGAGTTTAGACCAAAATCACGATTGAAATGTAGTCTAGATGCTCCTTTGGACCAGAGTTCTGCAGCTTGTTGTCGATACCCTTTTCGAATGATTCCTTGACAATCAGATTCTACAATTAGACGCGTCTCACGACGTACATCATGGCTCCATAAGATTGGATACTCTGAGGTTTCCAGCTGTGGTTCAAGATCAAATGGACCTCGCACAACACCTTCGCTAGTTCGCCCATTGATATCTCTGTCTAAAACTCCACGACGACCTAGTTTTTTAAGTTTACAGATTGGAATATTTTCAGGATTGCCCATTCTGGGTAGCATAAGATGTCCAGACTCAAGCGCTTTCATAAAGATGACTAGCGAGGCTTCTCTGATTCCAATAGTAGACCAGTCATCTGTCCGAAAGAAGGTGCCAATCCTATGGGTCTTGGTTAACAAAATCGTTCCTGTTTCTTGTCGTTGCTGACTACGATGATGCTCAATCATTTGGGAGGTGATCAACGCTTCTAACTGAGTCGCAGGCCTGTCAAATAGATTGGCGACTAAGATTTCATTCCCATTGGCGCACTTGTCATTCTTGCGTGTGGCCACCACCAAGACTTCTGCCATGCCCGTATCAGCGGAAAAAGCCCGATCTGTGTTCCCGTCAGTGGCGAGGCCGACTACAACAATATTTTCATAGTATTTTCGTAGCAATAATCTGGCGTTTTCCCATGACTTTCCCTGCATAAAGGTTGCTGGTAAAACTAGTGCTAATACTCCGCCATGTCGCAGTTTGATATGGGCGAGATCAATAAAATTTGAAGCGAGTCCAGCATTACCATGTCCGGCGGGGTCCGTCAATGAATTTCTAATTTCTTTAAGGCGAGTGGCCATCTTTAATTGTTCGTCTTCCTTTGTTTGGAATCCGGCAAACGACGGAATGGGGACTGCACTCGCTTCATGATTGGTGGGGCGTGTGAATGGAGGATTCATAATCACCAAGTCCATGGATCCATGAGGAACCTCCACCACTGCACCCCCGGGAGTATCATCCTTCAAGGCCTCTTCCTGTCCAGCTAAAGCCTTACGTCCTGTTCCAAAGATGGCGCGTGTTTGATCTGCTTCCATCAAATCAAGTGATCCAATGGAAGCACCATTACCGTCTTGGCCTTCTCCATAGGGCATATTGATGATTCGCGTATGTCCATAGGGCTGATTAGGATGCATTCCTGATAGCGTTGCAGCCGTCAAATGGACTGCGGATGGCATGATGTCGGCAGCGGTTAACACATTTTCCATCATATGTGAATGTAGCAAACTATCATCTCCTCCAGATCGTCGATGGCGAGAAGAAAATGCATGGTAAACGGCTCCAAGAAGCGCACCAGTGCCACAGGCCAGATCTGCTACCTTCAATGAAGTAATATTATTGGGAGCCGACCAATAGACATCTAATCGTGAGACAGCTAATTCAGCGAGAAGCGTCGCTGAAGCAGGAAGCGTATAAAATGTAGCTAGAAACTTACGATCTGTGATGAGTTGCTGGAACATGCGACCCGATAAGTCCTGAATATCGGCCACTCCATAATCTCGCAATTCGCAGGCCATCGTGTTGAGTAGTTTGATGACTTTCTGAGCGTCTAATTCGGGTAGAAGACTTAATAAGTCAGATGCTAAACTGAAGATGGGCCAATAGTTGATGTTAAGGATCGTTTTCCAGCAATCAATGACATTGGACTTTATAAAACCTCCAAGTTCGCCTTTACACCGTTCAAGAGGGGGAACTTCCGAGTGAAGGCGCGCTAAACGCATGTGAAAGATGACAGCATTAGCCAAGATGGCCATCGCCATACGCGTGGTTTGTTCTCCTGGTTGCTGGTGTAGATTTTCTGCGAGATCAAGTAGGATATATTCCGGGGCATGAAACTGCAGATACCCAGCGGCTTGACTGACTCCCATCTCCAAGATCTTTACACCGTTTGCTACTCTTCGCTCTGACAAAGCAACCGTCTCAATACAGTTGGCTAAATCATCTAACCCTCCTTCAAGCCAGCCTCTAATTGGCCACCGCTCTGAGTGATCATATAATTCGTCTTTCCCATCAAAGGTGAATACTGCATAGAAGTAGCGGGCAGTTTTTATGGAGGCCTCCAGATCCTTCTGCTCTACAGTGCGAAGCGATATAGGAAGCTTAACAGCAATACATTGTTCTACATGCTGTCCAGTATGTAGGAGTGTTTGTCCTAAGCGCTCGGTGGTATCAGATTCTACATTGGAAGCAGGAGAAAATTCGGTCTCAATAATGACGGTGAGTCCACCGACATGAGACACAACTATATCGGGTTGCTTCATTTTCTCTGTGAAGACATTGGTTTGCTCGGCTCCCACCTCCCAGTTTGGAAGAGTCCCCCTCAGACTATCTGCAAGGAGTATACTGATTGTTCTTTCCGAATTTGATGGCATTGTTCACTCTTAAACAGCGGACATGGATCCCATGAAAATAATCTTTGAGAAATGGATTGTTTAACTACAAGGGACAGAATTTACCGCTTATTGAAAAACCGATGTAGCTTCAGATGTGATAGATCGGGCACATGATCAGCGTGATACTTGCATCACTTTCTGTATCACAGCATCATTCAACTGAACCCTAATCAAACAAACATGTTCTAACCTGAGTCGAAAATCATGATGAAGATAGCAATTTAATGAAATTGGCATTGGCACAGATCAATACCACAGTAGGAGACTTAAACGGGAATGCAGAAAAAGTATTGCAATACTGTAAGAAAGCATTCACCAAAAAGGCATCATTGGTGATATTTCCTGAACTCACGCTCACGGGTTATCCCCCATTGGATCTATTGGAGTCACAAGATTTTATTTTACGAGAACAAGAGGTGCGAGAAAATTTAGCGAAGACCATACCCAAAGAACTCGGATTACTGATAGGAGGTCCAAAGCAAAATCAAGATCACGGGAAGCCTCTATATAATGCGGCCTATCTCTATGAAGATGGTCGTTGTATGGGCGTGCGCTGTAAGCAACTCCTGCCAACCTATGATGTTTTTGACGAGCGTAGGTATTTTGAACCAGAAATTGCTCCACAAACCTTGAAATGGCGGGGCATCAACTTGGCAATTCATATATGTGAAGATCTTTGGAATGTGCATGATCAGCGCAGAAAGCCCTATGCAAATGATCCAATTTCTATACTCAGTGAGCAGTCTCCAGATTTATTTATCAATTTATGTGCCTCTCCTTTTGCGATTAATAAGCAGCAAGATCGTTATGCATTAATCAAACTGGTCGTACAGCGATATGGAAAGCCCTACGTCTTCACGAACTTGGTTGGAGCGAACACAGACCAGATTTTTGATGGCCGAAGCTGTGTAATGCAAGATGGCCATGTATTAGAAGCTCCTGCATTTAAGCAGGCCTTGTTAACTTGGGATTTGGATCAACCACCAACATTAGATCCAATTGCCATGAAACCGATGGAACAAGTCATGGGCGCGTTAACTTTGGGAATACGGGATTATATAGTGAAATCTAATCTCCCCAAGAAGACCTACATTGGGTTAAGCGGGGGAATTGATTCGGCCGTGACCGCCACACTTGCTGTCCAAGCGCTGGGTTCTAATGCTGTCACAGGTGTCGCGATGCCATCAATGTATTCTTCAAAAGGTGCATGGGAGGATGCCCAAGATCTCGCCAACAATCTAAATATTAAACTTATTCAGCTTCCCATTGAGCAGCTCGTACAATCGTTTGAACTTGGCTTACAAGGTGTTTTTCACAATTGTGCTACAGATGTGACAGAAGAAAATATACAGGCACGCATCCGAGGAACGCTATTGATGGCACTTGCAAATAAATTTGGTGGAATCGTTCTTGCTACGGGCAATAAAAGTGAACTTGCTGTAGGGTATGCGACTCTGTATGGTGATATGAATGGTGGATTATCGGTATTAGGGGATTTGTACAAAACTGAGGTCTATGAATTAGCCCGCCACATCAATGCCTCTAAGCCAGTCATTCCCCAATCCTCCATCAACAAGCCTCCCTCAGCTGAGCTGAGACCGGATCAGAAGGATACAGATAGCCTCCCGCCCTATGATGTTCTGGATTCAATCCTCGTAGAATATATTGAGAGGCAAAAAAGCATGACTGAGATCATCAAACAATTAAACTATTCAGAGGATCTGGTCCGATCTACTGTGGCCAAGGTACATCATTCGGAATACAAGCGGCATCAATCATCGCCTGTTCTTCGGTTAAGAGAAAAAGCCTTTGGGAGTGGGCGTAGACAACCCGTGGTGAAACGCAACTAGTCATGAGACTTAAGCCAGCGAACCGCAAGACTATACCCTGCCATCCCTAAACCCGAGATTTGACCGACACACACAGGCGCTAAATAAGAGAAGTGGCGAAAGGGCTCTCGAGAATAGATATTACTGAGATGCACCTCAATGACAGGAGTTGCAATGGCTTTCACAGCATCTCTCAGCGCAACAGAGGTGTGCGTGTATGCACCAGGGTTGAAGACAATCCCACTGAGACCTGATCGATGGCCCTCATGGAGCCGATCCACTAAGTCCCCTTCGTGATTACTCTGATAGAATGATAGTTCAACATCGGAGAATTCAGCACGCAACTTTTGCTCTAATGTATCAAGAGAAATATCTCCATATTGATCAGGCTCTCGCTGTCCCAATAAATTGAGGTTCGGGCCATTGAGAATTAGGATGTGATGCTTCATGTTAACTGGATTCTAAGAGCATGCCGTCATAACCTAAGAGCATGGACTCAGGGAGTTGTGCATTTTCGCGATCATGGAGAACTTGATGCGCCATGTGTGTAAATACGGTTTGTTTAGCTTTGATTCTGTAGGCGACTTCAATGGCTTCGTTAATTGAAAAATGTCGGGGATGTTTCAATGGGCGTAACGCGTCAAGGACAAGAAGATCTAGCCCCTCAAGTTTTGTATACTCTGGTTCTGGAATATGGCTTACATCGGTCACATATGCAAAGTTACCCATACGATACCCATTGAGTTGCAAGCTTCCATGAAACACTTCAATGGGAATAACCTCTATCTGTTCAGAGCTACCGTAACGGCTCGTTATCATAAAAGGACGATCTGCAATGAATAAATTTAGAGTCCCAGGATACATTCTGGAACTTCCCCAGATGTAAGGAAAGATTCGTTTTAATGATTCAATTGAGTCTCGATGGGCAAAACACGCCATCGGAGCGAAACATTCAAAGAAGTAGGGGCGTAGGTCATCCAGGCCCATAATATGGTCGTAATGGTGATGGGTCCACAGTACTGAATCAATCTTTCGGATATTCGCACGCAACATTTGTTGCCGAAAATCAGGTCCAGTATCAATGATAATACTGAGTTCTCCCACTTGGATATGACAGGCCGTGCGCAGGCGCTGATCTTTTGGATCAATAGAGTGACATGTTTCACAATCACATCCGATCATAGGAATCCCTACAGATGTGCCTGTGCCCAATAGCGTGATGCGCATCAGCTTACTCAGAAGAATACCTCTGGATAATTGATTCTATGCGTTGGCGCATTTCCTTTTGCAAGGAGATTTCTTGCAAAGGAACATCTTTGAGTGTACGAGCCAAAATTCCAAGATGGACTTCAGTCGGGTGATGTCGATTGAGGACAATGAGTTTATTTCCTTCAAGGGTACAGGATCCACCTTGAAACAATCCTTTATCCCAGCGAACGGAGTAGCCTGATTTCTTGGCAATCTTTTCCATAGCACGCAGAATAGCTGTATCTTTTGACATAGAAGTATAATTTAAGTGGCCCAACTTGAATAATTAGATCAACGACAAACCATTTGATCCGTTCATTCGCACTAAAAGTAGAGGCCATAGATCATAGCAATATAAAAATATGTTATATTGAGTTAAAATCAATAAACCTTTATTTAATCTGAATTAGGATGACCACATCTTTGAGTCTGAGGATTCGAGATTTTTTATTTACAGGCATAAAGATGATATTGGAACGCCGAAGTATGCGTATCGTGGAGTTCATAGTGAGGTCAAAGATGATTGGGATGGAGGGGATCATTTGACAGAGATTAAATTTTTGATTCAAGAGTATCTCAATACGGCATTTGGTAATGGAGTGATCATTGGGTATCGGATGACGAGTCAACCGATGCCAAGAGATTTATCGTAATGGCGATTGGAAAATTTCTGTTTAGAGATGAGGCAATTAACCTGCCAAGATATTTTGCAGTGGTAAGTCCGCGATATACAAAATCACCTGGTGGCAAGTATCATAGAGGTGTGCGAGAGTGGAAATTATGGGGGTCTGATCAGGTGAGGATTAAAGAAAATACTGTGAAGCAAGTCAGAAAACATATTGACGAGGAGATCGCAAAGTTACCTGAGGATCTCCAAATTTTCTTTTTTGATAAGGACGAAATAGTCACATTATAAAAGTTGAAAACGCTACTGTGTAGGGCTTGACGACTAAACGAAGTCTAGGTTGTACATCGGCAGATTACAAATTGATCGGATCATGCATGTAGAGCCGCAACCAAGATAGTAGATCGCATGATCTGGGAATCAAGTAGACGGATTAAATCGCAGCGGCATTTGATGCATCCATTGATAGACCACTACACAGGTCAAAAGGATGCCATTGCGGGGTGTATTTAATTTGATTCATCATGATCAAGCGTTGTAAATCCCCCTATTCCCTAATCATCCTAGAGAAACGCTTAGGAATCATTGATGGGGATGCTTCCTAGAAAATGATCTTGATCAGTTTAGATTTGCAGTGTAAAGTCTCACAGTGATGGTGAAACTGGTTGCCACAATCGAAAAGTATCAACGTTAGATAATCCTTTTGACTCTGAGGATGATCTGTTGTCATGGGGTTTTGACGGGTTATCATTCCCCCTTACAATTGGAGTCCTACTGAAAGGGTGTGCACAGTACCGGCGTAGTCGTATAACTCATCAATAATCTCTGTGAATACCCTTGATCCATTGACATTCCAAAACTGGTAGCGAACACTATAGCTGATTGAAAAACCAAGATTAGAAAAAGCATTCTCTACGGTGAAGAGGGCTTCTGAATCCGCTGCCCATGAAAAGCCTAATGCATCAGCATCACGGCTTCCAGTAATTCCAGCCAAGGGCATCAATAGCATCTGGATCCGTGTCTGATGACTGAAAGCATGTTGAAAAGCTCCACCAGCTCCAAAAAGGATAGCCTGTGCATTGAATGGGGCAGGATTATTATCTGCCGAAAACCGTCGACCACTAACCAATAACCCAATAGGTATCCCAATGGTTGTCTTTTGCCGCTCACGCTTGATCCGAGAAGGCATGATCCAACCTTTGGCCGAATAATCAATAAACGAACCACTTCCGCCAGGGCGGGCGTAAAGCACAGATGCACGTAATTGATTCCCAATGTAAGTGAGTCCAATTCCAATTCCCTCATACTCAAAGGACTCAACGGTATCTACTGAGCCGACATATTTGTGGTCAATTAGCCCGAAAGTAAATGCAATTCCGTGACTGCTTCTCTGAAGAAATCTTTCTTGGGCCATTACATCTCTATATCCCACCATAATGAGTAAAATCAACAGAATTTTTTCGGGAATTCTATTGAGCATTGGTTGAGGGCTTGCTATGTGGTCGACGTTTTTTCTGACGGCGCACCTGACCATTGGTGGGTCTTTTAGATTTTGATGGGACCCGATGTTTCTGGAAGGGTTTTTTTGCTTTGGAACCAGATTTTGTTGTTGAACTCTGTTTAGACTGTGCTTGAATACGAACCATGCGGGGGCTCAGATCGGTTATATCATGCTCACTGACGGCATCTAAAAATCTGAACTCATCGGGTGAAAGAGACTCACTCTCAACCACTGTAATCTGATGTTTGTATTGGCGTTGCCATTTTGATTTCAGGCTTCGTTGCCAAAGTCCTTTTTGGATCCATGCTGCTGTAAATGGATGAACCTTTAAATAGACGCTCCCTCCGCTATGCTGTTTAAGCCATTTCTCAATTTTATTTTGGATGAATGTCGGATCGGGTGGTGGTATCCGTTTGATGCGTGATTTTTTGGATAACCGATGAGTAGATGTCACGCTAACACGCTTACGCTCGCGCGTGATTTGTACTATGCCAAACTCGCTCATTGGTAGGTGATTGCATTGAACGCGGTCCCTGCCCAATTCTGCGGACAGTGCATCATCCACTTTTTGGCGATTGCTCTGATATCGTAGATCAATAAAATCAATCACAATGAGTCCACTTAAATCGCGCAATCGAATTTGACGGGCAATAGACTCAATGGCCTCCAAATTGACACGTAATGCGAGAGATTCATGATTTTGTTTCGTGCGAGTGCTTCCTGAATTGACATCAATCACATGCATGGCTTCGGTCGGCTGAATGATCAGAGAGCCACCCGAAGGCAAGCTGACCTGCGTATCAAAGACTTCGTTAATTTGATCCTGAATTCCAGCAGCAACAAATACAGATTTTTTTCCTTTATGAAATGTGACGGTTTCAATCAGTTGGGGGGCAACGGCAAGGATGTATCCACGGATGGATCGGTACATACGATGATTGTCAACCAGGACACGCGAAAAATCATCTGAAAACAAATCACGAATAATTGAAGAAGCTAAATTCACATCTTCATGGAGTTTGACTGGAGGATTAGGAGATCCGTTCAAGGCTTTTTCAATTTTTTGCCATCGGTCTAAGAGGTATTGTAAATCTTTTTCTAATGCCTTTTCATCTCGGCCTTCGGCAACCGTACGAGCGATCAGTCCAAATCCATAAGGGCGAATTTTTTTCATAATTGAACGAAGGCGTTGCCGTTCTTTGCGATTTTCAATTCGCCTTGAAATCGCGCTGTACTGCGCAAGGGGGATGAGAACAAGAAAGCGCCCGGCTAAGGATATATCAGTGGATAACCGAGGATTCTTGCTATGATAGGGCTCTTTGGTGATCGTCACTAAGATCTTTTGCTTTGGTTTGAGGAGATTTGAATCTCCCCATCTGCGTCGAGATGAATCATTTTGTGGTTTAGGATGCGTTGCTGACCAATCTTTCATGACTTTAGAAACCTCCGGCTTTCGTTCTTTGACAAAAGTCAGTTGCTCTTCAAGATTAGATGACAGGTCAGAAAAGTGCAAAAACCCCTGCTGATCATCGTTGATGGTGACGAATGCAGCCTGTAATTCAGAGCGGAATGTTTCAATACGCCCCAGAAAAATATCTCCGACTGTACGCTCATTCTCGGGGCTTTCTATGTAAAACTCTGCTAACTTTCCTTCCTCAACGATTGCAATTCTAGTTTCCGTGGGAGTGGTATTAATGATGATTTCTTTTGGCATATAGTGTAACTTTTGACTCTATGAGTATAATATACTGTGAGAGTCGATGCTGTTTTTTAGAGTTTTTATCAGCGCAAGTAATGACTTGAATGTGAATATCTTACACGCAATACCTAGACAGCATTGCGATAGTTCTGTTGTATCAGAACAAGCTAAATACGAAGATCATAAGTCTTTGATCCATTTAAGGCACATCATGGAAGATATCAAGTACAACGCTTAATTTTTAACTGGGGGCAGATCTTTTTAATTATCTCATATAAATGAATCCGTCAGAAATTCCTCAAACGAATCAGGAACGTCATGTAAAAGGTCTTGAGGGTGTGATAGCACTCAACTCATCGATCTGTTATATTGATGGAGGCAAGGGGACATTAGTCTATCGGGGCTATGCAATTGAAGATCTTGCGACCCACTCCAATTTTGAAGATGTGGCTTATCTACTTTGGCATGGCCAACTTCCAAATCCTGACCAACAGATTCATGGACAGTTGGCATCCCTTCGATCAATTCCAGAGGAGGTGCTAAATTTCCTAAGCCAGCTTCCGCGTCATTTTGATCCGATGGCAACCCTACGTACTGGTATTTCGTTGCTCTCGCATTATGATCCCGAATCAAACACATCTACCCCCGAATCCAATTATCAGAAAGCGCTTCGTTTGACAGCTCAGATACCAACATTGATTACCGCATTGGCACGACATCGGCATGGGAAGTCTCCAATTGCTCCTCGGACTACAGGAAGCACGGCCGAAAATTTTTTGTATATGTTAACTGGTGAAGAGCCAAACCCAACGGCCATCAAATCCTTGGATGCATTCTTAGTTCTACATGCGGAGCACGGTCTCAATGCCTCAACCTTCGCGGCACGTGTGATTGGAGCAACGCTCAGTGATATGTACTCTGCCATCATCGGAGCAGTTGGTGCACTCAAGGGGGCTCTGCATGGGGGAGCCAATACCAGAGTAATGCTCATGCTTTTGGAATTACAGAAAAGTGGTGAGGCTCCAGAAGAATTTGTCATGAGAAAACTTGCCTCAAAAGAGAGAATTATGGGGTTCGGACACCGCGTCTATAAGACACTGGATCCACGCGCTGATGTCCTTCGCAAGATGCTCATTGAGTTGGGAGACCAAACGCCTGACATGAAGTTATGGATTGATCTATGCTCTGGCTTAAGTCGAACTATGGATGAGCAAAAGGGAATTCGTGCTAACGTAGATTTTTACAGTGCCCCAATTCTGCACCTTTTGGGTATAGATCCAGATTTCTACACGACGATTTTTGTCATGGGTAGAATCACTGGATGGACAGCCCATCTATTGGAACAATGGGAAGATAATCGGCTAATTAGACCCCGTGCGGCCTATACTGGACCTATGGGGCTCAATCTGAGTGATCACCAATAATGACGTGAATGAGAACATGGAAAGACTTTTTTCGTTGACCTCCACATTGGATAACCATTTAGCGTGAATCATGAAATTGATGTCTGCCTTGATGTCCCCCGTTGGGCGAAAAGTTTTGACAGGTGTAACGGGAATAGGTCTAGTCGCGTTTGTGATTGCACATATGATAGGCAATCTCACCTATCTCTCTCCCAATGAACACGCGTATAATACTTATGCATATAAGCTGATCAGTTTAGGGTGGATTTTTTACACCATTGAAATTCTCCTTGCACTGTGTTTTATTCTTCATGCCATTGTTGGAATTTCTATCCAAATAAGGCGGCGAAAAGCCCGCCCTGATGGATACAAAAAATATAAAAGTGCAGGTTCGCCCAGCTATCAAGGATATAGCGCCCGCTCAATGATCTTTACGGGGATTATTCTATTGGGGTTCTTGGTTTTACATCTGATTTCATTTAAATATGGTCCTGGGCAAGCGGAGGGATATACCGTGACACTGCCAAGTGGGGAAGAAGTGCGAGATCTGCGTCGGCTGATGACCGAGAAATTTCAGGAACCGCTCTATGCTTTTGGATACCCTATCATCATGCTTCTTTTGGGGATGCATATGCGACATGGAGTATGGAGTGCGTTACAATCTCTCGGAATGATGAGTCGGCGCTTATCACCGTTGGTTTACAGCCTTGCTGCTGTCTTAGGAATATTGGTGGCAGTAGGATTTTTGTTTGTTCCACTATATATCTATTTCTGGTAAACGGATATGGCTCATTCTGCACGGCAATCTCAAGTTCACAGTCCTCGCCTTGATTCCAAGGTGCCATCAGGACTACTTCAACAAAAATGGGATATCTATAAAAACCAAGTATCTCTGGTCAGCCCTGCAAATAAACGCTCTCATCATATTCTAGTCGTTGGATCTGGACTTGCGGGCGCATCTGCGGCCGCAACCCTCGCTGGTCTCGGTTATCAAGTGACGTGTTTCTGTATTCAGGATTCTCCTCGTCGGGCACACTCAATCGCAGCACAGGGTGGAATCAACGCTGCAAAGAATTACCCTAATGATGGAGATACAGTCTGGCGATTGTTTTATGATACCATCAAGGGGGGAGACTATCGCTCACGTGAAGCAAATGTCTATCGGTTGGCGGAAGTCTCTAACAATATCATTGATCAGGCCGTTGCTCAGGGAGTCCCATTTGCGCGTGAATATGGGGGTGTCCTTTCAAACAGATCGTTTGGTGGAGCTCAGGTATCGCGTACGTTCTATGCAAGGGGGCAGACTGGCCAACAACTTTTACTAGGGGCTTATCAGGCACTTAGCCATCAAATCGCAGGTGGGCGTGTCAAAATGTTACCCCGAAGAGAAATGGTTGACTTGGTGGTGGCCAATGACCGTGCCTGCGGCTTGATTGCTCGGAATCTGCTTACCGGTGAGTTAGAGCGCTATGCGGGCGATGCAGTTTTGCTCTGTACTGGCGGATATGGAAACGCCTACTACCTGTCAACGAATGCAAAAAACTCTAATGTGACTGCTGCATGGCGCTGCCATAAACGAGGTGCCTTTTTTGCGAACCCCTGTTACACGCAAATTCATCCTACATGCATTCCTGTCTCTGGTGACTATCAATCTAAGCTGACACTCATGAGCGAGAGTCTTCGCAATGATGGACGAGTTTGGGTTCCCAACGACCCTCATGATGAGCGGGCACCAGAAATGATCCCAGAAGATGCCCGAGACTATTATTTGGAACGTCGTTATCCCAGTTTTGGTAATCTAGTGCCTAGGGATGTCGCGTCAAGAGCTTCTAAAAAAGAATGTGACGAAGGCCGGGGTGTTGGCGAAACCCGTCTTGCGGTGTATCTTGATTTTGCACATTCAATTGAGCGGCTCGGGGAGCATACCATTCGGGAGCGTTACGGTAATCTTTTTGAAATGTACCAACGCATAACGGGTGATAATCCATATCAGACTCCGATGAGAATCTATCCGGCTGTCCATTACACGATGGGAGGATTATGGGTTGACTATGAGCTTCAAAGTACTGTCCCTGGATTATTTGTCCTTGGCGAGGCAAACTTTAGTGATCACGGTGCAAACAGGCTTGGAGCGAGTGCTCTCATGCAGGGCTTAGCTGACGGATACTTTGTCATTCCTTACACATTGGGGGCCTATTTGGCGGGCCATAATCAATCTGATCAGGTTTCTGAAACACATGATAGTTTCGCAGCAGTGGAGAAAGAGGCCAGTGATCGGATTGATCGGATTCTTCACAATGATGGTGATAAGTCTCCGACTGTGTTTCATCGTGAACTTGGACGTTTACTTTGGGACCATGTCGGCATGTCGCGTCATCGGGAAGGCTTAGAATCGTCTTTGCAAGCGATTGAGACATTAGAGGACGAGTTTTGGGAGCGAATCTGTGTCCCCGGATCTGCGGATCGTTACAATAAAAACCTTGAGTTTGCTGGTCGTGTCGCCGACTTTCTTGAACTTGGTTCGCTGATGGCTCGGGATGCACTTCGTCGCGAGGAGTCATGTGGCGGACATTTTCGGGAAGAATATCAGACTCCTGAGGGAGAAGCAGCCCGTGATGATGAGGCTTATGCCGATGTCGCTGCTTGGGAGTATCAAGGACGTGATCCGATCTTACATCTTGAGCAACTCACCTTTGAGAGTGTGCATCCATCTAAACGTAGCTATAAATAATTCCATGGTTATCAATTTGCGCGTCTGGAGACAAGAGGGCCCTGATTCCTCAGGAAGGCTTGTAGACTATACGGTCAACCAAGCGAGTGAGCATATGTCATTTCTTGAACTGTTAGATGTTCTGAATGAGCAGTTATTGCAGAGTGGAGATGATCCAGTGGAGTTTGACAGTGACTGTCGAGAGGGCATCTGTGGATCATGTGGATTGATGGTTGCAGGCATCGCTCATGGGCCGCAGAAGCGGACCGCTGTCTGTCAGCTTCATATGCGTAGCTTCAAAGATGGAGATACGATCACGGTAGAGCCCTTTCGTGCGCGTGCTTTTCCGATCATCCGTGACCTTGTTGTAGATCGTAGTGCATTTGACCGGATCATTGCTGCGCATGGATATGTGTCTGTCACCACGGGGTCTGCACCTGATGCGAATGCGATTCCGATTTCTAAGGATCTTGCTGATGATGCGATGGATTATGCGGCGTGTATTGGCTGCGGGGCTTGTGTGGCTGCGTGTCCCAATGGGAGTGCTTCGTTGTTTACAGCTGCCAAGATCTCTCATTTAGGATTACTTCCTCAGGGTCGGGTGGAGGCATCTCAACGGGTCATGGCGATGGTTGATCAGATGGATGTCGAGGGATTTGGGGATTGTTCAAACTATGCTGAATGTGAAGCGGTATGTCCTAAGGGAATTTCGATTGAGGGGATTGCTCGGATGAGGCGTTCTTACATGAAGGGAGTTTTGTCAGAGTAGTTTACTCTAATGACATTCTATATCCCATGTATGAGTAGGGGGCGTTAATTGGCCATTGCAATCCATATCGGCTTACTGATTTTATCAGTATATGTCATTGTCAAGTCCAGTGATTCACTGGTAGATTTAGCCAGTGGAATTGGCCAGAGGGCGAATCTAAGTGACTTCTTTATTGGGAGCTTTCTTGTTGGAATTGGAACCTCTTTACCAGAGCTTTTTACATCCATTGCTGCTGCTAATTCTGGGACTCCTGAATTAGTAAGTCCAAACGTTTTTGGTACTGTTGTTGCTAATTTAGGTGCAGGGTTTGGACTTGGTGTCTTATCTCTGTTCTTTTTTGTTCGGTTGGACGATGGGCATCTCCGTGTGTTTACTCGGGCACACGCCTTGTCCAATGGGTACCTTGATTTTAGCAATACGAATGTTAGTCCGATCCTTTTTGCATCACTCTCGGTACTTCTCGCAGTTGCACTCTGTTATGATGGCTTATTTGACCGTTTGGATGCTGTCATCTTTTTTATATGCTATGTTGGCTTTATGGGGTGGCAGTTTTATCAAAGTCGCCAACCGACCCTATCTGAAACCTCGCCTCCATCCAGAAAAGAGATTGGAACTTCCAAGAATGAGCATAGGCTCCGTACAAAGGCTTTGGTGGAGATCGTTCCAGCGTGCAGTGCTTTTATATTAGCGGTTATTTCCGTTGTCATTCCTAGTTTTCGACAGGAATTGATGGAGGTAGCAGAGGGCAGTTTTGCGGTGGCTTTTTTCCTTGTTGGTCTCATTTTATTGCTCGGATTACAATTGTGGGATTATTGGCCTGAACTGACTTCTCGGGGTGGTCCAGAGTTATCTAATGTTGCCTCAGTTCCTGTATGGATAGGGCTGATATTATTTGGTGTCATCATTGCCATTTTGTATTCCAGTGGTGTCATCGTTGTTGGATCTTTGGTGAAGTTATCAGAAGATCTTGGAATCAATTCTGGTGCACTTGCAGCGAGTGCGTTAGCAATTGGAACCTCGTTACCTGACATTGTCGTGGCTTTAAATGTGGTACGGCGGGGTCGACATAAGCTTTTGGTTGGTCATATCTTTCAGTCTAATGTCTTTGATGTATTTCTGATCATGGCAATATGCGGTTTGATAGTACCGCTTCCCGAGGTCAATGAGGGTTCTTCAATCATTTCAATTTGGACAGCGGTGATTTTAACTCTGCCGTTACTGCTAACTCTGAGGTACAAAAAGATCTCAGGGATTGGTGGGCTATTATTATTTATTGGCTTTATGGTATTTCTTTTCTATCTCTATGGTTAACCTGCAAGGGAAGATCATTTGAACTATGAAAATAGTTGCTAACTCAACAGCATTATGAGACCAATCGGCACATAAATCTATAATCAGAATTACCCTCTGGATAGTCTTTAGATCTCTCATGTTATCTACTGACAAGTTACTGGTATCTATGGTACTTCTCCTGACATGATCGTCGGGTGAGAGAAATATTCCTTCAACTCTGGATTATATCAATGGGTAGGCATTTGATCCCATGTTCTGCCATCAAGTGTCCGTCCTGTGTGCTTCTTGAAGACACCACCCCATTGTTTGAAGAAAAATGGTACATGCGTTTTTATACACAAATCCCGGAGATCTCTGACCCACTCTGCTTCCATTGGTCGTGCCCCTGGACCAGATTCTCCTCCAACAATGACCCAGTCAATTCCACTGACGGGGAGACTAGGAAGAGGTCCTAAGAGCGGTTCAAGTGAGAGAAATTTGCAATATGCGTGAGTCTTTTTTAATTCGTCCAGTCGAAATTGCCATTTCTGTGATTCAATACTCGTTCCGAGCCAAATATTTGGGCTCCAAGTTAAGTCTTTCTCAATTTCAAGGACGCGCCCAGGTCTTTTGGTAAGAACTTGGAATGTATGTTGTGATGCGAGGTTCATTGTCTTAAAGGTTGATTTAATAAACGACACATCAACATCTTCGTGAAAGAGGTCTGACATAGAGTTTACGAACACTAGTTTGGGTTTTTGCCATTTAAGTGGCTCTTCAAGTATAGAAGGATGCATCGTTACGGAAAAACCATTTTGATATTTTTTCACGCCCATCGCTTGAAGTCTTTTGGCCATTCGTTCGGCGTAGCAAAATTTACATCCATGGCTAATTTTCGTGCACCCCGTTACGGGATTCCAAGTTGTTTCTGTCCACTCAATTCCAGAATGTGTTGACATGATTCACAGAGATAAAAGGTGTTTGGCGATATTCTTGGCCAGATGGATTGCTTTGGGTTGATCACTGCCGACGCAGAACATAAGTTCGTAAAGACTGGAATTTCTTGAGTTTTTCAGTGTTACTGAATTTTCAAGAAATCGGTTACCAAATAATTCACGAAGTCTATTCTTATAGATGGTGATTAAATTTTCTGCACCCGATTCTCGCTCATGTCGGGGTTTGTTGAATAATTCCTGTTGGAGACTCAATTGATACATTGATGATTAAAGGCGAAATGATAAGGAGAATTCTTCCCTAAACATTCTATGTGTACCCGGTTGTAGATAACCAGTTTGGGGTCAAATTCTGGTGATATTGCCTTAACTTTGAGGCTAAACAAGATCATTTTAGTATTGTTCTGAGTAATATCATCAATCAAAAGGAGAATATTCTGATATCCACTACCAAGATATTACTATGTCTCAAATAAAAGGGAAAGTTGAATAACAGTTCATCATAACGCACGAATAAAATTGAAACGGTTATATCCGACATTTGATAAATGATATGACATTAGGCACTCCTGACTTCTCTGAAATAGCAAAAATACCGAAAACATTAAACAACGGGAAATAATTGAGAGTATCTTGAGTTCACCCGGAAAATTCCGCTCGGCGGAGTTGGTGAGCAAGGTGACCCTGGAAGGGTTTGATAAACGCAGACGTGAATACAAACATCTAGGCTGGGTATACGTAGCCCAGAATTCTTGTTTTGCAGACAAAGTCTTCAAGATTGGACAAACCCAGAGATCCCCATAAGAACGGATGGATACCCTCAGCGCGTCAACCTCCTTAAACAAAAAATTTGGGAATTATCCAACTAACTGTAACCAACTCCTATCTTGATGAGTCATATAAGTGAACACAAAAGCATGGACGCGCAACATATAATGACGGGACCTGACAAGGCTTTCCGACGTGGAATTAGTTTCTTTGAGTTGATCAAGCTCATCCCTGATGAAGAAACAGCGATCAAGTGGTTTGAGTCCATCTTCTGGCTAGATGGTCGCAGATGCCCCAAATGTCAGGGGTGCAACACGTACGAGACCAATAATAGCAATGGCATGCGGTATTGGTGCAGAGACTGCAAGCGATACTTCTCGGTGATGACTGGCACCGGTCAAATCCTAAGTATTCCACAAATTATTCAAGATTGTGTTATATTTACATCAATAAACAAACCACTGCCAATTGATGCAAACCAACGCCCTTTACTACGGGGATTGCCATGCTAACTAAGTCCCCCTTGAATTACCTACGGCACCTGGAGACTGTGCTACAGGAGTCACCTAAGTACATGGTTGATGGTAAATTGGTGAAACATCTTATAGTGGAAGACGCTCTGAAATGCGACCAGGTACTGCTGGATTTACTCCTCCGAGATGAAGAAACAAAGTCGAAGTTTTTCGAAAAAATGGGGGGGGGGTATTTTCGTTTTCGACAAGGTGGCATTTCAAAAATATGTTACCCATGAGCAGTTCCTCCCTGGAAGCTACACGGTTTTCGAGAATAAGATTGGGATATCCCAAGATCAGGCGTTTTTGACGCGAACGGGGGAGATCGTGCTTGACTTCCCCTACAAGGATAGCGTATTTCATGGGATACAGTCACACGAGGATGCAGGGCACGATGAGATATTGGTAAATACTACCATCCATCAAAGGGATGTTGACAGACTGTTTCACCCCAAAGTTTTTACGAATTGGAGGATGTACGAGGGTGGGACGGAGGACGAGATAGCCGCATTGCCTCGCGACATGGATGGCATGGTAGCCTCCAATCTAATTGTGAAGGGGAATAATCTGGTGGCACTCCATTCACTGGTGAAGGTGTATAGACAGAAAGTTAAGATGATCTATATTGATCCACCCTACAATACTGGGGGGCCTGCAAATGCCTTTGGCTACAACAACAACTACTCTCGCTCCACATGGTATACATTTATGCACAACCGATTGAAAGTCGCAAGAGATTTCCTGCGGGATGATGGTTTCATTGCAATAGCTATTGATCACTATGAACTTGGATACTTGATTGTATTAGCCGATGAGATTTTTGGGCGAGAAAATAGAATAGGCATTATCACTGTTGTCAACAACCCCGCACTGAGAAATCAGGTAAAGTTCTTCTCCCCCACCAATGACTTCATGATCGTTTATGCACGCGATAAGGATGTATGCTCCATGAACAACGTGATCCTTCATGGAGAATCCTTAGCGGAGTTCAACGAGGAGGACGAGGAGGGGAAGTTCAAATGGGTAGAGTTTATGCGCACAGGCGGTGGGCCACTTGGTCTTAGGGAAAATAAGTCAGAAAACTTCTGGTACCCGCTGTATGTAAGCGGTGATCTCCAAACCGTGTCTACCGAGCCACTTTTAGATCCCAGCTCAACTCCTGTATACCCCATAAGTCCGACAGGAAAGGAACGTACATGGGATGTAACAAAGGACTCAGCTCAGGAACTCGTCCAAGAATTATCCGCTAAGTTTCACGAGAAGCGGGGTTGTGTTGTCATCTACAAGAAGTATCGCGTCAGCAAAGGGGAAAAGGTGCCCACGGTTTGGTGGAAGAAGAAATATAACTCCAAGGAACACGGAACCAAATTGTTATCGAAAATACTTGGTCGCAAGAATAGTGGATTTAACTATCCCAAATCCGTCTTCACCTTAGAGGACATCATCCGCACGCTCACGGAGCCTACGGATATCGTCTTGGATTTTTTTGCGGGGAGCGGAACAACAGGGCACGCAGTCCTCAACCTCAACTGGAAGTATGGAGAAAGCCGACGCTTCATTATGATTGAGCAGATGGACTACATTGAAGATGTCACACTCGCTAGGATTAACTCGGTGATCGCGGACGATATGTTTACCACTTGGCCGTCGGAGGTGCAAGGTGCAACTGAAGTGGCGAAGCCGACAGAATCAGGATCAAACGATAGGCTAATCTACATGGAGCTCGCCAGCCTGAAGCAAATTGATCTCGAGCGGATCAGGAATGCAACCAAAAAAGAACTGCTTGATCTATGGATCGGATTCCAGAGTGACCCGTTCATCTCCTATAGGGTTGAATTTGATAAGACCTCGGATGAGGAGTTCGCGAGGCTGCCTGTGCATTCACAGAAGAAAATCTTGCAGAAGATCATAGATCTCAACATGCTATATATTCCCTACTCGGAGATAAATGATGACTCATTCAAGGTTAGTGACATAGACCGCCATCTAAACAAAGATTTTTACGGCAATGGGTAGATCTTCGCTCTTGAATACTGCATCCGTACTCTACGAAGAAGGTCGCATGGCGAGTGAGGTGCGCGAATGGATTACACCCAATTTAAACCCCGCTTTTAATCTGCGACCTTACCAGACGGAAGCACTGATCAAGTACGATTGGGTCTATAATGAGAAACGTGAATTCAGACACCTGCTGTTTCAGATGGCTACGGGCAGCGGGAAGACGCTGATTATGGCGGGTATCCTGTTGGACCTCTATAAGAAGGGGTTCAGGGATTTCATTTTTTTTGCTCACAGAACTGTGATTATAGAGAAGACGCGAGCCAACTTCCTGAACCCAGATTCATCAAAATACTTATTCGCAGATACTGTTTCCATTGATGGTACCACCGTAGAGATTGTAGAAGTGCCAAAGTTCGGTGCGGGGCGGGAGGAGGACATGAACATTGTATTTACGACATTACACCAATTAGATATCGATCTTAATAAGAAACCGTCAGAGAATGGATGCACATATGGGGATTTTAGGCGAAGGAGGGTCGTGCTAATCTCAGATGAAGCACATCACACTAATGCCAGCACAAGGGAGGGGGCACAGAAAACATGGGAGGAAACAGCCATACGTATATTTAAATCTCACCCCGATAATTACCTGTTTGAATTTACCGCCACTGCAGACTTAGAGAATGAAAAGATATACAAGAAGTACGAGAACAAACACTTAGTTGACTACCCACTCAGAGAATTTAGGGCAAGCGGGTATTCCAAGGAGGTAATGCTTATAGATTCGGATGTGGATAACGACTTTGAGCGCGCTCTGCTGGCGGTCTTGCTTAGTCAGTACAGGCTAAAGGTATTCGTCCATAATAGGATATTGATCAAGCCTGTCATCCTCTTCAAGTCCAGCTCGATCAATAGTAGCGAGAAGTTTTTCGGAGATTTCGTGAGGGGGATAAGTGCTTTGACACCTGAGAGGTTGGAGCGGGTGCGGAAGCGGACGGAAAAGCAGGTGATCCGCGATATGTTTCAATACTTCGTTCAACATGGTATCACTTTCGAGAATTTGGTCTTAGAGATACAAGAAGACTTTTCAAGCGAGAAATGCGTTATGATCAACAGTAAACCTGATCAGGAAAATCAGCAGAAACAACTCATTGTTAACAGCATAGAGGATGCAGATAATCCTTACAGGGCCCTGTTCTCTGTCGACAAACTGAACGAAGGGTGGGATGTGCTCAATCTGTTTGATATAGTGAGGCAGCCCCCCAAGAACAAGAAGGGCACGAAATACAAAGAAACAATATCCGAAGCACAACTGATTGGGCGAGGCGCAAGATACTGCCCATTTAGGATATCCGAAGAGCAACCACTCTACCAAAGAAAATACGACGATTGCGAAACCTCAAAAAGCGGGCACCTCAAGATTTGCGAGCATCTGTACTATCACTGTGAGGGAACACGTAGCTACATAACTCAACTCACAGATTCACTCAAGGAATCAGGAGTCAATGTAATGGGTGGGAGCGTGTCTAAAAAACTTGTCCTAAAGGATTCATTCAGAAAAACAGATATCTATACTAATGGGGTTATTTACCTCAACGAGCAGGTGCCAGCACACAACATCCCAGAGGTAGACATTAGGGAGATGGTCTTGAAACATGAGTCCCATATACGATTTGCCACAGGTTACATGTCTATTGGTTCACTTGATGACCGCGTCCAGCAAGGTGGTCACGAAGAGCAAAGTCTCCCCGAGTCGCGCGTGTTCATGGTGCATGAATTCCGCGAAGCCCTTATTCGCAAGGCACTCAATCGGGTACGTTTCTACAGGTTTGACAATCTCGTCAAGTACATACCATACCTACGGTCAGTCAACGACTTTCTCCCCCACCTCAGCGATCTTAAAATTGGCTTCAGCGGGAACGCAGAGCAGGTATCCCGTCCCACACCTGAGATGAGATTGCAAGCACTCGTTTCTGCATTAGAGGATCTATCGTCCACGATTAAGCAGGAACACCGTGTTTACAGGGGGACAAAGAAATTCAAGGGGTATAGAATCAAAAAGATTTTCGGCAAGAATTCTGACGGGAAAACATTGCACTTTACCTTGTATGCCAATTCTGAGAGTGAAAGAGAATTCGGGAAACCACAATCCGAATCCCCAAGATCTGACTTGCAGATTGACTTATCACGTGAGGATTGGTATGCGTTCAATGAAAATTATGGCACATCTGAAGAGAAACACTTTGTCAGATATGTTAAGAACATAAAGGGCCAGTTACCAGTCGACTATGAGTTATACCTGCTCCGCAATGCAGGACATTTCAAGCTGTACACTTTTGACGGAGGATCCGCCTTTGAGCCCGATTTCGCAATGTTCATCATAAATAAACAGACGCACGAAACGCTGTGCTACCAGATTTTTGTTGAGCCGAAGGGGGAGCACCTCCTGTCCAATGACGATAGTCAATCAAAGGAGGTTTTTTTGAAGCAGATAACCGAAGAGTACGGTGCAGACACTCTACTGGATAACAGGCACTATCGGCTGATCGGGATGCCTCTGTACAACAAGGAGAAAAGAGGCAGGTCATTTGACAGGCAGTTAAAATCAATCCTGAATTTGCCTGAGGTTCCCTGAGATTGTACCGTGACTACACGTATATACCCTGTAGCGAATTACAGGTTGGCGTATAGTTCCTAAAAATTTGATCTCGTCTACTTTGTGCATGTATCAGAGCATCTGGCCGCCGAGAAATATGTCCATCAGACATTGAAAGATTTCCGGTTAAATCCTGGAAAAGAATTCTTTAATGCCCCCCTTATGACCATCGTTAAGACTCTTGATGAAGCTGGTAACATATTTCAAATACCTCTTGGAAAAACTCAACACGCTGGCATGCTACCTCCAGCTCTGGAAAAACAGATCGTTCCCTGTCCTAGATGTAAAATGAAAAGCCGAGTTCCATTACTCGGAATTGATATATCAGTTACCTGCAGAGCATGTAATGCTCCTTACAAAGTCATAAACGATTGATTTCGTCAAAAGCGGGTCGTCTCCATCTATTCAATATTTCCAATTTCCACGATTTATCTTTCTTCTACCTCATTGCTCAACTTGGTCAATGTGAACTGCTTCTGATAGATAGTTGTGATTGTACAATCTATGCAATGCGTCTTGTTTTCGTAGCATAACGAAGGCTATCCATGGATTCTATACAAAGAATGTAAGATAATACAAGGGCAGCTGAAGCGAGTATGATCCAAATGACTATCCTGCGTGAATAAATTAGTTCTGATTATTAGGACACCGGGTGTATTTCAGTAGTATTGGAAAGGCGTATCAATCAGGAATGAGTTCAGAGGGACACCAAGAAAAATAGAAGACTGGGAAATCTGAACTGGATTCTGCTCCGAACAAACCGCTATCGCGTCGAAATGGAATATACAACGATATATGACCGTAGATTTCAGACTCAACACTCGCATACGCTCGCCCCCCTTGTATCGTTTTTAAGAGTAAATTTGAGGGCAATTCCATTTCTCCAACCAATTTGTTATCTGAATCTATAATCATCCACTGAGCGAATTCTGCGTCTGTGTCAGGGTACTGTCTGATCCAGATATGTCCATGATCATCAACCACCATTGCATCATATGCTGGTTTTGTTTCTGGAATTAATTCAGATTGAAGTATCACCTTGTGGTTTTCCTCCATGTAATTTGAGGCAACGATAGACTCTAATTCTTTCCGAGTAACAGACTGAACTTCATGTTCGGCTTTGATGTTTTGTATTTGTTCTCCCATATCTGAAATAATAGAGATATTAATCGTGTCATTCCATCCAGCATACAACACGCCGTTCTTAAAGACGAAAAAGGGCGACCTGCCAAAGGGTCGTAGCATTACAGTAATGGAAGACCCCTGAGTCTTAACTAAGCGCTCTGTGGCAGGAAGTTCTGCCATGGGGTGTAGCGCCTTAACATCTTGCCAGTCTACAAAATTTATTACACTAGTTCTAGGATCATCGGGTTCTATGCCCCATTCATTCCCAGGAGTGCGGTATGGTGTGTCAAATTTGTACAGATATCCCTTTTTCGTAACGCTAAGTAATTTAGAGGGACTGGAAAAATTTGATTCAGTGTTAATTGTATTCCTGCTGTAAGCGTATTGTAGCGTTTTTGGGTCAAATACTACGAGTCTATTTAACCCCCGGTCAAAAACATAGATTGAATCTTCAAGTCCAATGACTACGCTAGTGCTATTTCTGAACTCCCCAGGACCTTCGCCCTCGGCCCCTAAATGCCTGCGAAATCTCCTCTGTCCGAGAATGACATGATTGGAGATTCACCCCATCCACCTCCAACAAATAACTGGCTGTTACTATTCACGGCAATCTGTGAATTTAAATGAGATCTGAACAGGATAGTATCGCCAGCAGACTCGTCTCCAATTCTAAAAATCTCCGTAAACTGGTAAGGAGACTGGTTCACCTGAGCCTCTGTCTCTTGATGTAGGACAAAAGAAAAAGCACAAAGTATGGGGAAAAACGAGATAACTCTTACAGAAGACTTCATCAAAAACAGGATAGTGAGGTAGTAAAGGGTCAACGATGGAGATTAACGCAAGTTCGCTTAGCATGAAAAAAATGAACCGGTCTCTATGAAACTAGAAGAGTCGGCCTTGAGTTCTCAAGGCTTGGAGCGATGTCTCGGCTGGCTACTCCGAAATCAGTTTGATCCCATGAAAAAAGTCTCTAAGACGATTAAAAATCATCTCTGGGAATTATCAATGACATTGTTTGTTCTTTAACTAATGGCCCGCTGAAAGAATCAATAGCCGGATTAAAACCATCAAAGAGTGTGCACTAGGATTCCGACATCAACAAAGATTAGTTTCCTGCTTGCGAACCGCCCCTTTGGGCAAACAGATCTATCTTCATTCCAATGATTAGTCCATCCTCATCATTACTCAAACATCGCCCAGGGAAGCCGAGACACCAGCACAGGATCTCCTTTTGATGGATTGATTACATCCTCTTCAAGATGAATTAGACAATTTGCATGTTGTAGAGATGAATACAAATTTGATGCCTGAGGCCCCGTAGTATGAACTATCAATGCTCCATCCTCTTGCGATTCTGCAATGCCCCGAACAAAATGATGCAACCCACTCTTTTTTTGAATTGACTCGGCTAAATAGGCTTTGTATTTAGGGGAATGTATCTGATGTCCCCCCATTAATTTTAATAATGTTGGGCGCACATATTGCTGAAAACACACGGACGCAGAAACTGGGTTCCCAGGTAATCCAAAAACTAATGTTGACTCAAGCATCCCAAATAACATCGGACCTCCTGGTCGCTGACGAACCCGCCAAAAAACTTCTTCAAATCCCAATTCCAACAGAACACCCTTTACAAAATCATATTCCCCAACCGAAACCCCTCCGCTCATCACGATTACATCTGCATCTCTGCTATTGATAATTGCATCAGATATACTATTTTTATTATCTCTGGCTGTGATTGAACCTATCACATTCCCATTAACTTCCATAATCTGAGCAGATAAACCTGGTCCATTTGTGTCACGAATCCGTGCAGGTGGAAGAGCGCCTATTTCACTATACAATTCATCTCCAGTTACAATCAGTGCGACATCAGGAACCCTTCCTACCATTACTTTCTGATACCCTGCTGTTGCAATCATACCTATGATCGGTGGAGTGATTCTAATTCCACTGTTAACAACAATATCTTTTTCTCTTACATCCTGTGATGCCCGCCTAATGAATGTCGTTTCTTCGGGTTTTTGATGTATTCGTATGATAGTATCATTGATTTGGGTTGTCCATTCAACTGGAACAACTGCCCCAGTATTGATAGGAATTTGTCCTCCCGTCATGATGCGGATACATTTTCCTGACTCTAATGGTATCTCTGGGACTTTACCTGCAGGAATTTCATCAATAATGGCTAAATCGTTAGGTAATAACTCCAAATCATCACTAATCACTGCAAATCCATCCATCGCTGAATTATCAAATGGAGGTATCTGCTCTCTGGTTCTAATGTCTTCACGTAATACTCTTCCCAAAGCACTGATCAGAGTAATTTCCACCTTTGGTAATAGAGGTGTCTTTGAATGTATTATTTGGAGTGCCTGTGATGGTGTCATTAAATCCTTATTTTTTGATCGTTGTCTTAGTGGAAAGGTTTGGTTAAACCGAATATCTGCCAATTGATGATAAATGTGAAATGTTTGAATATTAGTGGATAACCTGTCGTACTATGGGTCATGATTCCTGACCTCAGATTCTTGTTTCTAAGTCTTGGGGATAAAGTATCACTTATACACATGAATTACACAAACATCAAAACCGATAAATCACATAAATATACCTATCAGAGCTCCACATTGACTACTTATCAACATATCCACATTCTCTACAACATTAAAGTTTTTAATTTTTAAAATACAATTGATGTTAAATCATGAAATTTGTGGATAAATGAAAATTAGATTGAAACTTGGGTTACTTTTTTGATGTAATCAACTTTGAAAGCTCAATGGATTCCGTTTTATGATTGAGTAATTATCTGATCTGGTAGAGAATATGTCAGTGATTCTCAAAATTAAACATTTTATCCAAGCCTAACAGTCAACTTTGTTTTGTATAGCTTCCATTTATATCCGCACTAATGATACTTTGTAATTCAGAATAGACTATTGATTTTATCAAGCTATCATTTTAGGAGATTATTATGAGTGTATAGTTAAATTCCAATAGGGAGTTGTTATCATGAAGGACAATCTGCTCTATCGTATAATCAACCGATAATAAAATGTACATACAATAACACAGACCCCACAGCTAAGAGAGGTTGACATGCAATGATTTTGTTGATGTCCAGAGGGATCAGGTTTGACTCATCCGAAGCATAGGGGAAGCAAATATATGTAGTCCCCGAACAAAGTGAAAAGCGATAAATTTTTTTTGAGCAGGCGATTGATGAGCAAATGCGGAGTTCCTGACCCACATTATATGGTCCATTGATTGCGAACCTATGAGGGCTTAAAAAGTTAACGGAGTTAGACTTTTGAAGATTAACATCCGATCATGGATGCAAACAGAGATTCCAGTCAATTATTCTAGCAAATGATTAAGGTCTCTCGCCCTTTTTTCAAGGCTGAAAAGATATTAGGACTACTTTTAGTAAAGTGCATGGAAACAGAATTCTTGATGTGGGGACACCTTCTTGATACAAGGTCCAATAGGAGTTGGAAAGACAGCGTTGATTGATATAATCGCGAACGATACGAACGAAGCGGATTGAAAATCATGCGCCCATTCCCAATGCTCTATACATAGATGAAGGATAGATTTACTACTTACCAATGGAAATGGGTCAATACTACTATAATACGATACACGGGCAGATTTTATTGGAAGATAAGCGGGAAGCTCTGGCACGATTCGTCATAGGTCCAATAGACGATACAACGATTAGATCTGCCATTTGTACAGACTACTGCAGCGTGGACTCATTCAAAAAGAATCAGTTAATCTATCTATTCACCTTAGCACTTTCACAGGGAATAATTGATCAGCGAAAATGTGGGCGCATAGCATCCCGCTCTTATTTATGCACAACTGGTTAATTAAGTGGTACGTTAGATTCAGTAGTCAAAATATCCAGCGCTTAGGCAAAGGATGGACTGCAGGAAGACAGCCGTTATCCTTCTCCCGTAAAGGAGGGGCATCAATTGGGGTGAAGAAAGATAAGCATAGAATTACAATCGGGTTCCAAAAGCAACGATTACATAAGACGCGGATGGCACACCCTAAAATGAATGGTGTTGACACACTCTGCGTAGACATGAATCTAATTTCCCTATTTAGTAGATGACGGTTCACCCTCGTCGGCGCGCCCGATATGCTGTTCTACAGTCACTTTACGCATTAATGCACAGTGGTGATTCTCAGTCTCATATCTGTCAGACCGTGCTTAAACCAAGACTACCCCGTCAAGATGGAGCCATGCAAATGGGCTTTGAATTATTTGAGAAAGTGATCATTAACCATAAACTCATTGATCAAATCATCTCCGAAAATGCCCAGAATTGGGATATTGAACGAATCCTCAAGATTGATTTAATCATACTTCGCATGGCCGTGTGCGAGTTTTTACATTTTGAACAGGTTCCACCAAAAGCAACCATTAATGAAGCAATTGATTTGGCCAAAATATTTAGCACTGAGGATAGCAAAAATTTTGTGAATGGGGTTCTTGATTCTATAGCGTTCAAATTGAGAAAAGATGGTCGATTAATAAAAAGTGGTACGGGGCTTCAAGGTTGGGACGAGATGGTTAAACATCAGGATTCTCAACATCAAGAGAGTCAATAATCTGGATCCTAAGAAATTAACTATCTGCGACTCACTGATAGAGTTTGAATTAAAAGTAAGATTGGTATATTATTCGTAACAACCGACCAAGGCTTTAACTTCGTAGAATGCACCAATCGTTAGGCAATTATTTTGATGGAACGGGAAACATTAATTATGCATAGATGCCATAATTCTTAGGGATTGTCCACATATAGCCATGCATAAGTAAGCGTTGATACTGAAAGAGAGGGAAGATTTCAATCAAATGCAGACTGAGATAAATACTTCTCCACTAGATAACTTTTCTCTGCGCTAATTTTGGAGCGAAAACCAAACCCCAAACCGAGTAATTGGACGTTGCATTCCTAATTCAAAAAACAATGTGAGATCCTGATATGGTTGAGTGTATCTCAAAAAGGGATCTAGAAAAAGACTAAACTGACGATTCTTTTCTGCATGAGTTGGACGTTGCAGGAAATGAAGTGCTGGGCCAAATCGAATGCCGATATAAAAATCATACTGATAATCAGCACGCCCAATCACTCTTAAAATTCCAAGTGGTCTAAGAGCCGCTCCGACACCTGCGGAAAGATAAAACGGGGTTCGGCTTTTCCAAAGCTCAGAATCAAAAGATGCTAAGACTTCAACAGAATGCACACTATAAGACTCTACATACACAAATTGAGCGCCAGCCCCAGGCCATCCACCGAGTCCTATTTGAAGTTGCGAGGGCTGTGCAGACGCATCAAACCCAAGTAACAACGGAATCAAGAGTATCATCAATCGACGATAAGGCATAATTATCTTACAGAATAAAAGATTCTCTTTTGGAAAGTCTCAGGAAAATTAAGGACTAATTTATGGAAGTTAAAAGAGCAAAGGACAATAACAACTTTCTATGCAAATTAGTCCACGCTTAATCATCAAGAGAACATCCTAATTTGATGTGTAGTGAACTATACCAGTACAAATCAATATTTGAATTTCATAAACCCGTTAAAATTCACAGGAATAAGCAATCAGATTAGCATAAATTTCATTTATCCTACCCTCGTGCTTAAATAAAGGATGCAAGAAATTTCTCAATGGTTTCTATTGCAGAAAGCGTCAGATATTGCGCTATTGATCCAAAGTAATCAATCGCTGAATAACGAATAGTCGTTTGAATTTGAAAGAAATAAACAGAAAGTAAATTAATTCGTATATTAAACTAAATTAAATCTAAAGGATGCTTTAAAATTGCAGGATTTCATGTCTAACATGAACGTGAGATCATCTGTTTTAAGCATAAAATCACTCACCACTAAATCGTAGCAATATGAAATACCGTTACTTTTTCTTCTTTTCCATCATTTTGACGGCAGTAGGATTCACTGCGCCCCCCATTTTTGCCCAAAACGGACAAATTGCAGGGTCTATCGTTGATGAAAACGATGAACCATTAGCTGGGGTCAATGTGCTGATCTCAGAGCTCACTGCCGTTGGCAGTGTTTCTAATGTAGATGGAAATTATATCATTGATAATCTTGAACCTGGTACTTACACGGTAGTCGCTTCATTTGTTGGCTTTACCACGCAAGAATATCCGGGCATTCAAGTTAACGCTGGAGAAACCACTGAACTCGACATTGTTCTGGTCCAATCTGCATTGGAGCTGAGTGGGCTTGTTGTTACAGCGTTAGGCGTTGAGCGCGAAGAACGCTCCTTATCCTACGGAACCCAGACGATCACTCCAGAGGAAATAGCTCAGGCACGAGAGTTAAATGTCGGGTTTTCCTTGGCTGGTCGGATTGCAGGTCTATCTGTAAATCAGGCTGGTACGGGTCTGGGAGGACAAACGCGGATGATCTTACGCGGAAATCGCTCTATTAGCGGAAGTAGCCAGCCGTTATTTGTGGTTGACGGAGTTCCAATTCGTGGTGATATTAGCAATATCAATCAGAGTGATATTTCCAATATCACGGTCTTGAAAGGAGCCAATGCCGCAGCACTCTATGGAAGTGCAGCTCAAAATGGAGCGGTAATTATAACCACCAATCAAGGAACTGCGGGAACGATTTCAGCGCGGTTTAGCACAAACTATACCGTACAGGAGCCTCTCATCCTTACAAAATTCCAAAACGAATATGGTCAGGGCAGTGCTGGGCAATACATTGCTAACTCTGAGTTCTCTTGGGGTCCAAGAATGGAAGGACAAAGCATGGCTCATTGGAGCCCTGACGAATCCGAAAATGCTCCAGATTATTCATTTTCACCGCAACCAGACAATGTTGCAGATGTGTTTCGTAGCGGGTATCAGTCCACCAGCAACCTCTCTCTGAATGTTGGATCTCGGGAAATTCAGGGGTACTTTTCCTACGCCTATACCGATGCTAAAGGTATTGTGCCGGGTAATTCCTTGATTCGTCATAGTGCCCAAGTTCGAGTGACAGCAAAACCCTCCAGCCAATTAACCATTGACGGGAAGTTGAACTACATTCGCTCGGATTTGAGAAACAGATTGGATACTGGCGAATCGTTCTCAAATCCCATACGCCATGCTTTTCGTCTACCCCGTAATATCAGCACCGTGGAAGCGGAAAACTATCATTACGAAGATCCAGTCACCGGTAATCTCCGACAACGATATTGGGTTCCAGGCTCTAATGGCGGTGCTAATCCCTATTGGACATTGAACCGAAATTTACGCACCGGCTCGGATGATCGAATCATTCTGCTGAGTTCTATTAATTATGAATTTATTGATGGACTTTCATTGATGGTTCGTGGTTCCTATGATGGTAATGCAGGTAGCGGAACCAGAACGTTGTGGGCCGATAGTTACATTATTGCTGATAATGGTCGATATTCTCTTAGTAAGAGTAATTCCTACATATTTAATGGAGACGCTCTTCTCACCTATCAGACTTTGCTACCAGAGCTTGATCTTGATATTGAAGTCAGTGCTGGAGGTAATACTCAGAAGAGGCGAAATACGTCACTTACGGCAGATACAGGGACATCTCTCATTGTTCGAAACTTTTTCACACTATCCAATACGCTACGAAGTAATGCCTCTCAAGGGGTCGGTTCGCCCATAGACATCAATTCGGTTTATGGATTTGCAAAAATTGGATGGAGAGATGCCTTGTACTTGGACATCACGGCACGCAATGACTGGAGTTCTACATTGCCAGAGGATAATTGGTCTTATTTCTACCCATCGGTAGGACTTTCTGCGGTGTTCTCCGAACTGCTTCCTTTGCCTGATGCGATTAGCTTTGGACGGATTCGAGCCTCTTATGCACAGGTCGGCAATAGCACCTCTCCCTTCCAACTTTTTCGAACTGCAGGAATTGCAGGGGGTGGATTGAACGGATTTGTAGATTTGAGTGGAACGATTCCCAATGAAAATCTGCTTCCCGAAGAGACAGCGTCTATTGAATTAGGATTAGACATGCGCTTTCTTCAAAGCCGTTTCGGGTTTGACTTGACGTATTACAACACACAAACTCAAAACCAGCTCTTCTCCGTTGCCCTACCGATTGGTTCAGGTGCGGGCAACTTCTTTACCAATGGAGGAGATGTTCGCAATGAAGGCTTTGAGGTCATGTTGAATGTCGTCCCCGTCCGAACGGATGATGTCAATGTGAATGTGGATCTGAACTTTTCCGCCAACACCAACATGGTGGAGTCAATTTCGGTTGAATCCCCACGCGTGCAAATCGCTAGTGACTTCCTACGTGCATACTTCATTGAGGAAGGAGAAGAGTTTGGCAATGTCTATTCTCGCGGGTTCATGCGTGATGACCAGAACCGAGTCATAGTGGGTGATAATGGTGTACCAATGGTTACCCCCGGTCGTGATATACCGGTTGCTAACTATAATCCAGATTGGCTTGGAAGCATAGTCTTGACGGGATCATACAAGAATTGGGATGCTAGCCTTCTGATAGACCATCGTCAAGGAGGGACAATCACATCCATCACCAATGCAATCATGTACGCCGACGGTGTAACTGAGGAAACGCTTCAAGGCCGCGATGGAGGACTCATTTTTGGTGACAACTTCTGGGGAGATATAGATGCTGTCAACGAAGACGGGTCGCCCAATACCACTCCTGTGGATGCCGAAACCTTCTGGCGTGCAGTCGGAGGTCGCAACGCTCCTGTTGGCGAAGCCTTTGTTGTAGATGCCACCAATACTCGCCTGCGTGAATTTACGCTTGGATACACCTTTCCCGCTTCGGTATTTGGGAATGCTCCGATTTCGGGTATAAGGCTGTCACTGGTTGGAAGAAACCTATTGTATATTTATCGAAAGTCGGAAAATATTGACCCTGATGTCCTCATTGGCACAGGTAAGGCTGCCGAAGGGTTTGATTCTTTCGCCCCGCCATCTTCGCGCTCATTTGGGTTCAATCTCTCCATCGATTATTAATTGCACATGTACCGCTCACATAACCCTTCAAACGAAAGGATAACAATGAAAAAAAGATTACTAAATACAAAACATTGGATCTTACTGGTTGCATTTTGCACAGTACTGTCTTTTTCTGTGTCTAGTTGCACAGACGATTTTGTAGATTTGAATACGCCGCCCAACCAGATCTCTGCAGAAAACATTGATGTGGGACTTGGACAAGCGTTTGCACGCTCTCAGTATTTAGGCATGTTGGGACTACACTGGGTGTTTCAAATTGGTGAAAACCTTTTTGCCGATTTGTATGCTCAGTACTATGCAACCACTGCAGAAAACTTTGATTCTGACCAGTATGTACAAGTTGGACGCTGGTCTGATCTTCTTTGGTCACGGTTCTACGGAAATGGAGCTCGGAGTTTAGATGTCGTTGAAAAATTCACGGCCGATCCAGAGAATCCAGGACTTGAGCTACCCAATGCTATGGCGAAGCTGTGGAGAGTTCAGCTGTATCACCGGATTACCGACTATTGGGGTCCGGTCCTGTATACGAATTATGGTAATGGAGAGACCTCTGTATCCTACGATTCACAGCAGGATATCTATATGAATTTCTTTACTACACTTGATGAGGCACTCGCTGTAATGAATCAGAATCAAGGTGGGAACGTTTTTGCCGGGCACGACCAAGTGTATAATGGAAGTGTAGACAGCTGGATTACCTTTGCCAATTCGCTTAGACTGCGCTTAGCCATGCGCATCCGATATGCAGATCCTTCCAAAGCTCAGGCAGAGGCCGAAAAGGCTGTAGCAGCTGGAGTGATGCTGGAGAATTCGCATAATGCTATGATGCTGACCGCTGCTGGCTCCGAACACCCCCTTACCACCATTACCAACTGGGGTGAATTTCGTATGAGTTCGGCCATGGAAAGTCTTCTGGAAGGATACAATGACCCAAGGATAGAAACCTATTTCAGTGCTGCCAAGAATGGAGATGCAGATGGAGATGGCAGTGAATATGAGGGATTGAGAAACGGCTTGCCTCGTACACAGAAGGGTGCTTCAATCAACCCAGTGTATTCTGATGTCGGTGAAAGGTGGGAGCCACCTCGTAGAGGCGGAACCCCCATTCGAGTTATGGGTGCATCAGAGATCTACTTCCTCCGTGCGGAGGGTGCTCTTTTGGGTTGGAATATGGGAGGAACTCCTCAGGAACTCTATGAGGAGGGGATTCGAGTTTCCATGACGGAAGAACGTATAGGAGCCGATATGGCTTCGATTGATGCATATATCGCTAGTGAAAGTCTTCCATCAGCACCCCATGAGAACGAAGATCAATGGCAGGATACGCCACCACTGAGCGATATTCCCGTTGCATTTGACACAGGTGGTTCCATGGAGCGCCAGCTGGAGCAGATCATTACTCAAAAATGGTTGGCGATTTTTCCAGATGGAATGGAAGCTTGGGCCGAGTATCGCCGCACGGGTTATCCAAAGTTATACCCAATCATTAATTCGGAAAATCCAAATGTTGCCGCGGATGAGGTGATGCGACGCTTGACGTTCGTTACTAGCGAATATGATAACAATACGGATGCCACGAACGCGGCCATATCACTACTTGGAGGCCCTGATCAGAATGACACGAAATTGTGGTGGGATAAGAAATAGTTGTCTACAGGGCTACAAAGTCTTATCATACATCCTTTTAATTACGGAATACTCTCCTAATTAGGATCGGAATCACCCTCTACTTTAGTCGAAAGACACAGAGTAGAGGGTGATTTATTTATGGAAGAGACACAATCTCCTTCATCAGTATTCTCCAACGCCATCCCTAATCCGTAGGAACAATGAAGCATTTTATCGGAGTGGAAAATCTTCCTGGTAAAATCACTGCTATCACAAGTGTTTTCATTGGAGGCTTGATCAGCCTTAGCACTGCCGGGTGTGGAAAGAATCCTTCTTCCCCTGCCATGTTTGAGCGGATCATGCCATCTCATTCAGGGATTCATTTTGTCAACAACGTGTCCTACACGGACTCGCTTAATATCTATTCCTACAATAATTTTTATGCTGGCGGTGGAGTTGCACTTGCGGACTTTAATGGAGATTCTCAACTAGATATTTACTTGGTCAGTAATCAAGATACCAACAGGCTGTATCTGAATCAAGGTGGTTTTGTATTTGAAGATGCAACCGAAACGGCAGGAGTGTCGGGTGCTTTCCCATGGTCTACTGGTGCAAGTGTGGTAGATATTAATGCCGACGGCTTCCCAGATTTATATGTCACAAATGCGGGGGCATTCCAATCCGAGTTTCGATCAAATGAACTGTTTATCAACAATGGAGATGGAACATTCACCCAGAGAGCTCAGCATTATGGGCTTGCAGATGAAGGTTACTCCATTCATGCCGTATTTTTTGATTATGATCGTGATGGTTTATTAGATGTTTACATCGCTAACAATTACCATTCAAAACCCATTGCAGCGTATGATCCAAGCCAGTTGGATCGCACCGTTGCATACTTTGAAGGTGGTGACCGGTTGTACCGTAATGAAGGACAATCTTTTTTAGATGTAACCGCTTCCGCGGGCATATACAGTTCGGAGGCAGGATTTACTCTCGGGGCCACTGCAGGTGATCTCAATCGAGACGGATGCATGGATCTCTATGTCTCAAACGATTTCTTTGAGCGGGATTATCTCTATATCAATCAATGCGATGGAACCTTCAAGGAATCGCTTCAACAAACATTCTCAAGCATCAGCACCACATCTATGAGTGGTGATATTGCAGATTTGAATAATGATGGTGCCCCAGAGATCTTTATATCGGATATGCTCCCAGCCACACACGCGCGCATTAAGAGCGTGTCCAACTTTATAGAATGGGAAAAATACCTTGAAGAAGTTCGCCTTGATTACCATCACAAATTTCTTCGAAATACACTCCACTTGAACAATGATGATGGGTCATTTAGTGAGATTGGCCGCTATGCAGGGGTGGAATCAACCGATTGGAGTTGGGGTGGGTTGATAGCCGATTTTAGCCTGAATGGATGGCGAGAGATCTTTGTTCCAAACGGATTCTATAAAGATGTCACGGACAAAGATTTACTGATGGCTTCTGCAGGCCTTCGTGCTACGGGGCTCCAAGGTCAATCGTTTGTTCGACAAGTGATAGAAATGATGCCAAGTGTGCCCATTTCAAATCACATGTTTCAAAACATGGGATCAATGCGATTCGCTGACAGGGCTATGGATTGGGGATTGGATACACCAGGATTTTCAAGTGGAGCTGCTTATGGAGATTTGGACGGAGACGGAGATCTTGACCTTGTTGTTAATAATGTGAACATGGAGGCATTCATCTATGAGAATAAAGCCATAGAGCAGTTTCCTAATCGTAGCTGGATCAGCATTGAATTACTCGGAGAGTCACCCAATGTCATGGCAGTAGGGGCTCAAGTTGATGTTAAGCATCAAGATCAATTCTGGTATATAGAACAGATGCCTCAGAGAGGGTTTCAGTCATCAGTAGATCCTGTGCTTCATTTGGGGCTTGGCTTAGAGGTTGACCGCTTGGATACGGTATTGGTGAGCTGGCCTGATGGGCGCATTTCATTATTATCTAACATTGAAACGCATCAGCGACTTTCTCTTGATCAGCGCGATGCAGTCTGGCCTGATTCAAGCCATCAACGACTTTCTTCAGATGGGTTGACATATGCTGATCCTTTTCTGACAGATATATCCATAAACTTGGGGGCTATGTGGAGTCATATTGAGCAACCCTTCAATGATTTTCAGGATTCACCATTGCTGTTCCATATGCGATCAACAGAAGGGCCTCCCCTTTGTCCACAGGATTTTGATTCGGATGGGCGCGATGATGTGTTTGTTGGTGGAGGGAGAGGACAGCCAGGCATGCTACTCAAACATATCACAGATGGACAACTGATCCAAACTCATCAGCCCATCTTGGAAGAAGATAAGAATGCAGAAGATGTTGTGTGCGAGTGGGTAGACCTCAATGGGGATGGTCGTCCAGAGTTGTATGTTGCAAGTGGAAGCAGTGAATTTCCGAGCGGACATCCTGATCTATCAGATCGCGTGTATGAGATAAATCCGGACGGTTTTCTTCAGCGTTTTGAATTTCTGTTACCCAACTCTAAGACTCCGACAGGAGTTGTTCGTGCGGGTGATCCTGACATTGATGGGGATGTAGATATTCTAATTGGAATTCGCCATGGTGCCACATATGGCCAACCTGTGGATATCCAGCTTTTATCCAATGATGGTGATGGGAGGTTACATGATGCGACACAACAAATGATACCTGAAATTTCTGAGTTATCTATTCCAGGTATTACAGATGCGCAATGGGGAGACCTCAACAGAGATGGATATCCTGACTTGGTAGTCGTTGGAGAGTGGATGCCCATCATGATATTTCTCAATCAAGATGGAATTCTACAGCGTATTGATCCAGAAAAGATAGGGTTATCAAATACATCGGGATGGTGGCAGTCTGTTGAGCTCTCGGATCTCAATGGAGATGGTGCTTTAGATATCATTGCTGGTAATCATGGACTTAACTCACGCTTCAAGGCCAGTCCAAGTCAACCACTTGAGTTATGGGTTCATGACTTTGATCGTAATCAGCAATTGGATCAGATCATCTCAGGCTATGATAAGACGGGCGGTCCATGGCCGTTTGCTCAGCGCGAGTTTCTTCTGTCATATTTTGGTCTTGCTCCCTTTATTGCCCGAAGTCAGATGGGCTTTGGGCAACAGGAACTGCAGATGATTTTTCAGCGCCTGCCCCATTTATCTCCGCTTGCCGAACCATTTGACTCCTATGCTACCATGACAGTCCATGATCTCTTTAGCGATGAGTTAAACCATGCCCTACATTATTCAGCAGAGCTCATGGAATCCGTGGTTGCTTGGAATCAGCAAGATGGCACATTTGAGCTTGAAGTGCTACCGTTTCGCTCGCAGTTGACACCTGTTTACGGCATTTTTACTGAGGATTTTGACGCTGATGGACGCTCTGAAATCCTCATCGGAGGTAATTTATATAACGCAATTCCTCAGGCGGGGCGTTATGATGCGGGATATGGCATCATGCTAACCCAAGACTCTACGGGGCAGTATGTAGAGGTCCCTCCAATCGAAAGTGGTTTTCATATTGAAGGAGAAATTCGTGCGATTAAAGGCCTGCGTTCTCAGCACCATCTGTACATTGTTGTTTCCACCAGTGGAGGCCTGCTTCATCTATTTCGCGTTGAGTAGCAGAAGACTTTGAAGGAATATCTCATCCATTAGTGATAGATCATTAACCACTCCTGATGTAGCATAAGCATTCGCACATCGTATAACTCCTAAATTTCATCTATCTCATTTTTAATGGAGAACGCGCACAGATTCATTGATCCCCACTCAAAGTTTAATGGATTAAGTAAATGTCTTTGAATTGTGGGATCGTTGGTCTTCCAAATATTGGAAAATCAACCCTCTTCAATGCGCTCAGCGGAATTGGAGCAGCGGCTGCCAATTATCCGTTCTGTACCATTGAGCCTAATCGGGGCATTGTCCCTGTTCCAGATCAGAGGCTTCATCAGTTAGTAGCAGTTTCTCCGTCGGCAAAAGTGGTTCCAAGTTCGATAGAGTTTGTTGATATTGCGGGCCTAGTTTCTGGAGCATCACGTGGAGAGGGTTTAGGGAATGCTTTTTTGGGTCATATTCGGCAGGTAGATGCAATCGTGCATGTTGTACGATGTTTTGAAGCATCAGACATATCTCATGTGGAGGGTAGTATAGATCCAAAGCGCGATATTGAGATCATCCAGACCGAACTCTTACTCAAAGATCTGGAAACTGCAGAGCGCTTCAAGGAAAAATGGGAAAAAGCGGCCAAAAGTGGAAGCTCAGATGCAGTAGCACGTGCAACACTTGGGGCGCGGATTGCATCTCATTTGTCTGAGGGAAGACCAGTGAGACTTCTTGAGAGCCTTTCCAGAGAAGAACATCTCTACCTCAAAGAGCTCTGCTTACTGACAAGTCGCCCGGTTTTGTATGTTGCAAATGTTGCCGAATCTGATTTGCCTGACGGAAATATTTGGTCAAAGCAGGTTGAAAAGATTGCGGGTTCAGAACAGGCCGAATCTATCGTCATCAGTGCAGAATTTGAGGCACAGCTCAATGAGCTGGATGACGAAGAAAAACAAAATTTTCTGAGCTACGAAGGACTAGTTGTCGATGGATTACATCAATTACTTCATGCCGCGTATAAATTACTTAACCTCATAACATTCTTTACCCATGGCCCGAATGAAACCCGTGCATGGGCGGTAACGAAAGGAATCACAGCTCCCCAGGCAGGGGGCGTGATTCATAGCGATTTTGAGAGAGGGTTCATTAGAGCAGAGACAGTGCATGTCAAGGATTTGATTCAAGTAGGTTCTGAAGTAGCTGCGCGCGCATCTGGAATCATGCGTTCGGAAGGGAAAGATTATGTCGTTCAGGATGGTGATGTTATCCTATTTAGGTTTAATGTGTGAATTGTATCAATAAGATAATACCATACATTCAATCATTTAGACTGTAATCAGACTGAGAGTGTTCAAGTTTTCTTACTATTGGCTCTTCACAGGCCGTGGTATTTTGTAGGATGATCGTTGATCAATTACTGCAGGCTGATCTACGCCGCTTTCGAGATCGTCTCTTTGTGTGCCTTTCAGTGTTGCGGTAACAGCTAATACAATTCAACTTCGGCAATCGTATCAATCCGTATGAGCAGTCCACCATCACTCCTCTTGTTTAACCCGTGCAAGGTGCATATCATGAGCATCAAATAGATAATATCCGCACATTGAGCCGCTTCATGTGAGCCCGCAAACAAATAGTTCTTTCGTCTTATTGTAACCGGGCGGATTCTGTTTTCTACGAGATTCGTTTGACCTCTACATCATCTAAAAATCGGGCCAGCTCCTACCAACGTACCAACGCATAGTGGACAGACTGCTTCCAAGACTTGGAAATATCATTGTAGTTCACTCTAAAAACGCCTTTATTTTATCAAAGAGTGGAGCTGATTCCTTCTGACGTTCATCTCATCAAACATCGCATCAATCTTCTTTTTGTACACATCCATCCCAACTGAGATCAAAGATGCAAAAGGGAACGTTTTGGCATAGGACTGTTCCTGTCTAGTCAATGGATAAATGAGCGCTAACCTGTCAAAACCGTCCTAATATAAGATCTAAATGATCCTTAAAACCTGTGACGAGGTAGAGCGGGAAGGAATCACACAATTTAGAGAGCGCTGATCTTCTAAATTGTGAAACATGTATGGGCATTCACGTTTTACCGTAACCTTACATGGGAAATCACGGTTAAATCCCTCGAGAGTATTTATTGATTCTATCATCAGAGCCTTACGTAGGATCCTCAATCACCCAATGTATATTACCTATTGATGACAACTAAATCGTAGAGATGGACTATCGATTGTTTATTGCGCGAAGATATCTCCATAGTCGACAGCGCATTCCTTTAATTACGATCATGTCTGGGATTTCAATGGCGGGTATCACGGTTGGAGTTGCCGCACTCATCATTGTATTGTCTGTCATGAACGGGTTTTATGATGTGGTGCGAGACCTTTTGGTATCCATAGATCCTCATGTTCGTATTGAAGCAAGTGACGGAAATGCTCTTCCACAAAATGTAGCAACAGAGATCGCCAATCAGTCAGTGGAACTCCCAGAGGTCATTAGTGCTGAGCCATATACCGAAGGAAAGGCCTTGCTAGTGACCGTCAATCAACCACAAAATAACCATGTCGTCATCATACGGGGTGTAGAGGCAGATACAATCAGTAAGGGGATCATTTCAGGGGAATTTGACACCAGTAACAAAGGGATGGTCATGGGATTAGGTTTGAGTCAGCGCCTGCGACTGACACCAAATTCTGAAAATCGCCAAGCAATGTTATTTTCTGCTCAAGGACTCACGCATATGCTCACACGGGTATTTTCGCCTCCCCAGCCGTTTGTATTTGATGTTCGAGGAATATATAAACTAGAAGAAACCTACGACAATACACATGTATTTATTGCCCTTGATGAAGCACAGTCCCTATTTAACATGAAGAATACCGTCTCGGGAATTGATTTACGCCTGTCAAATATTGAGGATGCTGCTGAGATAAAGCAACGGTTAATTGACATGTATCCCGAAAATCTACAAGTACAAACATGGTATGAACTTCAACAATCATTGTATGATGTGATGCGACTAGAAAAATGGGGCGCATCCCTGATCTTGATCCTAATCTGCGTCGTTGCCGCGTTCAATATCATAGGATCCCTCACCATGATCGTTGTTGAAAAGCGACAAAATATCGGAGCACTGCGAGCCATGGGTGCAACGGCTATGGATATACGGAATCTATTTCTTATTCAAGGTGGGCTCATCGGCGTGATTGGCACTGGAGCAGGTTTCGTGATTGGACTTACGACTCTTGTTGTCCAAAAATATTTTGAGCTGATTCCTATCCTCGGAGCTGAATCCTTTGTCATTGACGCATATCCCGTCTCAATTCAAATGCTTGACCTTCTTCTAATTGGTGCATCTTCTTTTGGGCTATGCCTATTGGCCGCACTCTACCCCGCATGGCGTGCCTCTCAAGGAGATCCCAGTATCGCAGTTGCTCAAGATCGTTGACTGGAACTAATCTTTATCATGCTCGTACAACCCTGCTACCCAAAACAAAAACGGGCATTAATTCATGGCACGTAAAGATCAATTGACGGGCAAAGGCCCCATGTCAGGCAATCATGTCTCACATGCTCACAATAAGACAAGGCGGCGTTTTGAAGTTAACCTTCAAACAAAGCGATTCTATCTCCCTGAACAAAAACGCTGGATCAAATTGCGGGTCTCCGCAAACACTATCAAGACCATCAATAAGAAAGGAATTGAAGTGGTATTGCGTGAAGCGCGTAAACAAGGTGTATCTATATAATTATTGAATCATGGCACGTAAAGGAAAAGATGTACGACATAAAGTCATTCTTGAATGTACTGAGGCACCAGGCACAAGCCGTTACGCGACAGTTAAAAACCGTCGTAATACCTCAGGACGACTTGAGTTGAAAAAATATAATGCCTCACTACGTAAACATACATTACATAAAGAAATCAAGTAAAGATGGCAAAAAAACAATCTTTTGGGGATAAAGTACTCAAGCGGCGCCAAGAGCGAAAGATCATGGCAAAAGTGATCGTTGCAGAATCAAAGCCGAACGGAAGTTTTCGGTTTAGGGAAAAGATGGTGCCCCAACAGGAGGTGCAAGCCGAGTTGAAAGCTTTAAGATAAAGCCTACAATTCGGGGCGTAGCTCAGCCCGGTAGAGCACTGCGTTTGGGACGCAGAAGTCGTCGGTTCAAATCCGGCCGCCCCGACACCTCATTGACGGTTCTTTTACATACATGCGCCCGTAGCTCAACTGGATAGAGCAGCGGACTTCTGCAACAAGTGGGCCGCTATCTGGAAACGGATAGCGTGTAAGTGGTCAAATTCGGGGAAGCCTTCGGAACATGAGTTTACGGTAATCCCGAGCCAAGCCCTTCGGGGAAGGTGTAGAGACTAAACGGCCACCCCTTCCTTCATTTGAAGAAGGTGAAGAGATAGTCCAGGGAGTCGGGAAACTGGCACAAACCTGAATCCGCAGGCTGCAGGTTCGACTCCTGCCGGGCGTGCCAAGGTGACGTGGCCGAGTGGCTAGGCAGAGGCCTGCAAAGCCTTGTACGGCGGTTCGAATCCGTCCGTCACCTCATCAAAATGGATCCTCTTCAGGTTCCTGGTCGGGAAGAGTCCTATGATATTTCTCATAGTTCTCAAAACGGGCATACTGCTTGAGAAATTTGAGATCGACGCTACCCGTTGGTCCGTTACGGTGCTTTCCGATAATGATCTCCGACATTCCTTCGGTTTCAAGGGTGATTCCGTTTCGTGTTTCTTCCTTGATTCCATAGTATTCGGCTCGGTAAATAAAAGCCACGACATCCGCATCCTGTTCAATCGCACCGCTTTCTCTTAGGTCGGCCAATTGAGGACGACGATCTTTTCGATCCTCTGCATTTCTGTTGAGCTGACTAAGTGCAACGACGGGTATATCTAATTCTTTTGCGAGTTCTTTGAGCGACCTAGAGATATTTGCAATTTCCTGTTCTCGATTATCATTAGAACTTCTTCCTTGCATCAGTTGCAGGTAATCCACCAAGACAAGCCCAATATTCCGTTCAGACTTTAATCGCCGACATTTTGCTCGGAGTTCCAGTACGCCAAGCCCCGCAGAGTCATCTATATAGATGGGAGCATTATGGAATCTGGACGCAGCCGCCACTAATGCATTAAAATTATCTTGTGATAAATTTCCGCTGCGAACCGCCTGGCCGTTCACTCTTGCTTCAGATGTAATGAGACGTTGAGCTAATTGGCGCGAGCTCATTTCCAAAGAGAAAATCGCACAGGGTACAGGATTAGTTGGATTCATTGCGGCATTACGTGCACAAGCCAACGCAAACGCAGTGTTATGAACACAGACATCGGATGCAACAAAGTTGTGGGTTTCATCAATTGTCAGATCATAGACCGGGCGATCTCCGAGTGCTTCAATCCGAACGATCTCGTCAAAAATGATATGATTTTCCCCTTGACTGATTTCCCTCATAGGGGTCACACTCCATCCGTTAAGCCGTTTAGAAATTTTACATACCATTCCGACTCTGAGACACAGGTGAGATAATTGTTGTGCTAATAGTCTGGAGGAGACAACAACATTGGAGAAACTGTTGCCAAATAATTGGCCAACCAAGTCTGATAGATTGTGGGAGTTCAGTGTGAAGACCCATGGCGGAAGCGCCTGTACCCCTTTGAGCTTGATAGCGGTTGCCTTAGAGTCGGGTAACGACCATTGTATTTGATGTGGGTCGCGAAGGGTATGCACAAGCTGGGTGATAGCAGAGTCTGAAACTGTGTGAATTCCATGAACTGGTAATTCTCTGGGCACAGCAATACAATTCCCAATAGTTAGGTCACCTAAGGGTTGCCATCCTTGGTATGTGAGAAAAGGATGCGATAACGTTGTGCTTACAGTTCGTCCCAACTGCGTGGTCACGCGATAGACTGGCTTGATGCCATCATAGATATACGCAGAGGGCTGTGTGACAGAGAACTGGGAGTCTTCACCAAGGGTCAAGAGATTGGCATTCTGACGATCATAAAGATCGGCAATACGAACGAGTTGTCCGTCAGCCTGCAGAATTGGAGTATCGGCATCAACACATTTTCCCATAGATGGGCGGCCTGCAATAATGATTAAATCCGAGTCTTGCCACCCGCCAGTTAGTGAATCAAGGTCTGTGAACCCGGTGGTGATGCCAGAGATTTGTCCATCGTGTTGTGCAATCTCTTGAATATGGTTGATAGTATCTTGCAAGATATCCCTGAGAGCTTGAGCTGTTTTCCGAACTTGACTGTGAGAGATTTCAAAGAGATCTTTTTCAGTCCCATCAAGAAGTTCAAAGGCATCAGTTCCAGGGTCATAGGCCTCAGTAATGCGCTTTGTCATGGAACTAATGGCTTGGCGCAAGAGTGCTTTCTCAACGATGATCCGTGCATAGAACTCGGTGTTAACAGATGTTGGACTTAGCTGAGAAAGATGATTCAAATATGGAAGTCCTCCAACCATGTCCAACTGGTTTGTAGACCGCAGTCGCTGAGCGGCAGTAATGATATCGGTAGGCTGAGATTTTTCTGAGAGATCAAGCAGAGCTGAATAAATTGCTTGATGTTTCTGTAAATAGAAGGCATCTGTGGGCAAAATGGCAGTCGCTATTGTCACTGCATTAGGATCTAATAGCATCGCACTTAGAATATACTCTTCTACATCAATGGCCTGTGGGGGGACGCGGCCAGAATGATCATGTAGATTGTGTATAGCGACAGGTGTGATAGGGCGGAGTTCTTCGCTGTGCATTGATCGGATAAGGTTCTACTGAGACAAATATAACTCTCGTAATAATTTTAAATCTTCCCAAGTCGGCCTCTTCCAAGTTGAATTTCTCAGAAGTGCTGCTGGGTGATAGGTCACAATTAGGGATGCCCCATGATACCCATGAATTTGTCCCCTGAGTTGGTTTAGTGGGCTGGCAGTTTCTAAAATCGTTTGTCCAGAGACTCGCCCTAAGCATAAGATAATCTCTGGTGCAATCAAAGACAACTGTCGGTAGAGTACTGGTAAGTGGGCTGCGACTTCATCAGGGTTTGGATCACGGTTTTTCGGGGGGCGGGATTTAAGGATATTTGTGATATAGATATCCTGTCTTGACAGATCAATGGCAGCGAGCATTTTGTCAAGCAGTTGTCCAGCGCGCCCCACGAATGGCGATCCAGTCTTATCCTCATCTGCACCAGGGGCTTCACCAATCAACATGATAGTAGCTTGAGGATTCCCATCTCCAAAAACGGGAAGGGTACGATCTTGATCAATCGGAGTCAATATAGAGGTTTGAACATAGCGTTGAAGGTCATCCAGAGATTTCATTTCACACACTGGATGGGCATCATCTACGAGATCCATTATCTTCTGAGCAAATGTCTTTGGAGGTTCCAAGGGAACCAATGGGCCATGCAGGGCAGATTCAGAGATAAGAAAATCTTTCACGGCATGAAGCACTTCGTTCATAATAGAAAAAATAAATATAAAATAATTACCCTGCGGGCGAGTCAGACCAGCCAATTCATTTCACAATCATTCCACAAACTGCAAACTTTATTTAGTGTTTAACCCACGCCTGCGTAGGATGGCGCGTAATTCATTCACCATCAATTATCAAATTATCCACTAAAATTCAACAAAAACATGAGAGTAACTTATAGCCCTTAAAGATGAGACTGCCAATTTACAAAGGTTTAGACAGGATTTGCTAAAATCCGATCGATGAGTTGAGTTGCAACCTCAAGTTTCGGCATGATTTCCAGAGGGTATAATCCACCGTCTTTACTTATTAAGGTCACACGATTAGTATCAGTTCCAAACCCGGCCCCGTTTTCCTGAATATTGTTGAGAACTATCCAGTCCAGATTCTTTGAGGCAAGTTTCTTCTGGGCATTTTCAAGGCCGCTATCAGTCTCCATGGCAAATCCCACCAGGGTTTGGCCGCTACGGCGCACCTTTCCAAGTTGTGATAGGATGTCAGTTGTTCGTTCCAGTTTAAGAGTTAGCTGAGACTGATGTTTAGTAATTTTTGATGCATGGGTCTCAACAGGTGTATAGTCAGCTACGGCAGCAGCCATAAAGATATAATCTGCGGTTTTATGTGCAAGGACAGCTTCAAGCATGTCGGCACTAGTGGTGACATCCACACGCGTGATGCCATTTGGAGACGGAAGTAGCGTTGGTCCTGCAATTAGAGTAACCTCTGCGCCGCGCCGCGCGAGATCTTGGGCGAGAGCAAACCCCATCGTACCCGTTGAATGGTTCGTCAGAACTCGGACAGGATCTATGGGTTCACGTGTTGGACCAGCAGTTACAAGTGCATGTTTTCCATGTAATGTCCCAGTAAGAAGTGATGTCATGCGCTTGAAAATCTCTTCTAATTCAGGGAGGCGGCCAAATCCTATCAGGCCGCTGGCTAACTCTCCGTAATCAGGTGGTAAGATGTGGTATCCAAGTTCTTCAAGGCGTTTCACATTTGATTGAACTGTACCATGCACATACATGTCATGATCCATAGAAGGGCAGATAAGGATTGGACATTTAGATGCCAGCACGGTAGCGGTTAACATGTTATCGGAGAACCCGTGTGATAGCTTGGCCAGACTTTGTGCGGTAGCTGGCGCAATTAAAAATACATCAGCCCAATGCCCCAGCGTGATATGTTTCGTCCATGTTTGCTCATCGCCAGAGTCAAATATATCTATCATCACCTTGCGTTGAGATAGTGTGGATAGCGTTAACTCGGGGATAAACTTGGTAGCCCCCTCGGTCATGATCACTTGCACATCTGCTCCCATTTTTCGTAGCTGACGGACAATCTCTGCTGCTTTGTATGCAGCAATACTTCCAGTGACTCCTAAGAGCACGCGCTTACCCTGTAATTGATGACATGGTTCACGCATCCTTCAGATAAGACTTAATAAGTGAAATGGTTTTCTTTACAGCCTGATCAAGGGAATGATTGACGACGATGGCATCAAATCTATTGGCATAGCTAAGTTCAATCTTTGCTCGCTTTAGTCGCGTTTGTAGCATCTCAGTGGATTCTGTCCCCCGATTCAGTAAGCGTTGTTCTAATGTATCTATTGATGGAGGAGAGATAAATATAAAGAATCCTCCGTAGGAAGTTCGCACATGGCTTGCACCTTTAACATCAATATCAAGAAGTAATGGCGAATCATGATCCGTCAATTCTGATAAGGGAGTTCCATAATAGTAGCCTGGATACACCTCTTCGTATTCCAAGAGTGCATCTTCTGTGATGAGGCGATCAAATTCAGGTTTTGAAACAAAATAATACTCCTTCCCATGTCGTTCGTAAGCCCTTGGAGATCGTGTCGTAACAGATACAGAAAGGCGCATAGATGGAAACGCATCTAAAACTTGTTTTGCTATACTTGACTTTCCAGCTCCACTGGGTGCAGTAAGTCCGATCAACTTTTGGTGAGCAACGATATCTGGCATCAATTTATCAAACGGGATAATTAGGACACTATGTCAATCCAGCATCTTGAAGAAAACCCAAGCACCAATAAATAGGATGATGCGGAGAGGGAGGGATTCGAACCCTCGGTACCCGGTTAGGGTACACTCGCTTTCCAGGCGAGCCCGTTAGACCGCTCCGGCACCTCTCCCGATTTAAACCTCCATGATATCTGCCTCTTTCTTTTGCAGAATCCCATCAATCATGTCTATATATCGATCCGTCTCCTTTTGAAGCAAATCCTCGGCATGGTATCGCATATCCTCAGAGAGCTTCTCATCTTCTTGTGTAGACTTTAATTCAACTTTTGCCGAACGTCGGATATTCCGTATAGAAACCTTTGCTTGTTCCCCAATTTGACGCACCCGCTTGCAAAGATCGACTCTGCGTTCTTCGGTCAACGGCGGAATGGGTACTCTGATAACTGTACCATCATTTGATGGGTTGAGCCCAAGATTTGCAGATTGAATCGCTTTTTCTATGGCAGATATAGAGGATTTGTCCCAAGGCGTGACAACAATTAAGTCTGGTTGTGTCGCTCCAACTGTGGAAAGTTGATTCAAGGGAGATATGCTTCCATAAAATTCTACACGCACATTTTCAAGCATCGCAGGAGATGCACGCCCAGCACGAATGGATAGCAATTCTTTATTAAGATGTTGCAAAGAGCGCTCCATCTGATCAGTACTGTCAGATAGGATCAGTTCTAAAAGTTCGTCAAGCATTTAATCTTATATCTGGCTAATTATACCAGCAATCAGATGTTCTGATCTCTCTTGAAATTTATGAACCCTCAAATCCAACATCAGCGATATCTACGAGGGTTGACATCCAAAGTTAATACGCGTCAACGAAGACTCTGTAAAGATAATGAACCGATGGTTTCAAAATATCCTTTTTCATTCTCTTCATTCATCTCAAATTGCGGTTTCATCCTATCTCCAACGCTGAAGATTCATGCATCCGATCAAAAACTCATCAAGGATCAGGTGAATCTACGCAATTCTCCTGTTCAAGATATATTTTTGAGGCAAGTCTCAACTTAATTTAAACTTTTTCTGTTCTTAAAGGTTTACGCTTCTTCAACCATCTCACATTATGCTGAGATTTGATCCTTTTTTCATGGATCCAATGCTTTTAGATGGACTTTTTTGAACCCATTTCACCTTGTAAAGTAAATCATCAGAGGAATTTACTATCTTATCAGTCAACTAATTCCCACTTTTTCACTTTACCTATGTAGTATCAATGCCAAACCCTTGGACTGGAATTGGTAATCCTTACACCAGAGTTGAAGTCTTGGAGCGATTGCATGCAACCTTGGATCGCGGTGAACCGATCATTGTTGCAGGTGCAGGCACAGGAATCAGTGCTAAATTTATTGAGAAAGGTGGGGCAGATCTTCTGATTATCTACAACTCTGGGCGTTTTAGAATGTCGGGTCATGGGTCAACCGCTGGACTCATGGCCTATGGTGATGCGAATGCTGTGGCTATGGACATTGGTGAATATGAAGTCCTCCCAACGGTTAAAGAAATCCCCGTCATCTGTGGGGTTCATGCATCGGATCCACGCAGACGAATTTGGCACCATTTACTAAAAGTGAAAGACATGGGATTTAGTGGTATCAATAATTTCCCGACTCATACTATCGTGGATGGACTATTTCGTCAAGTCCTTGAGGAAACAGGTATGAGTGTTCAGCATGAAATTGATATGGTCGCATTAGCCCAAAAACAAGGAATTGACCTATTCACGATGGTTTATGTTGCAACACCCGAAGAAGCCCACATGATGGCAGAGGCCGGTGCAGATGTCATTATCGCTCATGTAGGATGCACCATTGGTGGATCAATTGGCGTGACAGAAGCAACTTGTACACTTGAGGAAGCTGCCTCTCGGACACAAAGGATCATTGAAGCTGCCGGTCAAGTTCGTAATGGTATTCTATTTCTGAGCCACGGTGGACCTATCTGTACTCCCACGGACGCTGCCTATATCAATGAACATACCGATACGGTTGGATTTGTCGGAGCAAGTAGTCTTGAGCGGATGGGGATTGAAGAATCCCTCATCCAGCTTACCCAAGAATTTAAACAGATTCCCTGCCCTGCAGCTCAACGACGCTAATGTTAGAGAAATATTTTCTTCTTAAAGATTCCCACTTGACTGAATCGCTTGATCAAGGAACCAACACCTGGATCAATTATCCCAATCCGGTTTCATCTGGATTGTTTGTAGCCGTTGCCGAAATTTTCCCTGGAAAAGGTCATGACTTTCACTGCCACCCTGGACGTGAAGAGTTGATTGTGGTGATGCAAGGATCCATTGAACAATGGATTGGAGAAACATGTAAAGTTCTGACCGAGGGTGATGCAGTGATGATTCCCGAAGGAGTTCCGCATGCCTCCTTCAATACGGGTTCAATTCCCACGACCCTCGTTGTGTCTCTCACGCATCCAGAACTTGAGCTTCCGCTCTCCGAAGACTTATCCACCCAAAGGCCTTGGAATACACTTCGTTCTACTGATTCTTTCTGATGAAATCCATCTATTTTATTAGCACTCTCTTTCTCATTTTGACAGGCTGTTCTGGGGAGACAGTCCTGCGTTATACAACCGAGAGTAATGGCATAGGTTTTCATGAACTCCAACTGCCTCTAACCCCCGAGGAAACACTCACACAACTTGAAGTTCCAGAAGGATTTAAGGCTCATATTTTTGCTCATGAACCCGATATCGTCAATCCAATTGCTCTCACTTGGGATGAGCGTGGACGACTATGGGTGGTTGAATCAACCAACTATCCCCATGATCATGTTGGTGAAAAATCAGGCAGGGATCGTATCACCATTTGTGAGGACACCGATGGAGATCTTCGTGCAGATACCTTTATACGCTTTGCGGAAAATCTCCCCCTTACCACTGGAATTGCACTTGTGAAAGATGGGGCTATTGTTGGTCAAGCCCCCCACCTTGTCTTGCTTAAAGATACCGATGGCGATGATCGTGCAGACCAACAACAGATCCTTGTCAAAGATGCCTTTGGTACGTATGATACGCACGCGGTCATGAGTAATCTGAAAATCGGGATTGATAATTTTCTTTGGGGAGCAGTCGGATACAGTGGACTCTACGAACCTGGGCATGCACCCGATCCTGATGCACTGACTCTAAAAAGGGGAATCTTCCGGGTGGGTATTGATGGAACACAGCTTGAACCGATTGCCGAGTTTAGCAATAATACATGGGGGCTAGGCATTGGCGAGGATAATACGATCTATGGATCTACGGCAAATAATAATCATGCAGTCGTTGTAGGGATTCCCCTACGCTATGAAGCTGGACTGAATGTTGCATATGTCCAAAGCCATTATGCTGTGAAACATTCTTCTCCTCGTCCACTTCAACAGGTAGATTTTCGGGATGGATTCACTGCCGCTGCTGGTGCGTTTCCATACAATGGCCGACGTTTCCCGTCAGACTATTGGGGAGCTCTCATGGTCGCAGAACCGACGGCACATATTGTACATGTCGGACAACTTGAGCCTGATGGGAGTATTGAAAAAGAATCGGAAGGAGAAATTTTAAATATCCTTGCCAGTCGTGATGAATGGGTTGCTCCTGTTTTTGCAGATATTGGCCCTGACGAAAATCTTTGGATCGCGGATTGGTACAATCCAGTTATTCAGCATAACCCCGATCGGCGGGGGATGGTGAATCAGATTTGGAATGATAGCACGGGGCCAGGCAATGCCCACCTCAACCCACTACGTGATCAAACCCATGGACGCATTTATGTGGTTTCTTATGGAGAGTCTTCTGGGCAACATCATCTGTCCTATGATGAACCTCAGGGATTGGTGGATGCACTCAGCCATACCAACCAATTCTGGCGACTGACCGCTCAGCGAATGTTGGTAGAAAGTAAGCCTGATGGGATTGAAGAGGATCTCATACAACTCGTTACTCGTCATGCAATAGATGAAACAGGATTTGATCCAGGAGCGGTGCATGCACTTTGGACATTAAAGGGACTTGGAGCTGATGATGCATTAGAAATCGCTTTGGATGCGGCTCTGCCACACCCTTCACCTGCCGTGCGAAAGGCCAGTATTCAAACTCTTCCTCATCGTTACAAAAGTAGTGAATTGTTGATACGGCATAATGCTTTACGTGACGAGAACTTGCATGTACGCTTACATGCTCTATTGGCCGCCATTGATATTGGATTTCAATCCCATCCACGAATTTTATCAGAGGCGATGAAGTCATTGCGAGGAGGAGATTCATGGATCATTGCGGCATACTCTGCTCTGGCTCCTATCGGCATGATTGAGACTCCTCCCGATCCAATTCTAATTCCTGAACCTGAACCTGAATTACTTCCCCCTGCAGTGTTGATGCTAACAGCACCTGATGGTCTAATGAGATTTGAGCCGACCGTTTTGCATGCTTTTTCTGGTCAACCCATTACGATCGACTTTATGAATCAGCATCCAGATCTCCACAATGTTGTCATCCTACCGTCTAACACAGATATAGAGGCGTTAGGGGAAGATCTAAACCAGTATATGACCGATGCATCTAGTTCGGATACAGACTACATTCCTCCATCACGCCTTGATGAGATTCTCGGATCAAGTTCTGTATTGTCTCAAAGCGACTCGTCAACGGATACAATAGGATCTCTTGCCAAAGGAAGCTATCCATTTTTGTGTACTGTACCAGGACATTGGTCCCTCATGCAGGGAATGCTGCATGTCATGGATCCCCCTGAACTCCCACGAAACGATGCTGGCTGGACTTGGACTGGATCGGATCCCCAGCTTGCCCCGATCGTGTCTCTGGCAGGAGCTCAAAGCCGCACCTCTCAGTCCCACTATCATGCTCGAGTATTTGGATTTACAGATGGACAGATCCTCTATGGTGCAGGGGATCGTACATTTGTTTACACAGAGGCAGCGGATGAAACCTTTGAGCGTCTACTTGAAGATGCTTCTCTGCTTATGCTTGCCAATAATAAGCCTATAGAGAGACTCGAAAGTCGTCAAGCAATCTTCAATCATGTCAACAATGGTCGTCCATTAATCATTATTCATCCAGCGACATGGTATAATTGGGAGGATTGGCCAGAATATAATGAGTTACTTGTGGGTGGCGGTGCACGAAGCCATGAGCCACTTCAACCCTTTTCAGTGGAAATTCTCCAACGAGATCATCCGTTAATGGAGGATGTTCCGACGAACTTTGAAATTACCGATGAATTGTATCGTGCTGAGTTGAACCCAGATTCAAACGCAAATATTTTAGCCATTGGTCGGTCCTTTGAAACCGGTGAAACCTATCCAGTGATCTGGACGCGCCAGATTGGAGATGCTATGATTTTGGTCAACACATTAGGGCATGATGACCGTGCACATGATCACATGGCATATAAACGCATCCTATTCAATGCACGTGGTTGGTTGCTGCAGGAAACCAAGTAGTATGGGATTTGAATGAACGTATCTACATCACAACAAACCCCTTGTTGATGTAATCTTGCCTGAATCTTGTCTGTTCCTGTCGGTCAAAATGAACAGTGGAGTCCTGCCTTTACTGGTTTGCATGGTAGCTTGCTCGTCGGATCCCCGCCCCAATATTGTCCTTATTATGGCTGATGATATGGGCTATAAAATCCTTTTGATCAATGGTGGCTCAGTTATGACACTCTAAATTTAGACTCCCTTGCTGAGCATGGAATGCGCGCTTTACCATAAATTCTCTACCCCACTCTGTACCCCCTCAAGGGTACAATTGATGACGGGGAAATATAATTTTAGAAACTACCGTGGATTTGGGATTTTGGCTCCTCAGGAGCAGATCATGGCTAACTTGTTACAAGATCTTGGATACACCAATGGGGTTGTGGGCAAGTGGCAACTCTATGGAAACGAGTATCTGCGAACATTGGCAGAAAGTGATGGAGCCTCTCCTACTCAAGCTGGGTTTGAAGAATTTGCTCTGTGAAGCTATTTGAACTTGGCAGTCGGTATTATTCCCCTACCATTCATTATTCGGGTAACGAGCCTATAGTATTTCCAGACTCCTACGGGCCGATCTTTTTGCCGACTATATTGAAGAATTCTTCCAACCACATCAGGAAGATTCATGCTTTTTGTATTTCCCAATGGTTCTTCCGCACGATCCATTTTTCCAACTCCAAGTCACCCCGATTTTGATCTTTCTTTAACGGATAGCGACCCAAATATTTTCCTGTCATGACCAACCATGTGGATCAAGTTGTAGGCCGTATAACAGATCAACTTTATGCATTGGATCTTGACCGTAAAACAGTGCTCTTATTCACGACAGATAATGGCTGCATCGAAGCATTACATCACGTCTCATGTGATGGGTTTGATCCAAGGCAATAAAGGGTATCTGATACCGCTGGAACGCATGTACCCCTGATTGCATACTAGCCCAGTATTATCAATCCGAATATTGTTGATGATGCACTCATTGATTTTACGGATTTTCTTGCGACCTGATGGAAGTCGCTGGAAGTACAGTTCCAGATCAGTTTGTATCTGATGGACTGAGTTTCTAAGGTCATTTGACTGGGAATGCAGATACAACCCGCCAGTGGATATACTGCCATTATCGTCCAGGGTGGGGGTCATTTAAGCCAGCACGATGGGCACAGAATCATCACTGGAACTCTATGGAGATGGTAAGTTTTTCAACTGGTCACAGATGATGAAGAAGTTAAGACAGAGTTTATTCAACTTGAACGTCTATCTGCGCAGGCATCGTACATGATCATTCGCATTAACTTCCACGGTATAATCTCCCTAACAGTAAACAATCGCTTAATGATGCTCATGTCGGCAGAGTGATTACTCCCAATGTACATAAGAACCTACCTTTTCTCCAAACATAATTTTTTGGAGAGTGCCTGAGCGCGTTATATTGCAGACAACAATCGGTAGCTTAGACTCTTCACATAAAGTGAAAGCCGTCTTATCCATCACGCGGAGCCCACGACGGATCACCTCGTGTCCGCCTATATAGGCAAAATGCTCAGCGTGTTGATGTAACTCTGGATCATCCGAATAAATTCCGTCTACACGGGTGGCTTTAATCAGCACATCGGCATCAATTTCTAAGGCACGCAGAGCTGCCGCTGTATCAGTGGTGAAGTAGGGATTCCCTGTTCCAGATCCAAAAATTACAATGCGTCCCTTCTCTAAATGACGAATCGCTCGTCTTCGAATAAAGGGCTCCGCAATCTCTTCCATCTTTATCCCCGAAAGCAGTCTAGTCTTGAGAGATAGCTGCTCCAAGGCATCCTGCAAGGCCATAGCATTGATCATAGTCGCAAGCATTCCCATATAATCACCGTGAGCACGGGTCATCCCTTGTGTGGTAGTCATCTCGCCACGAAATATATTCCCTCCACCAATAACGATGGCTAACTCAACATCATGATCTATGACGGATTTAAGGTCCTTTGCCCAAGCATCAAGGACCTTCGCATCAATGCCGAAAGATTGATCTCCAAGAAGGGCTTCACCGCTAAGTTTGATCAATACCCGTTTGTAAATGGGCTTCTCTGAGGGAGCGGTTTGTAATGCCATCACATTGGGAACTATTCCCCCAGCGCACAACGAACAAACCCCTTCACATCGGCACCTGCCGCTTTGAGAACCTCTCGGACTCGCTGAGAGGCATCCTTGACAAATGGTTGCTCAACAAGAACATTGTCCTTAAAAAATCGCTCCAACTTCCCCTGAGCAATCCTATCAAGAATCTGTTCAGGCTTGCCCTCCATTCGTGCAGACTCTCGGCCAATTTCAAATTCTTTATCTTGAATCTCCTGAGGGACATCGTTGCGCTGAGCTGCAATAGGGTTAAGTGCAGCAACCTGCATGGCGATATCTCTACCCGTAGAAGACAAATCGCCTTGACCAGTAAGAGAAACCAAAACGCCCAAGCGGTCTCCAGGGTGGATATAATCAATCACTTGACCTCCTTCAGAAGACAGGGTGAAAAATCGGCGCACTTGAAGCTTTTCTCCGATCTTGCCCGTGAGATCAGTGATCGTTTCCATGACAGTACGGCCATGATTAAGTGGCAAGGCTAATAAATCGTCAAGCGTTGAGGGTTGGCAATTGAGAATTACATCAGCAACCGAATTTGTAAATAAAACAAACTCATCATTGCGCGCAACGAAATCGGTTTCACAATTCACCTCAACAATAATTCCCGTTTGCTGAGAATCATCAATGCGGGTGACAATCAACCCTTGAAGTGCCTCGCGCTCAGCCCGTTTGGCCGCAACTTGTTGACCTTTCTTACGCAACAGATCAATGGCAGCATCCAAATCACCACCAGAATCTTGTAAAGCACGCTTGCAATCCATCATGCCAGCGCCCGTAAGGTCACGAAGTTGTTTTACATCTTTTGCTGAAATAGACATGAAATCGTTTAGTTAAGTAGGTTTCGGGAGGACGGTCAACACAAGTTCAAAAGCTTAGGAGCAATTAAGTGCTTACCGTCCCCTTTTGCTTCTGATCACTCTGACGCTTCGCCTCTGCAGCCTTTTTATTTTCAGCGTCAATTTGGCCCGATTTTCGTCCTTCACTGATAGCCTGCGCTATAGTATTGGTCACAATCTGAATGGATTTGAAGGCATCATCATTACAAGGAATCACATGATTCACTAAATCTGGATCACAGTTGGAATCAACTAAGGCAATAATCGGAATTCCAAGTTTACGAGCTTCATTTACAGCAATGCGTTCCCTGCGAATATCCACAACAAATAAACAGCCAGGAGTGCGTGGCATAGATGCAATACCCCCCAGATTCCTCTGCAACTTGTCTAATTCACGAGACTTCATCAAACGCTCTTTCTTTTTCAGTTGATCAAGCGTACCATCCTCCCCCATTTTAGCTAAATTCTCCATACGCCGGATGCTGTTACGAATCGTCTGAAAGTTGGTGAGGGTTCCACCGAGCCATCGTTCAACCACATAGGGGGAATCGCACGATTGCGCCGCTTGGCGAACAGTGTCTCTGGCCTGCTTTTTTGTGCCAACAAACAAAATAGATTTTCCCTGTTTAGCAAACCGAGCTGCAACTGCCGCTGCCTGCGAAAGCATCTTTTGAGTTTGGAGCAGATCAATGATATGGATCCCATTGCGTTGCATAAAGATGTAGCTACGCATTTTTGGATTCCATCGACTGGTCAAATGCCCAAAATGTGTTCCAGCTTTAAGCAGATCATCAACAGGGACGATATGATCGCTGGGGTTGGTCGTAGAGTGTGTATTGGTCATAAAGGAAAATGGGTTTAACCGCCAAGATGATCATTTACAATAGCCAACCAGAAGGCACCCGGCCAAGCATCACATCTCGTGCGAGGTGGAATAAATTATCGTTTAGAAAATTGGAATCGTTTACGTGCCTTGGGGCGTCCGTATTTTTTGCGCTCAACCATCCGAGGATCACGGGTTAAAAATCCTGCATCCCTCAGTGGCTTACGATGCTCTTCATCTGCCAGCACAAGTGCACGAGATGCGCCAAGACGAATGGCTTCGGATTGACCTGTCAGCCCCCCGCCTTTAACATTTACTAAAAGGTCATATTGACCAGCAGTTCCCGTGACATCAAAGGGAGACAATAGGGCTTGCCGTCGGGTTTCAACTTTGAAATACTCGTCAATCGGTCGCCGATTAATGAGTATCTCTCCACTTCCAGGACGCAGATATACACGAGCAGTTGACGTTTTTCTACGACCGATACCAATGAATTGAGTAAGATTCGCCATAAAAGATTGATAGAGTATTGCTAGAGTGAGAGTTCTTCAGGTTGTTGTGCAGTGTGCGGATGCTCATGCCCAGAGTAGACCTTGAGTTTAGTCAACATTTGCCGGCCAAGCGGCCCCTTTGGCAACATTCCCTTAACAGCATGACGCAAGAGATGCTCAGGCTTTCTTTGTCGCATGACGCTGGCGCTTCGAGATTTTAAGCCGCCTGGGTAACCGCTATAGCTGTAATATAATTTGGCTTCTTCCTTGTTACCAGTGAAGCGAACCTTGTCAGCATTGACGATGATAACAAAATCGCCCGTGTCAACATGAGGAGTAAACGAAGGCTTGTGTTTGCCGCGCAAAAGGGTTGCAACTTGCGATGCTAATCGACCGACTACCACCTGCTCAGCGTCAATCACATACCATTTGCGTTGTACCTCAGAGGCTTTTACACTGCGAGTTTTGTAACTTTGTGTGTCCATTGCTTGGATAAAATTAAGCGTAGGACACTGAAACGCAGTACTAAATAATAAAGTTCATTTTGATCAGCAATTACTCAAGTTTATTGAGCATGATGGGCATGATCAAAAACGTGAGATGAATGTCATCATCTTGTGGGACGGGCTTTAACAGAGCAGCTCGATTGGGAATGCCCATAGATAGCGTAATCTCGTCTGACGGTAGATATCGGAGCAGTTCCAAGAGATACTGGGCATTGAAACCGATTTGTGTTGGCTCCCCACTGTAGGAGCAATTGACAGTTTCGGATCCTTTGGAAGAGCGTTCAACATCCACTGCATTGATGACAATTGTATCATCTTTGCAATCTAAAACGATATGATTTGAGTTCTCCGATGCAAAAATATTGACGCGTTGAATACTACCGAGAAGCTCTCTTCGATCCACAAGAACAATCTTGTCATTTTCTTCTGGGATTGCACGTTCATACTTTGGGAATTTCGCGTTAATCAGCCGGCTGATGACCTGTGCGTATCCTAAGTCAAGACATAGATGATTCTCGGTAATCTGAATTGAGCATTTATCAAGACCGTCGATGCGTGCAAATTGTTGAAATGCCTTATGAGGAGCTAAGGCTTTTACGTCTAGATCGCCATCATATGACTTGAAGATGCAACGTGTGAGACGATGTCCATCAGTTGAAACAACTCGTGCGGAGCCCTCCAGAATTTCAAACAGAATTCCCATCATTCCAGGTCGTGAAGCATCTTGGCCAGTCGCAAACCCGACCAAATCAAATCCCGTCTTTAGGAGTTGACGGTCAAATTGAATCTCTTGCGCATCAGTGATAGACGGAAATTCAGGGAAAGATTCTCCTTTATATCCCATCCAGTCATACTGCCCACTCGCGTGAGAAAGAACGATCTTACATTTGTCGTCAATCTCACAGGTAATCGGGATATCGGGAAGGGATCTGCATGTATCTAGAAATTCTTGGGCAGGAACAGCGATCACATTAGGTTCATCACCTTCTTCGCTTAGAAAATTGACTGGAATCTTATGACGGATGGATATTTCCATGTCAGTAGCACGAAGTTCTAGGAGATCATTCTTGCGCTCCAAGAGGACACATTTGAGAATTTCCTTTTCAGGTTTTTTTGGTAAGGCACCACATACACCATCAAGTGCACGATAGAGATCGGTATTAACAGTTGTAAATTTCATAGTAGGAAGTTATTCAATCAGATGATAGATGAACCTTGCGCCGAATTTCTTCTACTCGGTTCTGGTAATTTGCATCGGTTTCAATAAGGTTATTGACGCTTTTAATTGCGTGAACAACGGTCGAGTGATCCCGACCTCCAAATTGTAGGCCGATCGCTTTGTGAGTATAATCAAGTTCTCTACATAGATACATTGCGAGTTGTCGAACTTGAACGATTTCTCTTTTCTTAGTTTTTTCATGGAGCCGATGTTGGTCAATGCCAAAAAACTCACAGACCAGCTTTTGAACCCTGTCAATTGAAAGTGTTGCATGTGGGCGTTGAACGAAGTCTTTCAATGCAATCCTGACCAACTCTTCATTAATGTCTTGTTGGGTATAGGTGGCTTGCGCAAGAAGTCGAACGAGAGCGCCTTCAAGTTCGCGAACATTTTTTGTGATATTGTGGGCAATATAATCAACGACGGGAGAAGGAAGATTTAGTCCAAATTCTTCGGACTTTCTCAGTAGGATCGCTGTACGAGTTTCTAAGTCTGGTGGTTGTAGATCTGCCTGAAGGCCCCAACAGAAGCGGGACAGTAGGCGCTCCTCAATTCCGCTAATCTCTTTCGGTGGACGGTCAGCACTTAGTACGATCTGATTGCCGTTTTGTTGGAGATCATTGAAAATGCAGAAGAACTCCTCTTGGGTTTTTTCTTTTCCACCAAAAAACTGGACATCATCTATAATGAGCAGATCAATTTTCCTGTACGCACTCGAGAATTTCGAAATCTGCTTTTCTTGAATGGCCTTAACAAAATCGGTTGTGAATCGCTCACTGGAAACATAGAGGACTTTTTTCTCAGGATGGTAATCGCGAACATGATTACCAATCGCCTGCATCAAATGCGTTTTCCCAAGCCCAACACCGCCATAAATTAAAAATGGATTGTACGCAGTTCCACCAGGACAGTCAGCAATGGCTTGAGAGGCGCTGTAAGCAAGATTGTTGCAGTCCCCTACAATGAATTTGTCAAACGTGTAGCTTTCAATGAGAGGGCTTTTTTTCTTAGAGTCGTTAGTATTTGTTACCTTCGGCTTAGGATTTATGCTTGTTTTCGTGGATGCTTGGACATGATAAGATTGCTGGTCTTGCTCAGTGCTTTGTGTCACGACCACTTCATAATATAACAGACTCTGCTCCCCAAGAACTTGGGTCAAAGCCGAACGAATCAGCCCGCTATACTGACCTTCAAGATATTCATAATGGAACGGTGCAGGAACGCGAATAATCAACTTTATGTTACCCGATTCTTCCTCTAAAACCACAGGTTCTAATTTGGTGAACCATGTTGCAAAGCCTTGGGGCGCAATGTGATTCCGAATAATAGCGAGGCATTCCCTCCAAGCAGATTCAGCAGTATGAGGCATAAAGGGAAAAGTCTGATTCAATCTGAATTAAGAAAAGCTGATCTTGTAAAAATAGGAAGAACTACAAATATAACCATTGAATAAGCTAGGATATAACAATGTTGCAAAAGTTATCCACAACTTGTTCACAAAAATTTGACCATTTCAAATCACTCTGAAATCTGGAAAATTAGTGACAATTTTAAGGCGAGTTGACATTTCGGGGTAGAAAATGACTAATTTCCGCCCAAAATATGCCAATAAATCGCTTTTCACTAAAAGTTACGACACTCAGATCAAATTCACGCCCAATCCAGTCTAAACTTATCCACAAGTTATTCACAGTTGTAAGAATTTTTCTAAATGAAATTGTAAAATTCTCAAATCGTTACAATTTCAGGCAATAGTCTATCAAATTTAGTGTATAAATATGCGGATTTGCTCCCATATTGCTAAGCATTGATGACCAGATTTTTCGAGGCATTAGTAATTCTTAGAGCAGACTTAAGTGATCCTATGAACAGGTATTTAAGTGGCTTTTGACAATCATTTGAAAGTCAATCCTATCAGATGGTTCAATGGGTAGATTTCATTTCTCCAATGATGATCAGATCTAAGTTTCATTCACGTCATTGTTGTGGCCTTTTTGAATAGAGAGTGTTCCATTCCAATCTAATATGCAATGTCATCAGCACTAGTCAATCTATGTTTGATCAGTTGACGATACTCTGGAGTGCCAATAATGACGATCGTTGAACTGTGACTGATGGACTTAATAGGCACGAAGGGGCCATTCTATCTGCTATGATTTTGTCAAATTCAAGGAGGATGGACGTTGAGACATTACGTAGTGTGCCGTAAATGACGATGGGTTTTCTCAACAAAGCATGTGCTACAATGGTATCTATACGAAAATCCCAAATGACACGATCCATTGGTATGGATCCACTGACGAAGATGACGCTTACTGAATTCTGACATAGGCGAATAGAGGATCAACACTGAATTCGCGATCAGATCGCAGTTCATTCTGATTATTTACTGAAAAAAATTGTAAAAAATCTTTTAAACGTGATGTACATATTATGAAGAGCAACCCACCCGTTTCTGACCTGCCTTTGAACCTCTGTTTGATCGCTATGCTTGGCGAGCAGAGTGCTCAGCGCGTACTGGAACTGGTGCACAAATTAGGAGACGATGGCGAAGAACTGGTGATGCTGTTGATTACAGAATTGATCACTGCTAAAGAAGAGATCTTCAATGCACAAGAGACGATAGACTACCTTCAACGTCGTTTGTATGGGCAAAATCGGGAGCGTTTTACAGATCCCGAACAAACTGAGCTCTTTGATGACTATATCCCTGAGGTGCATGCCCCCGAGAGTGAGGAGGAGGAAGAATTCGTGTAAATTCCGTTCATTGATCAATTCACCAAAATGGCTCTTTGCCCAATGGGGCGTATGACCTCTCGGGTTTTGGAGGCCGTTCGCCCCCACGCTGAGCAGGAGATTTTTTATGTATGGGATCCTCTGGCAGCGGTTTACTTGGTGCATCCTAATGTTGTGAGCTTGGAGCGATTTCCAGTTTCGGTTCAACCATCGGGCCCAATGCGGGCCCCTCCAGAAAGTCCAACACAGGATGTGAGTTTTCGGTAGCCATCAATGCAGAAGGGAACTGTTTATGCGTTACTTTATCGCCCCGTTTGTTGAGCTGACACTGTGATGCAATTGCATGCGAGTTTGGCTTGAATTGAGCGATCAGACCAATGGTACTAATGATGGGCAATCACGGATATCTGGGCTTCTCAAATGAACCATCTTTGAAAGATATTGTAGGAAATGTAGTTTGTGATTGCATTCCCTGTCTAATGGATCTTTTGTAACCTACAAGAATCCTTGATCCAGGGTGCATTGCAAAGGGGGCCAGAACTAAAAATGTGCTTATTCAGGGTAGTGTGAATCTGAGAGTATGACCCATGATGAGTGTTGTCTGAGGTTTTTGTTTTGACACTATTGTTCTGAAATCATACGATATCAGTGATCAAAGATACCGCACGAGTTATTGAGTTTTGTAATTTACGAATAGATATGCTATTATTTTATGATTCACCCCCATTTTTTCTTGTTTTTGAGTAGAATAGTACGATTTTTAAGAATCCACATGATGATATTGTTCAGTTCGCAGTTTATATATGTATCTAAAATATACGTTTCCCTCTTTTGTTTCTTTGCGCAGGTATGCACCAACTGTATTGGTCTTATTATTGGCAGTTTTGTACCTATTTCCATTGCAGGCACTTGCACAGCGTTTGGTGCTAACTCCTCCATCCGTGAGGGTTACCGAGGGTGAGTCTCAAGAGTTTACGGTGGTCTTGTCCTCTGTACCATCAGCAGAGGTGAAAGTAACGATTGTAGCCCTTGACGGAACGGAAATTAAGTTAGATAGGACGGAGCTCACATTTACCCCTTCAAACTGGAATCAACCTCAGAGAGTTGAGATGGTAGCTGACCTAGACATGGAAATGTCGGATTATGTAAGGACTCTCATATTGATTGCCAGTGGAGAAGGCTATCAGGGGAGTGGTCTCCGAGTTACTCCCAATCTATCGCGAATCGTTTCAATAGGTGAGACCGTTGATCTGAGTGCATTCTTACTCGACCAAGATGGAGAGTCTGTTGGGAATGTAGACTTCACATGGATCAGCCGTGATCCTTCCGTAGCCACGGTGAATTCAGATGGTACAGTGACGGGCGTAGGTATTGGAAGAACCGAAATCGTAGGCCAGTTCGCCACGGCTTCAGGGATTGCGAACATCTTAGTTGGCAATGCAGATGAGGTTTCAATTTCCGATCGTGAGATTCTTGAGGATTTGTATAAGTCAACTGGCGGAGCGAATTGGATATACCAAGAAGGATGGATGACCGATATACATATTGGTTCGTGGTCTGGAGTAGTTACGGATAAACAAGGGTATGTGACTGAATTGTATCTTCCAGGAAATAATCTTGTGGGCTTTCTACCCGCATCTCTAGGTTATCTCACACAATTGAAAATCCTGCTCTTGGCTGAGAATCAACTTTCGGGTTTAATTCCTCCAGAGTTTGGCAATCTCGTACAATTAGAACAACTAATTTTGTTTGGTAATGAGCTTGAAGGCATGATTCCAACCGAGCTAGGCAATCTCTCCCAATTGAAGATATTGGATTTTGACTGGAACCAGTTTTCGGGGCCGCTTCCGCCCGAACTCGGTAATTTATCGCAGTTGGAAATATTTACTATAAATGAAAACTCCTTGAAATTTCCAATTCCCCCAGAACTGGGAAATCTCACGAACTTAAAACAATTGCTTTTGAGAAGTAATGAGATCCCTGGACATATTCCTCCCGAACTTGGCAATCTTGTGCAACTAGATATTATAGCCCTAAACGATAACAAGCTTTCGGGGCCAATTCCCCCTGAACTCGGTAATCTTACAAACTTGACCGAGGACTTGAATCTCTCAGGAAATCAGCTCACAGGCCCAATTCCCCCTGAGCTTGGAAATCTTACAAACTTGACCGGGGGCTTGAATCTCTCAGGAAATCAGCTCACAGGTCCAATTCCAACGGAGCTGGGTAGGCTAACTCAGCTGAAAACACTCTACTTGCAAGGAAACACACTTACAGGGTCAATTCCGTCAGAACTTGGGAACCTGTCTCACTTGCAAAACCTGTGGTTGTTTGAAAATGCATTGACAGGTTCAATCCCGTCAGAACTTGGCAATCTTTCCAGGTTGTTAAATCTGTCCTTCGCTACTAACTCTCTTACAGGCACCATTCCACCCGAACTCGGGAATCTGACTCAGTTGAATCACCTGTATTTAACTAGTAATTCTCTTACGGGCTCCATCCCACTGGAACTTGGGAATCTATCTCATTTAGAAACTCTATGGCTCTTTGATAATAACTTGACAGGTTCTATCCCGTCCGAGTTAGGTAACCTTTCTAACTTGGTAAATCTAGCATTAAGTGATAATTCTTTTTCAGGTTCAATTCCGTCCGAGTTAGGCAACCTTTCTAACTTGGTACATTTAGTATTAAGTGATAATTCTTTTTCAGGTCCAATTCCGGCCGAGCTTGCTCAACTAACAAATTTGAGAGAATTGGACTTGGGTAAAAATGAGGAACTTATCTCTCTCATGCCTCGCACCTTCCTCAAATTAAACCTGATTAATCTATGGCTTGCAAAGACCGGAGTTTGCATCCAACAAGATCCAGTGTTTCAAACATGGTGGAACAGCATTCCAAACAAGGAGGGTGGAGATTGTGCATCCGATCAGATTGAGCGGCTCGCATTAATAGAAGTGCATCGCAAAACCAATGGCCCTTCGTGGACAAATACATCTGGATGGGGAGGCGATGGTTCGGTTGACTCATGGTATGGAGTGAGTGTCGAAAATGGACGCGTGACGGAGCTCGCATTACCTGAGAACAACCTTGCAGGTCCGTTCCCCCCGGAAGTCGCTAATCTTACAGAGCTTGCGGTTTTAAATCTCGCAGATAATGCTCTCACCGGTACCCTATCGGAAGAACTATCATTTCTGACAAATCTCACCGAATTACGGGTCAATGATAATTCTGCTCTTGTGGGTCCTCTCCGATATGATCTGACAAATCTTTCTAAGCTTGAAGTTTTTCATTTCGGAGGTACATCATTGTGCGTCTCTCCTGCACCGTTGGTTCAAACATGGACGATGGAAATGCGGGAATTCAGCGGTAGAATCTGCGACAATCCGGCTGAGGTACGACTCAATGTACCTGGGGCGTATCTTGTCCAGTCGATACAGACTCCGCAGAACTCTGTGCCGCTGATTGAAGGACGAGATGCTCTACTTCGTGTTTTCGTCACGGGTGGAACAGCTACCGAGCCTGCTTTTTTTAGTCCATCGGTCGTTGCGACCATACAGGGTGGCGGCAGAACCCATCAAGTGATGATGACCCAGAATAGCGATCGACTTACAACAACCATGGACGAGAGTCATCTGAATCATTCGTTCAATGCACGCATTCCAGGGGAATTTCTCACACAAGGTGCAACACTCCTTGTGGAAGCTGATCCACAAGGAGTGGTCCCGCGAGCATCGGGTAGTCAAGATCGTTTTCCCAGAACGGGTGAGATGTCACTTGAAGTGGTACGGGTTCCTCCAATGGAAGTCACTGTGGTTCCTGTTTTGGAAGAAAGCCAGCCAGATGAATCCATTTTTGAATGGACCAACAATATTAGTGACCATAGTTCCGAAGTCGGACTGTTCAAGTACGCGTTTCCATTTCATGAATTTCGAGCCAGAAGCCGTGACTCCTATGTTACTTCCTTAGATGTTACATCTGATGATGGGTCGTGGGGGCTTGTCTTGGAGCTGGAGGCGTTACGGTTTTTAGATCGTGCGTCTTCCTACTATTACGGAGCTACTTCAAGTGTGAACGGCTTTGTGCGTGGAATTGCACAACTCGGTGGTTGGGCGAGCATGGGGAAGGCATGGGATACAGAGTTAGCACATGAAGTTGGGCACAATCTAAATTTACTGCATGCACCATGCGGAGACGTAACAGACGGTAATCCAGAATTTCCTCATACACATGGAAGTGTAGGTGCATGGGGGTATGACTTCCGTGACGGCTCTTTGATCTCACCTGAGGTACACAGAGATATAATGGGCTACTGCTACGAGGTGGGATGGCTAAGTGACTACTATTTTGAGGAGGTGATTGGTTATCGTGAGAGGATTGTTGAAAAGCAATCCATTGCCGTACCCGAAACCAATATCTTGGTCTTGTGGGGTGGAGTTCAGAACGGGAAACTTATCATTCAGCCTCCATTTTCTGCAATCGGCCCCGTGCAACTCCCAGAAGCAGATGGGTCGTATAGTCTTGAAGGGTTTGTAGGGGAGGAGGTGGTGTTTTCACTTTCTTTCACGCCTAGAGAGGACAAGTTTGGCAATCAGTACTTCTTTTATACTATTCCCATTGAGCCAGAGTGGGATGAGTTGCTGAGTCAAATTATCTTTTCCGGCCCAGAGGAGAGCACCTCCATCCATACAAACGATCAGGAATCATTGACGGTTTTCAGAGATGCGAATACGGGGAGGGTACGAGCTATGCTTCGAAACTGGGACGGGACTCTTCCATCTGCATTAAGCGATATTGAGGATCTGAACATTCTCACAACGCGGGGCCTGATGGACTCTGTACAGTGGCAGAGATAAGAGCGTAAAGATGCCTATTGATCTTATGTCCAATGACGAATCGCTTCATGCCGGAGACCCTTTGGACAGCGGTATGTTTGGCCAGCAATGGTCTCATTTGTTCAAGAGAAAGGTTTCTACCAAAACATGGTGGTTTGGAAAATACTTAAGATGATAGTATATTTGGTGGTCATGGATGCGATCTCGGAGCAAGGATCTAATTTAATGGATGTATTCCCATGCGATACCAAGGAATTCGTCCATGGTAACGCTCATTCACTGTCAAAATTTGAATCTGAACAGTCCTAATTACCAGATAGAATATCAGAATCTTTCTAAAAAGACAACGCTTTTCCCTACATTCATGTTGGACCCTCAGTTCTATCGTTCTGCCTGCATCAAGGTTGTGCCACAGCTGATTTATTTCATCACGTTATCTATGCTCCCCTTGACACTTTTTGCCCAGGAGGTCAATGACCCTCGTCCGTCACGAACAACCATGGAGAGGTTGCATGATCATTCTCATCAGCACCACGATCATCGCTTATCGTCTCAGGATACGCCATATAACCAGCAACGGAATAATCAAAATTTAGACAAAAGACAGAGTCGGCCGTCCGCATCTCGTACATCACAGCGGGGAAACCTTATTGCTGTACTGAAGGTGGTCGTGAAGGATATTCTCACTTCAACCGAAGACCAACAGGAGTTGCCAGGGGAGTTCTCCGTGGAGGGCAGCTATCCGAATCCATTCCGATCAACAACAAGAATTACCTATCACTTGCCAGAGCCAGCAGAGGTACATGCAGAGGTTTTTGATATCTTAGGGCGTTTGATTCATACTTCTCAAGTACAGAGTGATGCTGCCGGCTGGAATCGCACCCTGCTTTTGGATTTTCCAGCGGCAAGTTCGGGCTTGTATATCTACCGTGTCAATGTGAAGACCGTGTCAGGAACACTTAGTAAAACTGGACGCACAATTCGGATTCATTGACCCCTTTATGGGTGGGTTTCAAGCCTCTTATGAGGAATAAGTAGGCCAGACAGAGATCTTCAGGTTCTGAATGAAATGACTACGAATGATCCTGCCACTGGAGACCTTGCAAGCAATGACCAAGTTGGTTGGTTCAGGGGTATCTATCCGAAAATCCCATATACTCAAGTACTAAATTTTGTTAACCTGAGCGT
>JAPOTS010000128.1:0-1645 GCA_026709065.1 Bacteroidota bacterium
TTTGAAGATAAATGAAATATAAAATAAGTAAGGTTATTTTTTCGCCTGCCCTAAGGATTATAGGATGAAGAGTGACGACTCTCCGCGCATAATTACAGTTCTTAGATGCATTTGATCATCAATCTCCATGAGCTGGAAATTCTTCATCACGCCCCGCACCTTCAAATAACTTAACAGTCACTCATCCATGGCGGTGATCTAATCATCGCTGAGTCCATCCAGCACAGTCACAATCAGGGTATGCCTCTAATTCCATTGGATTACTGGCGACTAATGGGGGTGATCAAGTAATTCTCTTTGATGTTGGAGACAGTTTAGGTGAGTTGATACATGTTCCATAGAAATGGAATGTAAGCTGATGCTTCTAAACAACTCCTTTACAGGGTTGTTCTATACCATAAGATATTCGGAATCCAGTGATAATCCGTTTGAAAAGTCTGCCATTAGTGCTATAACCTATATTTTAGTTAAATTTCTCAACAGGTTCGTAGCAGCTTTTTCATGTACAAAGCATATCTCGTTAGTCCATGGTGGGTGATCATCCTTGTTGGATTTATGATCGGATGGCCTGCATGGGCTCAGAACTCAGTGCTTAATGATTTGAATTCTCTAACTGTTGAATCAGAGAATCGATGTTCGGATTACGAGAGATCCCATTATTCCTACCCCCAATCAGTTGAACCACTGATTGTAGATGCACAGGGCGGTATGTTTTCGCCCTATGATTATACATGTTTTAGCGCATTAACAGAATCTGACATTGAGCATATTACAGCAACATCCGAAGCACATGATTCAGGCATGTGCGGACGCTCACGAGACGATAAACGTAATTTTGCTCGAGACTTACTCAACTTAACACTTGCCACTCCAAGTCTCAACCGTCATCAGAAGGGGGCCAAGGATGCTGCAGACTGGGTCCCTGAGAAGAATAAATGCTGGTTCGCGGCTACGATTATTGCAACCAAAAAGAAATATAGCTTATCTGTTGACCAAAAAGAAAAAACCGCGCTTCAACAAATTATCACCGATTGCAACTCAGCTGGATCGAGTTTCACGATGGACATTCCCCAATGTGGAGCTACAACGATTATCCCGCAGTTGACCATCAATGACGCATCGGCAAACGAAGGGCTTGCACTGACCTTTACCGTGACCTTAGATAATGAAGTTTCTGGTGGGTTTACCGTCACTCCTAACTTTACTGATGGCACCGCCACAAACACAACGGACTATACCGAAAACACTCAAGCACTTAGTTTTACTGGAACTGCCAATGAGACGCAGACCTTCACGGTTTCTACGATCCAAGATGATGTTGTTGAATCTGATGAAACCTTCACCGTTGGCTTAACCGTCTCTGGTACAACTGAAACCGTGACTGCGACAGATACTGGAACTGGAACGATTGTCAACGATGATGTAACACTCGTACCATCACTAACTATCGACGACTCCTCCGCTGATGAAGGGAAGCCTCTCACCTTTACTATCACCCTTGACCATCCAATCTCTGGTGGTCTCACGGTAACTCCAGGCTTCACCGATGGCACTGCTATTGAAGGAGCAGATTATACAGAAAATATCAATCCAATCAGTTTTCAGGGGACAGAGAATGAGACGAAGACCTTCTCGGTTTCTACGA
>JAPOTS010000128.1:1660-15635 GCA_026709065.1 Bacteroidota bacterium
TTGAAGCGGATGAAACCTTCACCGTTGGCTTAACCGTTTCTGGTACTTCTGAAACTATCACGGTAACAGATACTGGAATTGGAACCATTGTTAATGATGATGTCGCATCCGTACCATCACTAACCATCAACGATGCATCCGCAGATGAAGGGAATCCTCTCACCTTTACTATCACCCTTGACCATCCAATCTCTGGCGGTTTCACGGTAACTCCAGGCTTCACCGATGGCACTGCTATTGAAGGAACAGATTATACAGAAAATATCAACCCAATCAGTTTTCAGGGGACAGAGAATGAGACGAAGACCTTCTCGGTTTCTACGATCCAAGACGATTTGGTTGAAGCGGATGAAACCTTCACCGTTGGCTTAACCGTTTCTGGTACTTCTGAAACAATCACGGCAACAGATACTGGAACTGGAACCATTGTCAATGATGATGTTGCATCCGTACCAACACTAACCATCAACGACGCATCCGCAGATGAAGGGGATCCCCTCACCTTTACTATCACCCTTGACCATCCAATCTCTGGTGGTCTCACGGTAACACCAGGGTTCACCGATGGCACTGCTATTGAAGGAACAGATTATACAGAGACTATCAATCCAATCAGTTTTCAGGGGACAGAGAGTGAGACGAAGACTTTCTCGGTTTCTACAATCCAAGACGATTTGGTTGAAGCGGATGAAACCTTCACCGTTGGCTTAACCGTTTCTGGTACTTCTGAAACAATCACGGCAACAGATACTGGAACTGGAACCATTGTCAATGATGATGTTGCATCCGTACCAACACTAACCATCAACGACGCATCCGCAGATGAAGGGGATCCCCTCACCTTTACTATCACCCTTGACCATCCAATCTCTGGTGGTCTCACGGTAACACCAGGGTTCACCGATGGCACTGCTATTGAAGGAACAGATTATACAGAGACTATCAATCCAATCAGTTTTCAGGGGACAGAGAGTGAGACGAAGACTTTCTCGGTTTCTACAATCCAAGACGATTTGGTTGAAGCGGATGAAACCTTCACCGTTGGCTTAACCGTTTCTGGTACTTCTGAAACTATCACGGTAACAGATACTGGAATTGGAACCATTGTTAATGATGATGTCGCATCCGTACCATCACTAACCATCAACGATGCCGCTGCAGATGAAGGGGATCCTCTCACCTTTACTATCACCCTTGACCATCCAATCTCTGGCGGTCTCACGGTAACTCCTGGCTTCACCGATGGCACTGCTATTGAAGGAACAGATTATACAGAGAATGTCAATCCAATCAGTTTTCAGGGTACAGAGCATGAGACGAAAACCTTTACCGTTTCTACAACTCAAGATAATATAGTTGAATCTGATGAAACCTTCACCGTAGGCTTGACCGTCTCTGGAACAACTGAAACTATCATGGCTACCGATACAGGAATTGGAACCATTGTTAATGATGATATCGCTTCAGAACCATCATTGACCATCAACAATGCTTCTGCAGATGAAGGGGATCTTTTAACCTTTACTGTTACCTTGGACAAGGTCGTGACTGGTGGTTTTTCAGCTACACCCAATTATACCGATGGCACAGCTATTGAAGGGACGGATTATCGCGAAAACATCCAAGCTATCAGCTTCACTGGAACGGCAAATGAAACGAAAACCTTCACAGTTTCTACTATTGAGGACGATTTGGTTGAAGATGATGAAACCTTTAACGTTGGATTGACCGTTTCTGGTACCTCTGAAACTATCACCTCTACCGATACTGGAACTGGAAGCATTATCAACGATGATGTGACCCCCGATCCATCATTGACCATCAATAATGCTTCTGTCACCGAAGGCAATTCTCTCACCTTTACCGTTACCTTGGACAAGGTGGTTTCTGGTGGTTTTACAATTACACCCAACTACTCCGATATTACAGCTATTGAAGGAACCGACTATACCGAAAACATCCAGGCTATCAGCTTCACTGGAACGGCAAATGAAACGAAAACCTTCACAGTTTCTACTATTGAGGACGATTTGGTTGAAGATGATGAAACCTTTAACGTTGGATTGACCGTTTCTGGTACCTCTGAAACTATCACTGCTACCGATACTGGAATAGGAACTATTATTAATGATGACATTGTGCCCACATCCTCAGTGACCATCAATCACTCATCTGCGAGTGAAGGAGATCCAGTTATTTTTACAATCACCTTGGATCATGCTGTCTCTGGAGGCTTTACTGTAACCCCTAGTTACACTGATAGTACTGCCAATAAAGGGGTGGATTACACCGAAAACATTCAACCAATCAGCTTCAAGGGAATCGAAAAAGAAACGATGAATTTTGAGGTTGATACGATTGAGGACGAATTATATGAGGCTGGAGAAATCTTCATCGTTGGCCTCACAATTTCTGGTACGAATCAACCTATTACGACTATTGATAATGCAAGGGGAGCTATTGAAAATGACGATCATGTGATCGTGACTATTTCTGTCACACCGAATCCTGTTACAGAGGGAAGCTCAATTACTGCCCACGCCCACTTATCCACCGCTATGTTCAGCGACCTAATTCTTCCACTTGTGTTTACCAGCAAGACCGCAGAAACTAGTGATTTTGAGCCCCTTTCATCCATCAAGATTCTACAAGGTCAAATCACTGGATCAGGCACCATTGTAACCGTTGTGGATGAAGATTTAGATGATGAAGTATTCACTCTTGGACTTGGTAACTTGCCCACAGATGTGGTATTGGGAGAGACAGGCTCCACTGATGTGACCATTGTAGATCAAGGCACAGCAACTTCAATTGAATCTTCGGTTAAGAATACAAATTCTGTTTTCGCTCTTGAACAGAATTATCCTAACCCGTTTAATCCTACAACATCTATTACGTTTTCACTCAATAAAGCCCAGCATGTTACACTTGACATATATGATATGTTAGGGCAAAAGGTGCATACTCTGATTGATGGAATTAAATCTCAAGGCCGTCACCAAGTAGTCTTCTCTGCTACTGGCCTATCAAGTAGTAAATACCTTTATGTCCTCAAGACAGATCAGGAATTAGCGGTTAAGGTAATGACACTTCTGAAGTAAGAGATACTTAAAGAGCCTTCATCAGTTAATGAACGACCGATCTATGGAGAAGGGGGAGGATGCAACCCTTGCTAAGTATTACCACTAATCTTGACCTCAACTCAAGCCACTGAAGTCAAGAACCTGCTCAAGTGCAATGGGGAATTAACAGGTCTGAATGAACGACCTTCTCGTACTTCCTCTCTAAGGATTGCATAATTATGCCGGGGTTTTAAAGCCATTTTTGTGGGTTACAGCAATTATATGATAAACAATTGTCTATGATAGAGAACTACAAAGATTTCTATTCGCCAGAAGCCTTTTGTGAGCAGGCGAATAATTCCCGCCTTTTAGCGTTGAATATATCTTCCCATGGGGACTATCAATGAGCTCTTTTCTTTTAAAATCTTTTTGTAGTGCCTTATCATTAGTATACAGTAAACGAGCACCGCTGATTTGAGCAAGAGCGATAATATGTGGATCATCAGATTTACATGTTCCCAATTGATTGAGATTTTTCACTCGCTGATCAACGTCATCATCTTGTACAATTCTCATTCTCCCTCTGACACGAGCAGTTTGGGCCAGTCCATAAATATTTCTGAAGCATTTGAAAGCTCGTCTGTAAGTTTACCACCAATTATTAAAAGACCTCTCCCTTTCGTTGATCCATTTGAAAAATTCTTTCCCAGCATCGGGGGCATCAACATTAAAAACCTCATGGACTACATTAACATCAAGAATTACACACATAAATCAGAAACCCAGGGATCTACTTTTTTCTTCCATGAAAAATGTTCCATAACTAGGGGGAGCGTTAAGGACATTACCTAATCCGTCAATTCGGATTGGGTGAATTTGAACTTCTGTATCATTACGTTCAAAGAAGAGAATAGAAACATCCTCTGGCTTTAAGTTTGTTGTTTCATCTCGTACATCCATACGAATCCGATCAATTAGGAATTCACTATGAGCCTCAATAATTAACTGTCGTCCTTTGGAAGCAATCTCACACAAGAGGCTTCCTAAAGAAGCTTGGACACTCGGGTGAAGATGTATCTCTGGTTGTTGCAACAATACCATTCTATTATTTTCTGATAGCAACAGTTCAGTAAGAATAGGTAAAATTTGACTGACACCATATCCTACATCTATCAGATTTTGTTTTGGACCTTTCCTTCGTTTGCCGAATTTTCTGACCTGAATCTGAAATGGAGAGCTCCCTGTTTTCCCTAAGCGTCTAATCTCAATTTCATCAAAAAGTCCTGCTGAAGATCCAAACCGTTCAAGTTCGGATTTGAGGTGATTCCATCGCTCAGTATCATAGTTTTCTAGATTTGACAAGAACATAGGAACATAAACGCCCTCTGGATCGGGTGTCCAGTTTCCTTGATCATATGTTCTTTGTGGTTTTGATTGAACCGGTGCACTAACAAATGGTCGTTGCTCCCCAAAATTCATAGACATGAAGTTAGTGCCTAATATAGATTTCACATCTATTTGAGAAAAAGAAGGGGATCCATTTAATGGGACAAATCTAGCTAAGTTTGTCTTATGAGCATTATACAATACAGCATGAATTCCATAAAGGCATTGTTGCCTTGAAATCATTATCGGAATTTGATGATTTGGTTGAATTATTTCCTGTTTTGCTGTCCAAGATCCTCTGGAAGTGCCTATTTTAATTCTTAGATCTCCATCTTCATTTGAATATTCAATCCAATTATCACCATTTAAAAGATGCATACTTGTCTGAACAGGCAGAGTTTGATATTCTTTGAATTCAAAACTTGCATAAAAGTCTTCATCAGCACAAAATCCTGCTCCAAATGCAACTGCATGTGTGCCCCTCCCATTAGATTGAAAAGCAATTTCATCAAAACTGCCTAAGTCAAATGGAGGTTCTTTAAAATTCAGGTTACCCTGACCATAAACAGAATCCACAGAATTCTGATCATGGCCAAGAATGATGATTTTCCAGTACAGTTGTTACCCACAAGCAATGTTAAAGGAGCAAGGGGAACATCCTGTTTTTTTTGAAAGCATCGGTAGTTTTCAAGAGTGATACTTTTCATAGTTATTGAAGCTTAGAGATCAATGTCTACTGCATTGTCTAATTTTGATTCGGTTATTTGTCCCGCCAAGAAATCAACTGGTTAAGATGGAACTCATTATGATTGTCTACGTGATCCATCAAGAGACAGTATAATGATTATTGCCCAGACAGTATTTTAAAGCAATCCAGTGTTAAAATATGCCGTGGTGGGTAACTTAAATCAAATTGTTTGATCAGACATGAAGAATCTCATACGTTTGATGACTCAGTAACTTAATTGAACTCGCGGAGCGTCATGAATAAGCTTCATTAGAGCTCTAATGAATCATCCTCCATGGCAATGGGGACAACTCTCTTCATTTTCATCAGCTATAGATGTTATGCGAAGAGGACCTGCTGATGAAGGTTAATAGAATGAATGACCTGAGTCACTCAAATTTATCACAATCAAATGATTGCGCTAATCTTTTGAAAGATCTCGTCTTTCGGCTCGCCTGTCTTGTCATGAATGAGCTGAACCATCTTGCGTAAATTAGCACGCGCCTTCTTCATTTCCTTCTCATTAAATTCAGCATCACTCCAAATTGATTGAATCTGGTCGCATACCTGCCTCCAGTTCTCGTTCATACGATCAGTTGCCATAAATCTCGGTTAGTTTAACGGAACAAGTGTAACAACGATTTTAAATGATTAAATCCCTAACCTGTTCCAAAACATGAGCATCAGTAATATCACCCAGAGTAGATGCCCAAGCCCAGTGTAGATTGTAATACTACGGGCATGTCTTAAAGCCTCAGTCTGATTAGACTCCTCAGTGTGACTAACCGAATCACGCAAGCGATTCCATGCAGGACGCAGGAAAACAAATTGGACTCCCAAAAGAAGAACAATCAGAGTGGAAGCAATATGATATTGCGGTTGGCCGGGATACCCATCCCCAACAAATAGGAGCGTCATTGAGAAGACAAACGTCGCAATCAACATCATCCCCATCAAGGATATCGTCCGTATTCCATCTACTGCGACTGCCGATTGCCCCGTCGCTGCAAGCTTTGCCTGACTACCTAAGCGCATACTCATACCGAACCAAGCTGATGCAGTCAAAATATGGAGAAAAATAAGTGTGGTGTGTAAGATCATGTCTGTATTAATGAGTGGATCTGTGATGACTCAAATATGTCTCTTCATCAAAATCATCAACTTGAATGGCCTCCCGTGTAATCTTGGCCGTTTCTTGAATCTGACTTAATTCTTCGCGCGTAATAATTCCCGCATCATGCGCTCGCTCAAATCGCGTATCCTTCGGCTTACGATCTAATTGTTTAGAGCGTATTGCCTTAGACACCTTAGCTTTGATGGGACGAACATCTGAAAGTTTTGACAAAGCATTCTCCAAGCGCATGAGCCCACATGAATTGTCATGGCTCAAGTATACTCCCGAAGCGATCCGAGAACGGTGAGACCCAGGAATTTGCATCAGCTGTGCAATTTTATGCCCCAGTTGATCGGAGGGACCCCGCCCAAAGCTATTGATTCTATGCCAAAGTAATGACGGACCTCTAACGATCCATGAAAGACCCGGAATTGTCATGTTTGCCAGTAAACCCTCAAACCCTTTTTGTATCTCGCCAAGAGCATATTCCATTGACCATTGAAAATACGGCAGATCCTCTTTGCGTAATCCCTCCGCTTCAAATCGACGAAGAGTTGCAGATGCTAAAAACATCCATGAAAAAATATCAGCAAAACGACCTGTGATTTTCTCCTTCCGCTTCAAAGCTCCACCTAAAGAAGCCATCGCTACTTCTGCCAAAAATGCAAACGAAGCAGATACCCAATTTAATCGCCGAATATATCGACGAACAGATCTGGGGCCTGTAACCATTGCGATATGCCCCCGCGTGATGCCCAGAAGTAGACACCGAGCTGCACTACGGACCGCATGTCCAATGTGACCCGTGAAGGCCCGATCAAATTTTACGGCATCTTTTTCATTCAATGCCATGATTTCTTTATAGGCCCAAGGATGGCAGCGCAGAGCTCCCTGACCAAAAATCATTAATGTTCTCGTCAAGATGTTAGCTCCTTCAACGGTAATCCCTATAGGATTACTGATGAAATGGTGAGCTATGGTATTTCTGGGACCACAAGAAATAGCATTTCCGCCCATGATATCCATACCATCATTTACAATTTTCCTTGAAAACTCCGTCAGATTATATTTTAAGATGGCGGTGACGACCGATGGCACTATACCGTCATCAATAGCACCTAAGGTGTAGATACGAGCTGCATCCATGAGATAGACCATTCCACCGATCCGAGCTAGCGGCTCTTCAATGCCTTCAAATTTCCCTATCGGCAATCCAAATTGCTGACGGATCGCAGCATGAGCTGACGCTGCAAGATAAACAACCTTGGAGCTACCAACCGACGTTGCAGGGAGAGAAATTCCTCGCCCAGCCCCGAGACATTCCATCAGCATTTTCCATCCAGCACCTGCCCCCTTCTCTCCACCAATGATGGCATCTAAAGGAACAACCACATCATGCCCCTCAAACGGCGCATTTATAAAGGGAACTCCTAATGGATCATGCCGTCGCCCCCGCTTAATGCCTGGTGTGTCAGACGGAACAAGCGCACAGGTAATTCCAAGATCTTTCCCTTGCCCAAGAATGTTATCTGGATCTTGGAGCTTGAAAGCAAGTCCCAGCAAATCAGCAACCGAAGACAGCGTGATATATCGCTTTTCCCAGTTTAATCGAATTTTCACATTTCCAGAGGCATCCTTAAAGAGTATTCCACTGGCCTGTATAGCTCCTGCATCGCTCCCTGCTCCAGGTTCGGTCAATGCAAACGCAGGCAATAATTCACCCGTAGCAAGGCGCTCAAGATATTTCTGTCGCTGTGATTGAGTTCCGTAATGAATTAAGAGCTCAGCAGGCCCTAAAGAATTCGGCACCATGACGGTGGTGGCAAGCGGACCATTCTGCGACTGTAATTTTACGACGACTGCACTGTTAGCCATAGCAGATAGTCCGAGTCCTCCATACTGCTTAGGAACGATCATCCCAAAAATTCTCAACTTCCTCATTAATTGCCATGTCTCATCTGAAAACTCACGCTCCGTCCATACCTTCCAATCGTCCACTAAACTGCATAACTCGTCTACCGGTCCGTCAAGAAATTCCTGCTCCTCCGAATTTAGCTGTGGATATGATGCCTTTCGAATCCGATTCCAATTTGGATGTCCAGAAAATAGCTCTCCCTCAATCCACACCTCCCCGGCTTCAAGAGCAACACGCTCGGTATCAGAGATGGCTGGCAACAACCCCAGCCGATCAATGATATTCATCACATGGCGAGTGATCAATGATCTACGTAATAACGGAACACCCAGAAGGATTGCAATCAGTACAGTCATAGCCAAGCTCCATAGAGGAGCACCCGCCAAGAATATGATCGCCAAGGCTACAGACCCCCATGCCCATATTCGCGCCCCAAAGTAAGCGAGAAATAATGCACCCACCACTCCTACGCCAATCGATTGCCATATTGTTAAAAAGTCGTACCCGAATGCTTCCATCGTATCTAGATGAGTGTAGACATGGATTATCTAAGGATATTCAAGGATACCTTATCAATATAGTGATTGTTCAATCCAAACAAATCGGCATTCCCGCACAAATCTTTGATTAAATCACGATGCAACGGAGGGATGGGTTTGTTCATTGGTCATTCACAGATAATCCGTTCACACGATTTTTGGGAGACGACCATAGCAATGAATTCTGTCTAACCCATATTTTCAAAGATGGCAGCAGCACCCATACCGCCTCCGATACACATTGTACACAAACCATATTGAATGCCCTGACGTTTGATAGCATGTAGTAATGTTGCTGTCAGTTTTGCACCAGTACATCCAAGTGGATGGCCCAGTGCAATTGCTCCTCCTTGAGTATTGACAATGGACTCGTTAAGATTTCCTTCTTGAATGACAGCTAATGCCTGTGCAGCAAAGGCTTCATTTAACTCAATCAACCCGATCTCACTCAGTGGGATTCCCGTCTGTTTTAATACTTTTTCAATGGCTGGTACAGGGCCAATGCCCATGATTTCTGGCGAAACGCCCGCGACTGCGAACCCAACCATTCGCGCGATTGGATTAATGTTTAATCGCTTTGCCATCGCTTCTGACATAACGACGGTTGCGGCCGCACCGTCCGACATTTGAGATGAGTTCCCCGCAGTCACGCTCCCTTTATTTCTGAACACTGGCCATAAACCACTCAGTGCTTCAAAACTCGTATCAGCTCTGGGGCCTTCATCTTTAGTGAATTGGAAAGTCACAGATTTTGTTGAACCATCCTCAAACCATGTCGCATCAACTTCAATTGGCACGATTTCTTTATCAAAAAATCCATGTGATTGAGCTTTAAGGGCACGCTGGTGTGACCTTAGTGCAAAATGATCTTGATCTTCACGGGAGATCCCATATTTTTCAGCCAAATTCTCTGCGGTATTCCCCATGGAAACATAGACATCAGGACTCTGCTTCGCAATAACAGGGTCCGGCTGGAAATAATAGCCGCTCATCGGCACGAGTGTCATACTTTCGGTACCACCTGCAATGATACACTCCGCATGACCTGACGCGATGGACTGATGGGCCATTGCGATGGTTTGGAGTCCTGATGAGCAGAAGCGGTTAATGGTAGCACCTGGGACAGAATCTGGAAGACCTGCTCTCCCTGCTATGATCCGTCCAATATTCATCCCTTGTGATCCTTCGGGAAATGCACATCCGATGAGTACATCATCTATGTCTTCAGATCTGAGGTTTGGGGTGTGATCCAGAGCAGCTCGGACCACGGTAGCCCCTAAAGCTTCTGGTCGCATCAAGCGTAGTGATCCACGCTTAGCCCTTCCGACAGCGGTGCGTAAACTGGTCACAATCACAGATGAAGATTCCATATTATTGTTCAGTTGCGAACAGGACGGTTGTATTGAAGAATTCCTGCAATGCGTTCTTGGGTTTTGGGTTGACCTAATAGACTGAGGAATACCTCCCGCTCCAGATCAATAAGATATGACTCTGATACATCGGCTACTCCACTGAGATCTCCGCCAGTAAACACATATGCTAATTTTTTCGCGAGATGCAGGTCATAATCACTGATGAACCTGCCCTGATGAAGTTGATAAACAGCAGTGTTCAATGCCGCGCCCCCCGGTTGTCCCAAAACGCGAATTTTCTCAGCGACTGGCGGACGATAACCTTGCGCTGAAAGCCTCATTACTTCATGCTTTGCGGCATAAAAACGTGAGGCACTATTCATGACGATACATGCATGGCTAGGAAGATAACCCAATTCACGGGCTTCTTCTGCACTGGTTGATACAGTTGCCTTTGCCACCATTTCAAAATAACGCATGACACCTAACAGTAGATTACTCTCATACCCAATATTTTCTTTACTTGCTTTTGCTACAAGCCTCGTTGTTCCAGTACCAGCGGGAATTAATCCAACCCCAAGTTCTACAAGCCCAGCATAGGTTTCCGCTGCTGCAACGACATTAGGCGAGGCCATCATCAATTCACAACCCCCGCCAAGTACACGCTGATGTGCAGCAACCACAACTGGCTTTTTAGCATAATGAACCCGTTGCATGATTGCCTGAAAGCGTGCAATATATTGATCAATGAGTTTAAAATCTCCCTCTTTAACGGCCCCAATAATTTCTGCTAAATTTGCTCCAACTGAAAAGTGATTTCCCTCATTGCCGATAATAAGACCACGAAGATCTGGGCTATGTTCAACGCGATCAATAACATCTACCAAACCATCCATCACCTTAGAACTTAGCGTACAGGCCTTGGATCTAAATTCAAATAGAACAACTCCGTCACCCATGTCTACCAGGCCAGATTCTTCGTTAGCCCAAAGATCCCCATCTGAGGCTAATTTGATCAATTTCAATGATTGGATTGAGTCTGGAACTTCCTGAATCACATAATCCTTTTTGGATGGAATATAGACTTGAACGGGGGGACCCGAATAAAAGGAAGCATCAGATGGCATGTCTTTTACCCAATTCGGCAAATTCAACCCCTGATTCATCATTGCCTGTCTGACTGAGTTGAACCCAATCGTATCCCATGTTTCAAAGGGTCCCATTTGCCATCCAAATCCTAAGCAAAGTGCCCGGTCAATACTGGCTGGATTGTCGGTAATCTCATCAATTCGTCGAGCCGCATAAGCCATCAGATCTAACATGGTATTGCGGAAAAAGGCACCAGCGCGGCCCGTATCTTGATACAATGCAGAGAGTCGATGAGGAAGCGTGCCTGCAGATTTAATCTGTTTGAGATCACCAAGATTGAGATCTTGTGGGGACTCATATTGCATTGATAAAAGATTAAGAGATTGAATCTCTCGCCCCTGCTTACGATAGAAACCTGCACCAGATTTAGCTCCCAGAGCACCTTGATTCACCAGTTGTCTAACAAGATCTGGAACCTTGAAACGCTCTCGACTCTCGTCATGAGGTACACTCTCGTAAAGATTTTCTGTGACCAACTGCATGACATCTAATCCAACAAGATCGGCTGTTCTGAATGTAGCTGATTTAGGTCTTCCTACCAAGGGTCCAGTCAAAGTGTCAATTTCTTCAATGGAGTAAGCCCCCTCCACATATTGTTGAATCGCTCCCACCATTCCATACATCCCAATTCGGTTAGAGATGAAATAAGGAACATCATTGGACATAACAATTTCTTTGCCAAGATGAACGCGGGCATACCATTCAATTTTGTTGAGTATGTCAGGATCGGTATCCTCATGAGTAATCACTTCCAATAAGCGAAGATACCGGGGAGGGTTGAAAAAATGAGTTCCTAAAAAGCGCTTAGTAAAGTCCTTACTCCGTCCCTGAGCGAGTGTCCGTATAGGAATGCCACTGGTATTGGTTGAAATGATACTATCAATACTTGCATTCCTTTCAATTTGGTCAAGTAGCCCCAGTTTTATGTCAAGGTGTTCTATGACAGCTTCAATGATCCATTCAACCTCTGAAATTTTCCCAATATCGTTTTCAATCGTCCCACACTGTATCCTATCAAGTGACGCTTTTGTGAAAAACGGATTGGGCTTCAACTTTGATACAGCCATGAGACGCTTTTTAACTAGCGCTTTGGGGTCATTATCGTTGGAGGATGCTAAATCTAAAAGTAAAACGTCAACGCCCGCATTTGCAAGATGAGCGGCAATCTGAGCCCCCATTGTTCCTGCACCAAACACAGCGACACGCCTGAATGGCAAATAATTAGAGTTCCTGTCCATATATGATATTCACTGTGTTACGTCAAAGTCTTAAACAGTTCGTAGGCGTATTGTTCCGAGAGGTAATTTATCCAAACGGACAGAATTGAATCAATAGGCAATACGTACGAAAATAATGCGATCTCCTGTAATTTAGTCTTTTCTATAATTTTCTCAACCTCCTTTTGAGCAACTTAGGCGGATTGAGGGGATAGATTCAACAACCGATCACGTATACTAGGAAACCTTCAAATGTTGGATGACACTTACGAAGAGCCGAAGAATAGATAACTCTAACGGCGGAGAAGAGAGAGATTTCCTACACCAGAGTTCATGACAATAGAAGCGCTTCCACCACCATTGATATCTCCCTCAAATGAGTGGGATAGAAACTTTTTAGAAATATCAATGGGGAATTCACAGGTGATCGTGCCGATACTTGCAGTCCCACGAATTTCCGCTTGCACATCTTCGTGAAGCGATAAAGATACATTCCCAGCTCCAGTTCGTAGCTTACTTTCTCCCTTTGGTTGACCCTCTATTTCAACCGTTACATTCCCAGTACCGGCAACAGCATATAAATCTCCAACCTGAGCAAAAATGGACAGGTTCCCGGCACCAGTCGCCACTTCGGCATCGTCAAGCGAACCCGAAACTTCAATGTTTCCAGCACCGGTCTTAATATCTAATTCACCAACGATATTTTCCAATAAAACGTTTCCGGCGCCCGTGCGACCCGAAATTTCCCCACTCACATCCATAATGGTCACATTGCCGCCTCCGGTTTTGAAGCTAACATCATACTTACTTGGAACACGAACCGACAATCTAATTTTCACTGCTGAACCCTTTCTCCACCGTCTGTGTCCTCGTTCATCTTCAATACGAGATCGAATACTAACCTCGTCATTGTCTTTATCAAATTCATATTGATGTAGGGTCTCAAGTAGACGCTCTGCTTCTTGGGAACTCTCTGCTCTAGCCCGGCGCTCCATTTCAATTTTTACGTAGTTCTCATCATTTGATTCAATTTCAATGTTTCCCCGATCAAGGTCTAAAGATAATGTACCGCCAGGGGTTACCTTGTATTCCTTTTTGATGACATCGCGTGCGACGGGAATTGTCTGAAATGAGGCAAGCGTGATTGCTATACATGCAATTAGTATCCCAATAACTTTCATAATTAATTCAGATGTTTCATGAACCCTTTTAATGATCTACGCAATTTGTTTGTGATGGTTGCAAGATCAATTATTAGAAAAATTGATTTGGTGAATGTAGTGTCAAATGATTATACCATTAATGTAATAATCATCCTCCAAATTTAAGGTATCATATACTGAATTACCCAACTGATTAGTAGCCTGAATTTCCAACACCGCTTGTAAAGGACCTTCCAGTGTGTTTAAGACCAATAATGGTTGAGGCATATGTTTTATTTGTCATTATATTCTGTGACTAAAATATAGTACCACTACTATAATAAGCCTCTCAACTATAATCTTAAGTCGATT
>JAPOTS010000071.1 GCA_026709065.1 Bacteroidota bacterium
CGCAGATCTCTGGCAGATGTTCGTCATATCAGTATTGATGAAAAGGCCCTCAAGCGAGGACATACCTACGCAACGGTTGTGAGTGATTCGGATCTTGGAGTCGTGCTTGATGTTGGAGAAGGACGTACCAAAGAAGGCACGATAGCCCTGGTATAGGATGAAAGGTGATTGAGAAAAAAGAGAGTCCGAATGCGGAACGGATCCAGATGCGTAAGCTGTCGGCCTATGATGAATGTACTGATGCTTCGGGGGGCTATGTGTTACACACGAGTCATAGCACTGGGATTGTGAGACCATTGCACGCACCTATTGGCGATTAGAAGAGATTAAACAGACCTTTCGTTCAATGAAGTCGGAGTTGGGGTTACGTCCGATCTATCACCAGGGTCTGTCACGGGTTGAGGCGCATCTGTTTTTGTCAATTCTTGCGTTTCATATGGCACATCTGATTCGCATAAACTGCGCATTCATGGGATCCATGAGAGCTGGGGTACGCTCAAAGCCAGTCTCAATCATCAGACACGGATTACGACCGTGTCCTACAAAACAAGACTCACTGCATTCTTCTCAAACAAGATGCAAATTTGAAACCATTCCAGCGAAAAGTGTTCAAAGCAATGGGAATAAAATTGGGCAAAAATGCAAAAAAAGTGAAAGCAGAACGCCCCCAAGAAGAACTACCAGAAATGGAGTAAAAAGTCATATAAAATAGCCCCTTCGTTCAATATTTCTCAACTTAGGAAACAGCAAAACTGCGGAAAAAGTCCACTACAATTTGCAAACTTGCGTTGAGATTAAACCCTGCACTTTGCCGGGCAATAGATCCTAAGACGAACTAAAGAAAAGATATAGCGTATCCTTTCTTTAGAAATTGCTTAAGAAAATTTTTTACTTAACTGAATGCCATTCAAAAAATATCCAGCCCGCACAGGGCAATGGATTGAGGTATCTACTGCTGGTACAAAGGTGTCAGCATATCTTCCACCTAAACTCCCCCCCGAGCCAGCAGTTGATCTGAGAGGGTTGACCTTCAAACTCGAGCGAGCCAGTCATGTAATTGGCCGACTCGATGGGTTAGTAGATAGGTTGCCAAGCACTCCTGTATTTCTACACGCATACATCAAGCAAGAGGCCGTTATTTCCTCTCAGATAGAAGGCTCCCAGTCATCGCTGTCTGATTTATTTTTCTTTGAGGCTGATCATACGCCAGATGTAATATTGGATGATTTAAAGGAAATTTCTAACTATGTTGATGCGCTCCATTATGGGATCTCACAGATAAAGTTCGGAATCCCACTTTGCCAGCGTTTGATGCGAGAGATGCATACTATCCTTCTGTCTTCTGGTCGAGGAAGTAATAAACAGCCGGGCGAATATCGTCGTTCTCAAAACTGGATTGGAGGGCGATATATAGAGAAAGCGCAGTATATACCTCCCCCTCCTACATATATTCCAAATTTAATGGGTGATCTGGAAAAATTTATCCACTATGAATCTTCGGAGACTCCAATTCTTGTTCAAGCAGGACTTGTTCATGCTCAATTTGAATGCATTCATCCATTCTTGGATGGAAATGGTCGTCTAGGTAGATTACTAATTACACTCCTACTCTGTGAGCGCGGCGTGCTGAGGGAACCCATTCTGTATTTAAGTCTATTTTTTAATACCCATAGGTCTGAGTATTATGAGCAATTACAACAAATTCACACTCATGGGGATTGGGAGTCCTGGCTTGAATTCTTTTTAGATGGAATTATTGAGACCGCAGAGCATGCAACGAAAACAGCAGGAAAAATTTTGGATCTTTTTGAGAAGGATCAAAAACAGATTGAGAAATTGGGCAGACCAGCCCTTTCGGTACTACGTGTGCACCATGCATTCCAAGAACGACCGATTCTTACAGTCTCATTCGCAACAACGTCTACGAACCTCTCACCTCCTACTGTACGAAAAGCGATCCAATGTCTTGCACACCTTGGCATTGTCAGAGAGATGACTGGAAGAATTCGTAATCAAATATTCGTTTATGATGAATATTTGAATATGCTGGATCAGTGAATAGTGAAGAATTAGAATGAGTCTATTGATATTTCGTAAAAAGAGTCAAAAATTTCTTGTTATTTCGCATATTGGATAACTTATTACAGTTAACAGTAAAAGATTTATCACCAAAAAATGAGAATTATATAGTCATGTCAACTCTCTCTCCAATATCGGCTGCTTTGGAATCAAGTACGGTTCTGATAGTTGACGATGAAGATGATATTCTTGATCTACTACGTTACAACCTTGAGCGACTTGGGGTACGTGTCATCGCAGCCAGAAATGGAGTTGAGGCATTAGAGGTCATAGAAAACAAAGAGATAGACTTAATTGTGCTTGATATCATGATGCCCCAAATGAATGGGCTGGAGGTGTGTCAGCATATTCGAAAGTATTCCAGACAAAAAACAGTTCCTATTTTATTTCTAACTGCACGCTCAGAAGAGGAGGATCACATCCTCGGCCTTGAGGTGGGTGCAGATAGTTATTTGTCAAAAACCTACGGAATCGATGTGATCATGTCTCAAATCAAGGCTCTGCTTCGTGGATCCCACCGCATTGTGCGCGGTGCTTCATTATTCACGATTCACGATCTTGAGATTGATCGAGATAGATATTGGGTTTTTCGTAGTATCGCAGATCAACGCACACAGATTACTTTTACGCGAAGAGAATTTGATCTACTCTATTTTCTTGCCAATTCTGCGGGGGTGGTCTTTACACGCAAAAAGCTGATCAAGAAAGTTTGGGGAGTGAAAGTGGAGGTTGGACAGCGAACTGTAGATGTTCATGTAAGTAAGTTAAACAAAAAACTCGGTAAGTATCAAGATAAGGACTATATCCAATCTGTTAAAGGGGTTGGATATCGATTTCTAGAATCTACTTAGAGATGCGATGAGTTTTGCAGACCGGTTCCCAAGCGGGAGGCTTTCCTATCGAATCTCATGGCGTGTGAGCGTACTGGTATTGCTCATGCTATTTATCGCTTCGCTCTTAGGTTATCGAATGCCATGGTGGGTCGTTGGAACCGTAAGTGTCGTTGTGGGAGGAATCACATTTTTTGTTATTCAATGGATAATACGACGGCAGATTCATGGCCTGCAATCCACTCTTGAGACAATTGGAGAAAGCAAAGAAAATGTGATTAACGATGAGGTCGCTTTACCACAAGATGAATTAACGCTTCTATTGAAACTTGCTCACGAGGCGGATCAACGGGTCGCGAGTCAGATGCAAGAATTAGAACGGATGGAGCACTATAGACGCGAATTTTTAGGGAATGTGTCCCACGAACTCAAGACTCCTATTTTTGCGATTCGTGGATTTGCAGAAACCCTTCTCGATGGTGCATTAGACGATGAGAAGGTTCGACGTTCCTTTGTAAAGAAAGTTTTAAGGAATGCTCACCGCCTCGGAAATCTTGCAGAAGATCTATCCTCAGTTGCACGCATTGAGTTGGGCGAACTTGAAATGGATCTACAGCCGCTTGATTTGATGGAATTGAGCAAAGATGTCGTGGACTCTCTTGAATCAAAGGCATCCAAAAGAAATATTACTCTGCGACTGTCAATGCAAGAGAGCTTGCCCCAAGTCATGGCAGATCACCATCATATCAGTCAGGTGCTGAGTAATCTAATTGATAATGGAATCAAGTATGGGCGCGATGGTGGGCAAATAGAAGTGATTGCCAGAATCTTAAATGAGCCCGCAGTCAAGGTATCTGTTGTTGATAACGGAGTCGGGATTCCCGCGGAGTATATTTCACGACTCACCGAACGGTTTTTTCGTGTAGAGCCTAGTCGCTCATCAAAGCTTGGAGGGACGGGGTTGGGATTAGCTATTGTGAAGCATATTTTAAGCGCGCATGACAGTCAACTGATGATTGAGAGCATTCCAGGCAGTGGATCTACATTTGGGTTTTCACTGGCTACAGTTGACGGTGGAACTTGAAATTCAGTGGGCTGAGTTGATCAGTGCTGATGGCGAGGTTGTAGAGTTTGGAAACCTTACCCATGAGTTGATTCTTGTCTCCAGCATTGATGAGCACGATGTCTGCGCGCCGTTGGATTTCGTGCTGAGGGAGTTGGTAACTCATCCTAGCACGTACGTCATCTTCAGTCAAACCATCACGGGTCATCGCTCTCTGAATTCTTAGGGGGGTTGGCGCACTAATCACGCAGACCGCATCCAACTCGTGATCAAGTTGCGCTTCAAAAATGAGGGCGGCTTCGTGAACTAATAGCCCTGATGGAAGATGATTTTTTAGGTCAATAAAATTTTGCCTAACTCTAGGATGAATAATGGCATTCAAGTTTAACAAATTGGTTTCATTGTCAAAAACCTGAGATGCTAACCAACGTCTATTTAATGATCCATCGGAATAGTAACTCAAGGGTCCAAATAAATTTTTCACCTCATGTTTAACTTGCTGATTGGCTTCCATTAAATCTCGGGCCTGCTGATCTGCATCAAAGATCATTGCTCCAAAATCTTTCAAAAACTGGCAAACGGTTGATTTGCCGCTTCCAATGCCGCCCGTTACTCCAAGAGTTCGCACATGAGACATGAGTACAGCTATTCTATTATATCTTCCATAGAAGACTAAGAGACACTAGTGGAATCAAACGGCGGGTTCCCTTGCGTGCCGTCGTTAAAATGATGTCTTGATTGAGCGTCGGTAATGTTCCGTAGAGGCTATAGCGTAAACGCTGCCAATTCGCCCAAACGTTGAGTGATAATGTTGTTTGGCCCCTAGTCCAATAGAGTGCTCCTGATGGCCCCGATTGAATGATCCAACGTTTCCCAGGCCTCGTGATTCGCCGTAAGGTAGACATAGGATTATCCGTTGGTAATTGATACACTATTGAGACCGCGCGGTCAAAATCACTCCTAATAAAAACTCGCCATCCGAGTTCTCCCCGCAGTTGACGACCCGATTGGACCCGTACCCATGTACTGAGGGTTCGCAGAGTGTCAAAGGGAACCTCGGTAAAGGTGTCCCAGATGAGGCGCCCTAAACGTAAGTCGGAATAACTAGCAGTGATGCGTAAGTCCGTATCACTGAAGAGGCGTTGGTCAATTTCGGATTCCAAGCGTAATTCGCGTGCGGATTGATCGGAGGATCTGCGCCCAGGTAGGGGAAAATCATCGGTTGTATAGGTAGCCCGTACTTCGCTCGCCAAGCGGATCCGTGAGGTTGAAGATGGAGTCCAATCCATTGATGGACGAAGTCGAAGCGTTCTCTGGATATTATTCTCGGCCGAGCGCTCTGCATTCAAAAATACGGTGTGATGGTAAGACCCATACAATCGTAGACCTATGCTGAGATAGCGGTTACGTTGGTGAAGAAAAGAAAGTGTCCCTGTATGGTAAATCTCATCCCGGTCGTCAAGATTCACAATCGGGGTATCATGGCGCACAATTCGTGAACTTCCAGTAAAGAGGACTGAGAGTCTTGGCAATAGATCTCCACGTAGAGTTCCACTGAGTGCAAAGACACCTTCATCGTAATCTGCCTGTTGGAGTAGTGTTCTTTTCTGTGAAATCTCGGATGCTGGCAAATCCTCTTGATTGGTGAGAACTCTACGCTCGTTCACAGCTCCGTATTCTGCACTCAATTGTGCATCTACTTGGTCGTTGTTATAGAGGAGAGTTACTTCGCCAGTAAGTGCTTGGCGGGCAAAGTTCGTTTCAAAAATAAGTGACTCTTGTGGGGCTTTAGCAGAGCGAACGCGCCGTTGATTGAGTTGCACATCTGCCTGAGCAAGTACACGAAACCCATTTACCAATGGGGCCTGAACCAGAAAGTTAGCATTTAATGTATCACTAGTTGTCGCTTCAATAGATTCTGGATCACGCCTTTGGTTACGATTTAAAAAAGAAGCTACTTGATAGGTGTCGCGTCTACGGCTAGAAAAACGCGCGCGTGTTTCTAGCCTCGCTCGCCCAAAAGTTCGAGCGACTGTGCCGAGAAAATCAAGATCTCCAATTCGGCGAGGAGTAATATACTGCCAGAGAGCTTTGGATTGAAATGATATCTCATATCCTTGAATTTCGGGGGGAGAAAAGATTGTAGATACAAAAGCAGCAGGCCCGGTATCAACTCTCAGAGGCATTCTCTGACCGTTCTGCACGATGCCTGGACGGCGATCAGTGGCAATCCCAGCGGCCGTCTCTAATTGAAGACGCGCAATGGGGGTAAACTGCGTTCCAAACAAAATGGATTGTGAGGAGGCACGTCCTGACCCGAACCAATCTAATCCACCGCGAATCGTAGCATCAAAGCGTCGGGTTAAGGGTCGCATGGCAGAAAAAGACAAACGATCCTCATCTCTAAATCGCAGGCGTTGATCAAATTGGATGTAGGCATCAGAGATAAACCTATTGGAGACACCAACCGTCCATTGACCAAGGTGAGCATTCCATGCGGTTTCAGATCTCCAGCGGAATTGATTCACTTCTCGAGAAAATTCAGTTGTTTGTTGAAGCGATGATTGAGCCAAGACACAATTGGTTGAAAATCCCGTGGCATAAAGATAAAGTATCAGCACACTTAGGATACAAGTCTTCCAGTAAGCCCACCGAGATTGCTTAACCCGGAGGCCATCCAAGCGCGCGACCGCCAAGGACATGAACATGTAAATGATCCACTGATTGACCTCCATCCGCCCCGCAATTGATGACCACCCGATACCCATCAGAAAGGCCTTCTTGTTGAGCAACTTTATTGGCCACCACTAGGAGATGCCCCGCGAGAGCAGCATTTAATCCATCGGCAAGGGACTGGATTGGGGTTCGGGGAACAACTAATACATGGGTGGGAGCTTGCGGAGCTACATCTCTGAAAACAACACATATTTCGTCTTCATATACTTGGTCTGAAGGAATCTCTCCATCCATGATACGCTCAAATAAAGTTGGCATAATTATACGACAATAGACTAAGAAGACTCTGAACAAACCTCAAGCCTCTTCGTTCCATCTTGCAGATCAAAATAACAAAGATGTCAACGGTGTATGTAACTCGGGAGGTGAATTTTAATGCAGCTCATCGCTTGCATAACTCCGCAAAATCAGTTGAATGGAATCAGTCGGTTTTTGGAAAATGTAACAGTGAAAACTGGCATGGTCACAACTATACGCTTCAAGTGACCGTTGCAGGGGTTCCCGATCCAGATACTGGCTATGTGATTGATTTGTCTATCTTGAAGCAAGTGATTCACGATCATGTTGTCCGTCATATAGATCATAAAAATCTTAATCTAGATGTCCCATTTCTTGATGGAATTATCCCATCAACAGAAAACTTGGTGGTTGCGATATGGAATCAGTTGTCCAATGCTTTGCCCTCAGGGAAACTTTACTGTGTTCGACTATTTGAAACTCCGCGAAATTCAGCAGAATATTTTGGCCCTATAAACGAAACATAATGACGATGTCAGATTTGCCTTCTAATTCGGAGGAAGCTCAACAAGCCCTTGAAGCTCATTTTCATGAAGTTTTAACGCTATTAGGCGAAGATCCCGCTCGGGAGGGGTTGGTAAAAACCCCTGAAAGGATTGCTAAATCGCTCTCATTTTTAACTGAGGGTTACGCAATGGATGCACGAGCAATTCTCAGATCGGCTATCTTTGAAGAAGAATATAATGAGATGATTCTTGTGCGAGATATTGATGTCTTTAGTTTATGTGAGCACCATATGCTTCCGTTTATAGGAAAAGCACATGTGGCTTATATCGCACGTAATCACATTGTTGGGCTAAGTAAAATTCCGCGAGTGGTTGATGTTTATGCACGGCGTTTACAGGTTCAGGAACGCATGACGTTTCAAATCAGGGACGCTATTGATGAGGTGTTACAGCCCGTTGGAACAGCCGTCGTTGTGGAGGCGACTCATCTCTGTATGTCAATGCGTGGTGTACAGAAACAAAATGCAGTGACTGCCACCAGCGCAATGAGCGGTGTATTTCTCACTGAAGGAACCGCGCGCGCTGAACTAATGCGACTCATTCATTCTCCCCAACGGTGATTTAGTTGAGTTTTGGGTCGTGTGGAAAATTAGCGACCATTGCGTACTCTCCGCCCATTTGGAGAAGTAGAGAGCGCCAGAGCGTTTCTGGATCATGCTCAAAGACTGTGGTTGCACTTGCCCGGGTTACGAACCAATAGTTACGTTTTAATTCGTCTTCCAGTTGTCCAGGCTCCCAACCTGAATGGCCAATAAAAAATCTAATTTGCTTTGAAGTGATGGCTCTATCTTGCATCATGTCAACCATATCACTGACATTTCCTAAAAAGGCAATATCATCATAAACAGGGAGTGATTCTTGAATTTGATCACCATGACGATGAAGAAAGGTCAGACGATTCATGTCAACAGGCCCACCTAAATGAATGATGTGTTGATCTATATCAATGTCCAGTATTTTGTCGGTCGTGATGTCTGTGGGGCGGTTGATGATGAGCCCAAAACTACCATCAGTATCATGAGTACAGAGCAAGATCACTGTCCGGTGAAATGGGTCATTGGGTCGACTTGAAGGACCGAGTAGCAAATCACCCGATTGGATAGTTCCAGAGTTTAGGTTAGCCATTGTTCAGGAGTGCTTTCAAGGCACCACACCACTGATCAGCATTACGGGTAATGGTTGCCACATTGATGTGTTGAAATCTTGGAAACAATTCCATAATCTTTACTGGGATTTCATTCCATGCGTCTTCTTGAATAAGAGATGTGAGTTCATCGCCCGCTGTTTTAGTCCAGCGCCATTTTTGTCGTAGTTCTTCTGCACGCTTCCAGTAATTACGGTCATCCCAGACATCTGCACTATGCTCAATTGTTGAATTAATCCCTCGTAGTGAGAAGACAAATAAAGCGGTCATATCTTTCGCCTCATCATCAAAATGGTGTTTTTGGGCTAGTAGGCGAATCAGCTCCGCACATGTTCGGAGATGTGCATTACGTTCTTTTGCAGGTGTGTTGCCAGTGTGAATCACACGTCCCATGGTTTCAGGGCTTAGTCATCATAAGATACGGTTAAAATTCAAATGATCTAAAATTAATTGTAGTATTAAATTAGCCAATCGTGTGATTGAGTCGTTCAATCCTTAAATTCTAAGATCAACGATTGATTTAACTCTTCTACAATAATTTTGTAAGCAATTTGGCTATCAAGATGTCTTCAGCATTTTCAATCAAAATCAAAGGTAACATATATGAATAGGCGCAAGTTTCTAAATCGTATTTTCGTGATTGGATCTTCTGGATCCATCTTTTTGGCGTGTACTGACACGCAGGAGGGTGAAAAAGACCTCCAGAATATAGAGGAGAATCTCTCAGCAGATCAAGCGTTTAGCTGCTCAGATCTTTCAGCACTCACTGAGGCAGAAAGATCGTTGAGAGATACATTTGAGTATACGGATGAATCGCCCATAGAGGGACAAAATTGCACAAATTGTACTCTGTATGTCGTTCCAGAGATTGGGGAGTCTTGTGGAGGTTGTTTGACGATTAAGGGGCCGATCCATCCGCATGGGTATTGTACGATTTGGGCGGCCCAAACTGGATAACATGACACGATGCATTTGAGCTTCAGTTAGAGAAGGTTGGCATGACGACATCATCAAGGCAAGGGTATGGATTTGGGACATTGCCTGTCTTTCTCGCGGGGATCAGCACCATTCTGGGTGCGATCATGTTTCTTCGCTTTGGCTATGCAGTTGCTCATACTGGATTTTTCGGGGTCATTGGCATCATTATTCTTGGACATCTTGTCACGATACCCACCGCATTGGCTTTGGCTGAAATTGCGACGAATCGGAAGGTGGAAGGAGGGGGAGAATATTTTATTATTTCAAGATCATTTGGAACCACGATTGGTGGAGTGATTGGAATTTGTTTGTATTTGTCACAGGCTATTTCGGTGGCATTTTATATGATCGCATTGGCGGAGGCATTCACATGGTTAGAGCCGTTGTTGTCTCAGCAATTCGGAATCGCCTATGATCCACGAATGGTCTCCATCCCTGGGCTCGTCATATTATTGATTTTGGTCATCATTAAAGGTGCAGATTTAGGCGTGAAGATGCTGTATATCGTTGCAGGGGTTCTGTTGGTCTCTCTAATGATGTTCTTTTTAGGATCTCCTGTGGAAGGATTTGATCAGGGGATGGGCAGTCTGACAGGTAAGATTGAAAGGCCTGATCCATTCATCATTGTTTTTGCGATTGTATTTCCAGCATTTACAGGCATGACGGCAGGTGTCGGGTTATCGGGTGATTTGAGTAATCCGCGAAGATCTTTACCTCGTGGGACATTGTGGGCAACCATCACTGGCATGGTAGTTTATGTTGGATTGGTGTACAAACTTCATATCAGCGCTTCTCCTGAGACTTTGGCTCAGGATCCGTTGGTGATGGTCCAGATTTCTGTTTGGGGGCCAGCCATTTTAATTGGATTGTGTTGTGCGACCTTGAGCAGTGCAATCGGGTCAGTTTTAGTCGCTCCTCGAACATTACAAGCCTTGGGAGCAGACGATACATTACCCGGCAAGGGGCTCAACGGGTGGTTATCTCATGGTATTGGAAAGGCGAACGATCCTAGGCATGCGACCATCATTACAGGAATCCTTGCATTAGGGATTGTGATTGCGGGAAGTGTTGATCTTGTGGCAACGTTGATTTCAATGTTTTTTATGGTCACTTATGGGTCACTGTGTGCGATCAGCTTTTTGGAGCATTTTGCGGCCCGCCCAAGTTATCGCCCAAGTTTTCGTTCACGCTGGTATGTCAGTTTATTAGGGGCGATCTTGTGTTTTCTTCTGATGTTTCAGATCAATTTTTTCTTTGCAACCATTGCGATTTTAGTTCTAGTTGTTTTATATCAGGCTCTGCGCATAGGTAAGCGCGGGGAAGCAGATGTGGCTTCACTGTTCCAGAATGTGATCACTCAGGCCACTAGGTATATGCAAATTCGCCAACAGCAGCGCCGTGCGGACGTTGTTGCCGAGGAATGGAGACCAAGTGTGATTATGGTCAATGATCGGACATTTGACAGGCGAAGTCCCTTGATCATGTTGCATTGGTTGTGTCATCGTTATGGTTTTGGTACATATGTTCATTATATCAAGGGCCGATTGACATCAGAAACCTTCTTTGAAAGCAAGGCGATCAAGGAACGCCTTCTCAAGATGGCGAGGAAGCAGAACAGTGCAGTCTATATGGATACAGTTGTAAGTCCATCCATCACATCTGCTCTGGCCCAGACGCTTCAGGTTCCTGGGGTTTCAGGAATGTCAAATAACTCTATTTTGTTTGAATTGACCCAGCAGGATTCTATGGATGTGACTCGTAGTATTGTTGATCAGTGTAAGTTTGCTGCGAATTCTGATATGACATTGATGGTACTGCGTCACTGCGAGATGCATTTTGGCAGTCAAGACTCGATCCATGTATGGTTGACATGGAATGATAAAGCCAATGCAAACACGATGATACTGTTGAGTTATATTCTATTGGGGCATCCAGATTGGCACAAGGCGCAGGTCCGAGTATTTGCTGCGTTACCGAAGGCGGAAGTAGAAGAAACTCAGCATGAATTTTCCCAACTGATACAGGAAGGGCGCCTTCCCATTTCTCAGAAAAACATTGAATATATTGCAACTGACAGTACCGAAGCTTTCAGGAGTCTGATATATGAAAGGTCTGGTGATGCTGCGTTAACGATCATAGGGTTCAACATGAATGGATTGGAGGAGCGAGGCCCTGAAGTCTTTAAGAATCACCCAAAATTACATGATGTATTATTTGTGCGCGCCCCGAGGCAGATCAAAATAGACTGAAATGCGAAAAACAATCTGAATGGGGGAATGAGGATGCTGATCATTAGTTCTGAGATGAATCAAGTTAGGGGTGAACCAGGATGTACGGCCTTAACTATAGGTCTTGAAATAGCGGTCATACTTGGTTGACAGAATTAATTATCTCTCAATCATTGATAGGATTTAAGGGTGTTAAACATTTACGATAAGGATTATGATGAACAATGAATTTTCTAGGATTGCGTTTTCTAGTAAAGCTGTAGGGCAATATGAATCGCAAGGATACAATCTGCGTGTGACCGTATTAACAAATGAATATCCACCCAACATTTACGGGGGTGCTGGAGTGCATGTTAAGTATTTAGTAAGGGAATTAGCAATTCGTCATCAGGTCCAGGTTTATGCATTCGGAGATCAGAGGGTGAGATCAGAAAATCTTTGTGTTGATGGAGTTTCAGATCTTGGAGCACCTAAAGCAAATGATTCACGTTTTGAGAGGCTCTTTAGCACGTTACAGCGAAATCTTTCTACGGCAGCAATTGCTCAGGATACTGATGTGATTCATTGTCATACATGGTACTCTCATTGGGCAGGGATCTTGGCTAAGCAGTTGACGGGTGCAAAGTTGGTGTTAACGACTCATAGTTTAGAGCCTCATCGCCCATGGAAGGTTGAGCAATTGGGGCATGCCTACCATGTTAGTTCATGGATTGAGAAGACGGCTTATCAAGAAGCAGATGCGATCATTGCTGTTTCGCCTCAAATGAAGGAAGATGTGATTTCGCTCTATGGAGTGGAGCCTAAAGTCGTTCATGTCATTGCTAATGGGATAGATTTGGATGAATATCAGCCGACTTTTGATCAGTCTGTGCTAAGATCCTATGGCATCAATCCCGATGTGCCGTATGTCCTTTTTGTAGGTCGAGTTACTCGACAGAAAGGAATTATACATTTATTGCATGCAATTACCCATCTTGACCATCAGATGCAGGTGGTATTAGCGGCTGGTGCACCGGATACGCCTGAGATTGAGGAAGAGATGATTCAAGAAGTCAATAGGCTTAGTCAAAATCGCCATCATCAGATTGTTTGGATTCGTGAAATGATGCCGCCATCTGAATTGATTGTTCTCTACTCACATGCTCAGGTTTTTGTATGCCCATCGGTGTATGAGCCCTTTGGGATTATCAATCTTGAAGCGATGGCATGTGAAACTGCCGTAGTCGCCACTAATGTTGGTGGTATCCCAATGGTCGTACAAGATGAAAGGACGGGGCTTTTAGTGGAACTTGAGGGGGAGGGATTTGCCGAAAGGCTAGCAGATAAAATCAATGAGTTAATGAGAAATCCAGATCGGGCCCGTGAAATGGGATTACTGGGGCGTGCCAGAGTGGAGGCGCATTTCAGTTGGCGTGCAGTTGCAAAACAGACATCAGATTTATATCATGGTCTGGTGACATAACCCAAAATGAGTAGGCAGGATGGGGTGTTGGGGGCTGTGGTATTCGTCGCGTTTCTGGATGTTGAGGAGTTGGCCTGATAGGGCAGGTTTGGGTTTGGCTTTATCGCCCTTTCTTCCCCTTAAAAGATTGGATAATCAGCCTACCGGCGGAGTTGGAGATGGTGGTTACGAACTCAAATCTGGATCAAAGAGACCCAGTTGCTGAGCATCGTTGGAAGATGATCCGTGTGGGTTCGTATTTTTTTGGTAACCCTCGACAGGACCGCTCGATATAGGAGTCATATTCTTGACATTTATGCCGGATGCCAACTGTACCGCCATCCGAGCGAAGCATTGGGGGCTTTTCTCATTTTAAAGGATGCTGGAACGACAATTTAGACAGTAAGTAGGGCAGTTATCTCATTGAGATCATTAGTTGGAAACATAACCGCATGGCCTTCCAAGAGGCTCCATCATGCCATTAAAATCAACACATCTCTATCTTTGCTCCAATCATCTCATTTTCGTGTGTCATTAAAACACCACAAGACTTGTTTATTTGATTGTACGGAATTTTATTCTGTCAAGAACAATCAAGTAACCTTGTTATCCGTTGGAGCTTTCTTGAATGTGAGTAAATGATTCTGATAGTACTCTAATTGTAGGCGACGGGCTTTGATTTCTGCGGGGATTCCGATCGATAGGTCATTGACCAGTGCATCAAAATTATCAAGAGTAGCAACGATTTCTTTTTGTTTTTCAAGTGATGGAATAGGAATTTTGATTTTGGCAAGATTATTCGCTGAGATCCTTCGTACTTTCGTTCCTGTAATTCGCACTTTCTTCTGTTTACGAAAGAGATCTGTTTGAAACAGATATGAAACATATTTGGGATTGAGGTCATGCTTGAAAATGATAGCGTCTGTGCTGATCGCTATATCTTGATCACCAATCCATGCTACAGCTTTTGCAACCCCTTCATCATCCTCACTTGTTGTCGTGATGATGAGATTACCTTTACTTGCTTTACGGGAGCGATCTGCAAGTTCTGGACTGATATATGACACCGTTTTATCGGCCCACACACCGAAGGATGTATGGATCTGACCATAGTGTATACATCCAACACCAAAGTCGGTAAAGTCTGATTTCTGAATTCCACTCCCCCGCACCAGCTCCCCAATCTCCCCCAGTGTTTTCCATTCCACTTCGTTGTCATCAAAGCTCAGCTGTTCTTCTCTGTAGTACTCGTACTGTTTTTTACGCTCTTCCAGCTCTGCTTCCAGCTCTGCTTCCAGCTCTTGCTGCAACGCTGTAAACGTATCCAGAATCTCCACAATTGCATTTTGCACTTCCAACGGCGGCACGGGAACATGGAAAGGTGTAAGATTCTTAACATAAACATGAGGTATACCCGCTCCGCACTTCATGTTATATATCTTACTCTGATTATTACTCAAGAAATAGAAGATATATTTCATTATTGCTATTGACGAGTTAGATTTGATTGAAAAGCCATCAGAGATAAAAATAGGTTCGTTCCAGAAATTCAGATGACCTGCATAAGCACCTGATCCAGCTACTGTGATAGTTTCTCCTTCTCTGTTAGCAACATTATGAAAATATGCTGGTTTTCTGCCCCCAGCAATAACTGGAATATCACCAGACTTAATCTGTTTTTTCGTGATGGCTGTGCCTCTTTGTAATTGAGCAATATCTCCCAGTTCCTTAAACTCAACTCCCTCAGGACATAACTTCTCAATCAACCCTTCAATTGTGTTCAACCCCGATCTGCGTTCTAGATCCATGATGATCTCCTGAATCTTTTGCCGCAGTTTTTGCTGTCGCATGACAATCAGAGCAATCTGAGCATTCAAGAGCTTGATGTCAATCTTCTCACGCGTATCCTCTTCTATGACATAAGAAGACACCGCAAGATTGTGGTCTTGGTCTG
>JAPOTS010000032.1 GCA_026709065.1 Bacteroidota bacterium
ACATCATATCCTATGCAGATCCCGCGGTGAAGTATCTTGCATCTAAGCAGACCCCTACGGATGAAGGACTTAATATGGTACTTCAACAAGGTCGCGCTGAGCAGATAGAGTATTACAAAGTACGTGCTAGGGATATTGACAAAAAGAAACGGGAAGTTCTCGCAAAAATATTCAGTGATGTTCCATTAGGAGATACTATTCGACGCGATGTCATCATGTCTGCGCTCCAAGAAGAGTACTCCCAAGAAGCGGCAGAAGATCTCTTCAATGAAGCACTTGAGAGGGGAATCATTGATGAGCAAGAAGACGGAGACTATGGGGTACCCATACCCTCCTTCCACACATGGCTGGTGGATGAATATGCGATTGGCAAAAGCCAAGATATCCATCAGACCCCAATGCAACTACCTCCCAAACCCACTCAGGTATTGCTACCTCCTCCAACAAATGACGATAAGTCAGAAGTAGAGAACAAGGGTAAGGATAAAGGTCAAGGTGGGTTCAGTCTTGAACGATAAAGCATCACAAGAGCACTGAACATGTTACTCATCCACCGAGGATTCTCCGCTACAGATGGCGATGCCTCGTCCGCTTCTTTTTTCCACCCAATTTGATCTGCAACAATCCACCGCCTCTCTCGCATCTGGATACCCTAACTTTAAGGCCTTTCGTAGTAATGAATCGCAGACTCTCCACTGCGTAAGAGCTCAATACCAGTTTCAAAGCACATCCATGTAAAAACAGTTCGTCAGAATCCCCCACCCTCTGTCTTGGACGGCTGGCTTGTCATCATTATTATCTTCATTTCTTTCTTTTCCGTTGAATTCCTTGAATGATCTCAGCAATGGCATGGAAGCGAACACATTCCTCTACATAATTTTTGCAAAAATTAGATCAGTGATATGCTGTGCAAATTTAATCATTCCACGCGATTCGTGATAAATCTCAATTTCCTTCCATATACGGAAACAATCTACATTAACAATCATTTAACCTTGCAAATCGAAAACATGATTTTATTTTACAAGTATGTTGCCCCGTAACGCACTACCGCAGGTGTATAAAGCACTGAATCGACAAGCTGCTACGGCATTGATTGGGCCCCGTCAAGTGGGTAAGACTACGCTGGCCTTAGAGATTGCAAACTTGACCGAAGCGCTCTACCTTGACCTACAGTCTAGCACTGATCGAGTACGTCTGGTTGATCCTAAGTTATATTTGCGTCACTACGAAGATCAACTTGTGATTCTAGACGAAATCCACAGGGTTCCTGATCTATTTTCAGAATTACGCGGTCTCATTGACGAAGGGAGACGGCGCGGCCTGAGAAGCGGAAGATTTCTCCTTCTCGGATCAGCAACCATGGACATGCTTAAACAGACAGGGGAGAGTTTAGCAGGGCGAATTGAATTTGTATCTCTCAATCCTTTAAGTATCCTTGAATCGGATCCAGATGCTCTGGATTCTCTGTGGGTTCGGGGTGGTTTCCCGGATAGTTTCCTCGCTAACACAGATCATGATAGCCTGATATTCCGCCAGAATTTCATTCGCACCTATTTGGAGCGTGATTTGGCAGAATTTGTACAGGTTCGAATACCCGCTGAGACTCTTGAGAGACTTTGGACTATGTTGGCTCATGGCCAAGGGGGACTTCTGAACTTGGCACGATTGGCGAGCAACCTTGCCATGAGTGCCCCTTCGGTGTCACAGTACATTGATATACTAACTCGCTTACTCCTCATACGACGGCTTACACCCTATTCTACCAACACCCGGAAGCGGCTTGTAAAGTCTCCAAAGATCTACATCCGTGACAGTGGCCTGTTACATGCTCTGTTGGGTATTGAACAGTTCCATGACCTTGCAGGACACCCAATCATTGGAGCTAGTTGGGAAGGATTTGTAATTGAAAACCTCCTTTCAGATGCTTATCCAAGAACGCGTGCGAGTTTTTACCGAACATCTGCGGGAGCTGAACTTGACCTTGTAGTGGAGATTCCTGAATTCCAACGACCTATAGCTATAGAAATCAAGCGTTCGCTCACTCCAAGTCTCAGTAAGGGATTCCAAAATGCCATTAGTGATATCAAGGCAGAGCGTGCCTTTATCGTGTATGGGGGTGAAGAGCGTTATCCAGTGGGGAAATCAATTGAAGTCATTGGACTCCGTGAAATGGCCAAACTACTTTCAAGGCCTAGTCTGCTACGATCATAGAAATTACTGGACTATTGTTGACCTCCAATTCCTCCAGATCGGGTATTTTTCAAAGATAGCCCTTGTACAAGATGATCATTCATCAGAATTTAGGGGGCATCCGTTTTTTGAGTTGGTGAGGCAAGAAAAAGGATTGAGACGATAGAGATTAAATGAGGTGCGCATTTCCAGATTGTACATCTTACAACCTCCAGAGATAAGAGTTATTGGGTTATATTTGAGTTTGATCAATCTTTATCTAATGCAATCAAACACGAATTTGAATGAATTGAAGCACTTGGATCCCGTGCTTTACGGTTTGGAGATATACCATCTTAGCAATAATCTGGCTAAATATCTAATCGGTGACGATGTGGCAAGGCTTGATTTTAAGTTTTACTGTGTACCATACAGAGATGATTTTATCGGTGAAAATTTTTTGAAATTGTGGTGATACTATGACCAAAGAACAGGCCTCAACCCTCGTACATGATACATTTAACCAGAGATTTAACGAAGGGAACTTTTCCAATTTTATTGTAGAGTTCTTGAACGATGCTACTCTCCTGCATCCCTACTCTTCCAATACTGTCGTACCTTCATCCTTTGAAAGTGCGATAAAGCAATATAAATGTTTAGCTCATTACGACGATCCAGATCAGAATACGCTTGATGTGCTCGTCGTAAACTTAACACATCAAACATCCATCAGGCGGGCACAGGTACTACAGAGAAACTTTATCGGATGGTACTTGGGGAGTCGAAACAGAGATAGTGCTTTGGTGTCTTTCTACCATGAGGAGATAGATGACTGGCGTTTTTCTTATGTGAAAATTTTTGATCATATTCGTCATGCTGATCAGGGGATGATCAAAATTGATCGTGTTAAATCTCCCCCAAAACGATTTTCATTTCTTGTAGGAAAGAACGAACCTAACCATACTGCTCAGAGACGGATTGTGCCAATTCTTTTAAATGATCGGTGTAACCCTACTCTTGAAGATATTGAGGAAGCGTTTAGTGTTGAGGCAGTCACCAAGGAATTCTTTCAAAAATATCAACAGCTTTTTCTTGATCTAAGAGCTTCATTAGACGCTCATGTTCTTAAAGACCCTGTAATTCGGCATGAGTTTGAGTCTAAGAATATTCGTACGGATGATTTTGCAAAAAAGCTGTTAGGGCAGGTTGTTTTTCTCTATTTCTTGCAGAAAAAGGGATGGTTAGGAGTAGAGAGAGGCCAGGAATGGGGTTCAGGGTCAACAAGCTTCCTGCGCGACAAATTCAATGAACGAGGAGATAAGAATTTCTTCAACGACATTTTAGAGCATCTATTTTATGAAGCTCTCCGTTATGACAGGAGGGACATTGATGATTATTTTTCAGAGTTTAATTGCAAGATTCCATTTCTCAACGGGGGCCTCTTTGATCCAATCAACAACTATGACTGGGTCAATACGGATATTATTCTTCCTAATGAACTCTTCTCTAATAGCCAAAATACTTCATGGCTGAAACCGCCAACGGAAGATGATTTAGGGATTTTAGATGTTTTTGATCGCTACAATTTTACGGTAAAGGAAGACGAGCCCCTAGAAAGAGAAGTTGCGATTGACCCAGAAATGCTTGGGAAGGTATTTGAGAGCCTTCTTGGCTCTGATGAACGAAAGTCAAAAGGAACCTTCTATACACCGAGAGAGGTCGTTCGCTATATGTGTCAGGAAAGTCTTATGAACTACCTCTGTTCTGAGATACCTGATTTTGTTACGAGAGAAGACTTCAAAGCCCTAATCAAGTGCAGTGAAGCATCCTCTGACAGTACCGAAACTGAATTAACCAATCACCAGATAGAGCAACTACCGCACTCAATTAGGAAAAATGCGATCTTGATTGATCAAAAACTTGCATCTATTCGGATTTGTGATCCAGCCGTAGGTTCTGGGGCCTTTGTCGTTGGAATGATGAATGAGATAGTTGGAATCAGAGATACCCTGACCCAATTAATTGCAAATGATGATATGGTTGGGAGAGACACCTACAATTTAAAGCGTGAGACTATTCAGAATTGCCTTTATGGTGTAGATCTTGATGCAGGTGCGGTGGAAATTGCAAAACTTAGATTATGGTTATCTCTTGTTGTAGATGAGAAAGAGCGACAGTCTATTCTTCCTCTTCCAAACTTGGATTATAAGATTATCCATGGGGACTCTCTCCTGAAGACAGATGTCCAAGATCTCTTTAATTTCAATTTTCAGGAGCTCATTGAAAAGCAGAGCCTCTATTTTGAAGAGGACAGTCCGACGAAAAAAGGTAAGCTCAAAGAACGGATTGATGAACTTACGGCTGCCCATACTGGAAAGAATTTTGATCTAACCATTTTCTTTCCTGAAATTTTCGGTGGTGGGTCACAAAAGCGAAATGGATTTGATATCGTGGTTGGTAATCCTCCGTATGTGCAGTTACAAAAGATGAAGGGAAGGCCTGAGCGAGCATTGTACCAATCTTTAAATTATCTTACTTACCATGGATTTGGAGATATTTACTGCCTCTTTTATGAGAGGGGAATTCAGATTACGCGCAAGAATGGGGTTCTTTGTTACATTACCAGCAATAAATGGATGAGAGCTGGTTACGGGGAGAAGCTTCGTGCCCTATTTGTAAAGAATAACCCTTTACTACTCATTGATCTTGGACCAGAAATATTTGAAACTGCAACCGTTGATACTAGTATTATTTTTGTTGAGAAGAGTGAAAATAATGATTCATTAAATGGTATCAAATTAGACAAACAAATTAGTATCAATATGGGAGATTTAATTGATCAAGATTCTGTCAGAATTACTTCTCCATCAAAAGGACCTTGGTTTATTGGATCTCAAATAGAAACGAATATAAAAAACAAGATTGACCATGTAGGCACCCCCCTTCAAAATTGGGCGGACATTGATATTTATATGGGCGTAAAAACGGGCTATGACACAGCCTTTGTAATTGATGGTGCAACACGGGAGAATCTGATCAAGGAGGATCGAAACTCCGCAGAAATACTTAAGCCCGTGGTAAAGGGGGCGGATGTCCAACGCTATCACTGCGAATGGCATGATCGTTGGCTGATAACCACACTTCCTTCGCTCAGTATCGAAATCGATGATTTTCCTGCAATTAAGCAATATTTACTTACTTATGGAAAGAACCGTTTAGAACAGGCAGGTACACGGTCAGCAGAAGGTAAGTTGATCTCCAGAAAACGCGGGGACTACAAGTGGTTTGAAGTTCAGGATAAAAATGATTTTTACGAAATATTTGAGAATGAAAGGATTGTATGGAAAGATATGTCAAGTCAACCTAGTTTTCATATATTGGGGGGGGGGGGTATTCACTCTCTGCAGTGTATACATGCTTTCGGGGCACCACCATAAATATCTCTTGGGTATCCTCAATTCCACCATCCCCGCATTTTACATACCCATGATTGCAACTGATCTTGGAAAAAAATCATCCCGCTACATCAAGCAATTTGTTAAGCAGATTCCGATTCCAAAATCGGATAAAAATGCTTCATCAATTGAAGAATTAGTTGATGCAATTTATTTGTTCAAAGAAGAAGGTAGGGATACCACTGAGCTGGAAAAGCAGATTGATTTCCTTGTTTATGAACTTTACGATTTGGGGTCAAAAGAGATTTCTTTCTTGGAATCTATTCGCGAAAAGAACTCTTGAAGCATCGCGCACTGATTAGATCGGACATTGCATACAATAAGAAACCAGCCCACGTAAATCCTGCTGGTCTATATCAATCCACAATTGAGGACACCAGTATTTGTTAGCCCCCAAGAGTGTGTTGGTTTTTCATTCAATTAACTAATCCACATCCCCCATGAGACGCTTAATAAAGGGGAACACAATAAGTGCGATTATACCAGCAATTCCAATCGTCATAGCAACATTCCAAAAGAGATCAACAGGAGCAAGCGTTTCTAACTGCCCAGCCACGAGGCCTGCAAATAAATTCCCCAATGCCGTTCCTATAAACCAAACACCCATCATTTGCCCAACACGACCAACAGGGGCTAACTTGGTGATAGATGATAATCCAACAGGGCTAAGACTCAACTCCCCTACGGTATGAAGAAAATACATGACCACTAACCATACAGGAGAAACGAGTGACTCATTTTGTGCATTAGCAGCTCCCCAAGCAATGACAAAAAAACCTGCCGAAAGCCCAAGTAACCCCAATGCAAATTTGACTGGAATTGAAGGATTCCGTTTTATCCTTGCTAAGGTGACCCACAGAGAACCAAAGACGGGTGCTAAAATGATGATGAATGTAGAATTGACTGACTGAAGCCAACTCGCAGGTAACTCCCATCCACCCAACATCCGATTGGTTGAATCACGGGCAAATAGATTGAGAGATGATCCCGCCTGTTCAAACCCTGACCAGAAAATGGCCGAAAGAATAAATAACCAGAAGATGACGATCAGACGTTTCTTTTCAAGCGTTGTATGGTCGGTAAATAATAACAAATAGGCAAAAAACAAAATCGCAATGACAATCACTGAATATCCTAACCCAGCAGCAATCGTCTCTAACTCAAGGGTCTGTAACAATACTGTGCCGAGAATGACGGAAACGACAAATGAAACGGCTACAATAATGTAGGTCAATTGTGTTTTTCTTTTGACTGTATCGATGGAAGCACTAGTGTTTAGTAGACCTGCATTGCCAAGATATTTAGTCCCAAAGCGATATTGAATCAACCCTAAAATCATGCCCAACCCTGCGACCGAAAATCCATAATGCCAGTTGTAAGCCTCTCCTAACCACCCAGTCACTATCGGCCCAGCAAATGCCCCTAAATTGATGCCCATATAAAAAATGGAGAATCCAGCATCTCTACGCGCCCCACCCTCTGGATATAAATCTCCAACCATCGTGCTCACATTGGGCTTTAATAAACCCGTCCCGATAGCAATAAACATCAAGCCAACGAAAAAACTGAACTGCTCAGGTAGTCCGACCAACGGACCCGCCATCGTAAAATGCCCCAAGGCGATGATGCACCCCCCAACAAATACCGCCTTTCTCTGCCCCCAGATATTATCAGCTATCCATCCTCCAGGCAATGCTAATACATAAACGAAAAATGTATACAAACCATAGATCGCCCCCGCTTTACCCTCACCAAAGTCTAACCCCGGATTTGCTTCGGCAGCAGTTGTAGTCATAAATAGGACTAATAGTGCCCGCATCCCATAATAACTGAATCGCTCCCAAAGTTCTGTAAAAAAAAGTGTGGACAATCCTCTTGGATGGCCGAACCATTGAGCAGTTTGCTGGGAATTCATCGGGGAAATTATCGTTTTAATCGTATAAGATACGAGTCTGTAGGAATTTTTTCCACAAACGCAAATATTTACGATTCATTGAGGCCCATAAATTCGCCTCTCATTAACCATTGTATATACTAAAAGATGTCAACAAATATTGAACAAACTCCAAGCCTGCATGCCGATCGGACACATACTTGCGGCGAACTCTCCGAAGCGCATTTAGGGAAGCAGGTAATCCTGAAAGGCTGGGTGGATACCCGACGTGACCTAGGAGGGGTAATCTTTGTAGACCTACGTGATCGATATGGGCTCACACAGGTAGTCTTCTCTCCTCAAAATAATGCCCAAGCCCATGAACTAGCCGATAGACTACGCAATGAGTTTGTAATCTCAGTCATTGGCTCTGTTGCCCTACGCTCAGAGGATACCATTAACCCTAATCTATCAACAGGAACTATCGAGATTCATGTTGTTGATTTAGTTATCCTGTCTTCCTCCGAGCCCCTCCCATTTTCTGTTTCAAGTCACACCCAGAAGACCAAACTCGCCTCTGAGGATTTGCGCTTAAGGTATCGCTATCTTGATCTCAGAAGACCCACCTTTCAGCAAAAACTTATTCTAAGACATCAAACTTATCAGGTTATTCACCGATACTTTGATGAGCAAGGCTTTCTGGAAGTAGAGACTCCTACCCTCATGAAATCTACCCCCGAAGGGGCACGCGACTATTTAGTGCCTAGTCGGGTACATCCTGGATTATTTTACGCCCTCCCACAGAGCCCACAAACCTATAAACAACTCCTGATGGTCGGGGGCCTTGACAAATACGTACAAATTGTAAAATGCTTTAGGGATGAAGACCTGCGTGCTGACCGGCAACCTGAGTTTACCCAGATTGATGTGGAAATGGCCTTTGCAACTGAGGAAATGATCTATTCAGTGACTGAAGGACTCATGAAATCTCTCTGGCAGAACCTCTTGAACGTCAGACTCTCGCTGCCATTTCCACGCCTTACTTATCAAGAAGCTATGTGGAAATATGGATCTGATAAACCAGATCTCCGATTTGATCTTGAAATTTGTGATCTTAGTTCAATCTTTAAAAATTCAGGATTCCGCGTCTTTGACCATACGCTTTCCAATGGAGGATCTGTCTTAGGGTTAGTCATCCCTGGGTTTGGAGATAAAGGGCGAGGTTACATGGATCGATTGGATAAAACAGTGGTCCGGAAACAAATCGGCGCAGGTGGCCTAATCCATATTCGAATTCCATCAGATGGGACTGACGCAAAGTGCTCTGTCAAATCGCATGTTCTCGCAGAATCCTTTGTGAATAATGCAAGACAAGCTGCAGGGGCTCAAATAGGTGATCTACTGCTACTATTGTCGGGGCGATGGCCGGATGTACATCACCAGATGGGATCTCTACGACTACATATGGCCAATGAATTGGGCTGCATTGATGAAGCATCTTGGAATTTTGCGTGGATAATTGATTTCCCACTTTTAGAATTTGATCATCAACAAAAACGCTATTCATCAATGCACCATCCATTTACTTCTCCTAAAAATGAGGATGTAGATTTATTGGCAAGACACCCTGTGCGAGTCCAGGCTCGCGCTTATGATATTGTTCTCAACGGTATGGAGATCGGAGGTGGATCCATCCGTATTCATGACCAAAAGATTCAAAAGCAGGTGTTTGATATTCTTGGAATTCCCGCAGATGAAAGTGAGGAAAGATTCGGATTTTTGCTTGAAGCACTACGTTATGGAGCCCCTCCTCATGGCGGAATAGCATTAGGGTTAGATCGGATTGTGATGTTACTTTCTGGCTCTACATCCCTACGAGAGGTCATTGCATTTCCAAAAACTCAGAGTGCACAAGAGCCCATGTCTCAAACTCCAGCATCAGTAGATTCTGAGAGATTAAAAGAGCTGTACATCCAACCCATTCCCCCTTCCGATGATTGATCAATACACCATGCTTCTTCAGGATCATTTTTCTTGGGAGCGCTGGGAACAACTCATTGTTGACGAAGGCGTGCAGTTGGATCGACCTCAGTCCACTCCACATCCATTATACCCTGACATTATTTATCCAATGAATTATGGATATATCTGCAACACAACAAGTTCTGATCATGCTGAGGTTGATGTGTTTGTCGGATCTGGGGCCCCTAAATTGGTTGGATTGATCATGACTCATGACTATCGCCAAAAAGACCGCGAGATAAAACTCCTCTGGCGTTGTATTCCATCAGAAGTTTATCTGGCCCATGGCTTTATAAATTTTGATCGTTCAAAACTAAAAGGACAACTTGTTCTACGTTATCCAATGAAAAAACTTTGGGACATGATGAACCATTAGCGAAAGAATTACGTTTAAGATTGGTTAACACTTTAATTGTTCTTTACATTTTGATCCCGTAGCTCAGTTGGCAGAGCATCTGACTTTACGTCATGGAGCCTTACTCAGGAAACTGAGTAAGTGTAGGCTGCTGTATGCTGGAACCCCCTAAAGCCGTTGCTACGTCGTCACACGTAAAAATGCACCGGATCTCAATGGGCAATCAGCAGGCAACCTTGTTGGCCATTCTCTCTTTACCGTGCCGAGTTTAGAGAATTTTGTTTGGTTATATCCGCTTCAAGGTGGATTCAAGAGAGCCCTCAGAGGCCATACGCAGCCCACCCGCCCCATCTACTGGAAGGGTGAAGAGATGGTCCAGACCACAACACGATCAGATGGCCGGTGAAAGCCGGTGTGGTAAGTTAATCAGAGGGTCCCAGGTTCGAGCCCTGGCGGGATCACCATTAGCCCGGGTGGCGGAATAGGTAGACGCGCTGTCTTGAGGGGGCAGTGCCCTTACGGGCGTGCTGGTTCGATTCCAGTCCCGGGCACCATTTTTTCATCATTCCGCTCCGCAACGGAATTTCCTGGTATCTGAAGTTGGCCAAGATCTGTATCTTCTCTGCCTGGATACTCAAAACATACAAAGCAGTACAGCAGTTAGTGTTCTCTAAGAAATCAAATGCAGGACCAAAGCCTTGTGTGTCCTGAACGGACAAAAATAACACTGCCCACCCCAATGGACAGATATTCCGCCATGGAATAACTGTCACAACCAATTCAATGGCACAGCAGCAACCGTATTTACCCATGAACCAGTTTGATTAGAAAATGCCCCACTGCTGTACTAGTAAACGCATACTCTAATTTTGACTTGCCTTGCAGACTTTCGAATTACTCACACCGAGATGTAAGTGTAACTCATCATTGAACCTGTCAAATGTGCAAAGTCCGTATCGCGGATTGGAGCGTACCCGGCAATACCATCACTTCCAACCGATCTGTATTGCACAACTGTTTCCCAACTGATTATCACATTCCCTAAAGTTTTCAACCAGAATGGAGGCTTCAAAATCTCCTCCCCTCTTTATTCCTGAATATAATAAACCTGAATCCCCGGGAGTATGGATGAATTTTGACAATACGGTGTCCATTTATATGATCATCACCAGAGATATGGAGTTCTCGGAGGCAGCACAGGCAGCATTTCATATCCTCAGGGACGCACAAGAGCGATTCCCTGACTGGCCACGTAGTTTTTATCTGGATATACAAGGGCACAGGCAGGCAGATCAGTCATTTACTGAGGATTGGGTCGAATTTCAGCAAGAATTCTGGTTCTCTACACTTGCACCCTTCTTAACCAGTTTCGATCTTCCTCTCACTGGCCCGCTTGTCAATCCGGACCCCCAAAAAAATGATTTTCCTGATTCTTTGGATGTCAGATAATTTCACAAGACCAACGAAACCGAATTTAAAATAGAAACTGCAAAAAGTTCTGGGTGCCTGACATTCCCTATTTTATCATAACTTATAGTTATTCTCCTGATTGCTTATGTTGCGGATACTCTTCAGCATTCTCGCCATTGTTGCGGCGGCCATAACGCTTACAATTGAAACTACTCTTACCACTGAATGGTGGAAGTATATCCCGATGGGGGGATTGATTATAATTTCGTTGATTCTGTGGATCTCTGGAATTTCAACGAAATCCGGAAGCAAACGCAAGAAATCTGCACAGCTCCCGAACAAACCGGTGGAGGAAGAAACATTGGAAGATTTTGGAATTCTCGATATCCGCCCCCAATCTACGAATGAAGACGAGGAAAACGAGGAATTACCCCCTGATCATAAACACTTGAATCAGGCGGATACTCAACCAGAAAGCCTCCAGCTAAGCTTGGTAACGGAGTCTTCGCCACTTGACCCAAAACTTTCACCTGCACCTTCGAAATACAGAGACCCCCTTGACAAACATATATTGCTTCCCATTCTAAATGGATTTCTTACGGCACTTAATGCCCATGCAATTGGAATTCTCCAACCTAGCACGAACAAATATGAGTATCTGATTTTGGGAACAGCTGGACAGGACTGGATTCGATCACGTGGAGAATCCTTCGTGCTCAAGTATAATCTTCTGGAAGAATCGGCTACTTCGAGCATTCACCATATAGGCTCCGAGGGTTTACAGTCAAGTCACTTGACATATAGCCGCAAACCCGCCAGCATCACTGCTTTAGGGATTGCCTCAATTGGAAATACGGGGAACTATTTATTCGTAGATACTATCGAAAAGAATGGACTCTCTCATCCTCGCGCAAAAGAACTCTTAGACACTTTCGGCCAAACATTCAGTCTTCTGCTCTACAAGGTCGATCCCAATCGGCCACGACATGAGATTATTTCTGACGAAATGGAGGCAGCCAGGCTTGAGAAACGGGGACTTGCACTGGCACTCGTCGCACCAAAGAGAATAGAGAAACTTCTCAATGTATACGGAGATTCCATCGGAGATATTGAACAACGGACCGCGGATTGCCTGACACGTGCTGCCCCTGAAAGTCGCGTAATCAAATTTGGTGATTTAGTGTACGGTGTGTTTACAGACAGCAACAAAGATGCTTTAGAAATATGGCATAAATCTGTCATGCACGAGATCGAGCAGAATGTTGGCTTGCTTACCGGCGGAGTTTTTATCGGTGTTGCGGTCATGACAGAAGAACACCGAACCTCTGAGGGTTTTCGAGATGACGCCCGACGTGCACTAGTCAAGGCCTTTCAGAGCAAAAGCTCTGACGAACATACTGTGATTATCTAACCGCTCACAAGCGGAACGAACCGAAACCTTCCACACTTCTCAGAATCGTAGGAATCTGGCCCGGTCCGAATCACTTTGGTCATATACTGTTTTTCCCGATCTCCGATAGGCACGATCAGGCGGCCTCCTTGGCTATTTTTATCTGCCGGCTCTCGGAGTTGATTAAGTAGAATCCTTGGAATTTCAATTGCACCCGCTGTCACCAAAACTCCATCAAAAGGAGCCAGGCTTGGCCAACCCAAAGTCCCATCGCCAGTCCGCAATAATGCCCGATAATTCAGTTCGTTCAGGATTGACTTTGCTCGCTCATGTAATTTTCGATGTCGTTCAATGGAATATACACGCACTCCCATTTCACATAGAACCGCGGCTTGATACCCACTACCAGTTCCGATTTCCAAAATTGAATCTCCTGGCTGCGTATCCAACAACATAGTCTGAAATGCAACTGTGGATGGTTGAGAAATAGTCTGTCCCAGGCCTATAGGGAGTGCAAGATCTTCATAGGCTCTATGCCGCAAGGCCTGATCCACGAAGCATTCCCGGGGGACTCGTCCAATTGCGGAAAGAACACGTTCATCCGCTACCCCTCGATCTCTGATTTCTTCCAACAATTGCGATCTCCTACGAATATATGCTCCGTCTGAACGTGTCAATTGGGTCATTTGTAGTTCTCGTTTGTCAAGCCTATCTGCCGGGAATGCCTGCAGTTAATGCTTCCGAGAGATGGCTTTCGAGCTCTTCTATTGTAAGTCCAGAAATCATGACACCTTGTTCCGCAACTGAAATTTTTCCTGTTTCCTCTGAAACCACGACCACAAACGCATCTGTTTCCTCCGTAAGTCCTACGGCTGCCCGATGCCGTGTCCCAAACTGCTGTCCCAGCCGCTTGCTACGGGATACAGGTAATATACAGCGTACAGCCTCAATCCGATTATCTGCAATAATTACAGCCCCATCATGCAGAGGGCTGACCGGGTTAAAAACAGAAACGAGAAGGTTGCTACTAATGGCTGCCTGCAGAGTCTCTCCTGTTTCTATATAACTTCTAAGTCCGCTGGCCCTCTTGAAAGCGATCAATGCCCCTTGTTGCTGCTGACATATTTTGCTGACCGCAGCAACGATTTCAGGAACGATTTCAGCCTTGGCAACGGGGGTGAGGATGCGCCGCAACAAAGGTGTCTGGCCAAGAAGAATTAATATACGTCGAATCTCAGGCTGAAATACAATGATTGCCGCCAATACGTAAATATCATTGAGTGCCGAAAACATTGACTGTAGAACCTTCATGCCCGTTACCTGCACCAAAAACTGGATGAACAGGAATCCCAGTAATCCGACAAACAACGAAACGGCAAGAGTGCCTCGCATCGTCATATAAAGACGATAAAAGACGACAGCCACCAGCAAGATCTCAAAAAGATCTATCAGTCGCACCGGAATGATGTCAAACAGGTTCATGCAGGGACGTTCAATACTGCTTCCATGCCTTGGATCATCTCAAGAGTTCCACGAACATCGTGAGTTCGGATAATCTTAGCCCCCCGAAGTACTGCAACCGCTGTCACACCAAGTGATCCAAATAGTCGATCCTCAACGGGGATCGGAACAGAATCCTTGCTCAGAACCTGGCCAACCGTACTTTTCCGGGATATTCCTATCAATATAGGATATCCTAATTCCGCGAACAAATCCAGATGATTGACCAAACGCAGGTTATCACTGGGTAACTTGCCGAATCCAAATCCGGGATCTACAATAATGCTATGGATCCCTGCATCACTAGCCCGTTCTATCGACTCCTTCAGCGAAGTATACACCGCTGTAACGACATTGCTGTACTCCGCGGCATGAACAATGCCTCCCTGCTGGCGAATTGAATGCATAAGAACATATGCGGCACCGGCCTCGCCTGCATACTCTGCTGAAGCAACCCCATTTTGAAGACCGGAGATATCATTGATCATATGCGCTCCTGCATCCAATACAGAAGACGTAACCACCGGACTGAATGTGTCCACGGAAACAATCGCCTCAGGAAATGAACGCCGAATTGCTTTGATAACCGGCACAACGCGGTCTATTTCGCATTCCGAAGAGACGGCGCCTGCACCCTCACCATAGATGCTTCCACGCGGCCGCGATGACGCACCTCCGACATCAATGATCCGTGCGCCTTCAATGAGCATTGCTTCAGCACGCTTGAGAGCTTCGGATGTATTCAGGTATCTTCCGCCATCATAGAAGGAATCTGGTGTGACATTTAGTATACCCATAATGACCGCACCACGAGAGAGATCAAGCCAGTGCTCACGACAAGCTAACCATGCAAACGAATCTTCGGCGGACTG